>NZ_JAAROG010000031.1:0-81316 GCF_023093515.1 Aeromonas genomosp. paramedia
CACAGATTGCTTGATTCAAATTGTTAAAGAGCGACGCAACAGTGTGTTGCTGCGGGAGTGGAATTCTACTCAACCGCCTTCTCGAGTCAAGCCTTATTTTCAAAGGCTTTTCGAGGTTATCGACCGGGTTGTTTGCGTTGCCGCTTGCCCTGTCGATGTGGCGTATTATAGAGACATTGATCACATTGGCAAGCACTGACTGTAATAAAATTGCAAAAAAAGGCCATTTATTAGTTATTCATATCAAAGCACAGCTTTTATACACACTTATCCACAGGCAGCCGTTAAAAAGGGCTCTGATTGATGCTCTGCACTCCCCCACCACGGCAGGATCTCGACGCCGTCCAGGCCAGAAGCCAGTGCCTGTAGAGATACCTATATAAAGGAAAGCTGCAGAAGATAGGCCATCAGGCCAGATCGGCTTCGGCGGCCCAGGCTGCGATCAGCTCGGCGGCGGCCAGGGAGCGGCAACCCGAGACATTCTGTCCGGCCCAGAGCGGCGAGAAGCCGCTGTCACCGACCTTTTCAGCAGCAGCGCGCAACGGGGCCACTGCGCCGCTGGCATGGGGGAAGTCAGGAGGCAGCGCCGAGAGAGGGCCAAGCTCCCGCATCAAACGATTCACTATCCCCCGCGCCGGACGGCCGCTGAACAGATTGGTCAGTGCGGTGTGCCGGCCATGGGCCCCCTGCAGCGCCGCACGGTGCAGGGGCGAGGTCGTCGCCTCGTGACAACAGAGGAATGCCGTTCCCATCTGGACTGCTCTAGCCCCCAGCGCCAGGGCGGCCCTGATCCCCTTGCCATCGACTATGCCCCCAGCGGCGATGACAGGCAAATCCACTGCCGCCACTATCTGTGGCAACAGCGTGAAGGTGCCCTGTTGCAGACCGAGATCCTGGCTCAGGAAATGGCCGCGATGCCCTCCCGCTTCCAGCCCCTGGGCTATGATGGCATCGGCGCCATGGTGCGCCAGCCACTGCGCTTCCGCTACCGTGGTGGCGCTGGCAAAGACGCTTGCCCCCGTGGCCTTCACCCGGGCCAGCAACCCGGGCGCCGGCAGGCCGAAGTGAAAGCTGACCACGGCGGGTCTGAACTCGCCAAGCAGAGCGGCATGCTCCGCATTGAAGGGCGCGCGGCCGGGCGCCGTCGTCACGGCTCTGGCATCCACCCCGAACTCGGCATAGTAGGGCGCCAGCGCCTCTCGCCAGCGGTGCTCTTCGGCCGGATCAGGCTCACTCTGTCGATGGCAGAAGAAGTTGATGTTGAAGGGGCCAGGGCCACTGGCCGCCAGCTGTTCCAGCGCCTGGCGCAGCTCGGCCGTGCCGAGCATGGCCGCCGGCAAGGATCCCAGGGCACCCGCCCCCGTCACCGCCATGGCCAGCTCAGCGTTCTGCACCCCGGCCATGGGCGCCTGGATGATGGGGTAGCGCATCCCCAGATCGGCAAACAGGCTCATTCGCCACCCTCTCCTTCTGCGACGGAGGCGGCCATCTGGCTGCGCGCCAGCACTATGGCACCGTCTATGGCCTCTCTGGCCTGCGGGCTGTTCTGCCAGCAGGTCGAGCCCAGCATGCTGGCCACCAGCCGGACTATGTGGCCGCTATCCGCCTCGGCCAGCTCATTCAGGCTGTGATACCCCAGCTGTTCGAGCCGCCCGATGACGGTGGGGCCCACCCCTTTCACCCCGAGCAGCAGGCTGCGCTCCCGTGCCGAAAACTGTTTCACGTCAGTCATTGCAGAGCTCCTTTCCGATGACTGCAGTTGCACATCAGGCCCCCAAGAGGCCTGATGAAGATAACGAGGGTCAGCGCACGCTGCGCAGCAGGAAGTCCGGCTGGCCGCAGGAGCGGCGCTCCCGCTTTTGCATCTCGTCCGAGCAGGGGACGGCATCCGTCCCTTCCTTGTTGATGCAGATGTAGATCTCCCGCAGGAAACGCCCGCCGTCGGCGCAGGCCACCGTGATGGTATTGGGGGCAAGCCAGTGGTTGGCAGCGGCCAGATCCGCCTTGAGCTGGAAGGCACTCTTGCGCAGCGGTTCGACCGGGGATTGGTAGGCGGCCGGGATCCGCACCTTCTGGCGCAGATCGCTGGCCAGTTGGTGGAATGCCTGCTGGCTCAGGCCTGAGCAGGTGCCGTGCTTCTCCCACTCATGGCCATAGAGGAAGCGGCTGGGGTAAAGACCGGCAAACGCCTGCTCCATGGCGGGATCCAGCCACTCGCGGGTACAGCTGCCGGGATAGCCGCGCTGGTACTGGGGCCAGAGTCCGTGCAGCACGAAGCCCAACTGGCGGCTGCACTGCTCTCTATCGGCCGGCTTGATGGCGCAGTGCTCCGGTGACCAGGAGAGCGCCAGGGCGTAGTAGTCAAACTCACCTGGCCGCCCCTTGGCCTGCGCGGCCTGGGCGCACAGCAAGAACGCCGCCAGGAGCAGCATCATCTTCTTCATGTCATCGTCTCCGTCATCGCAGTCAGGCCGCCCCCTTCCGGCGAGGAACACGCCCGTTTGTCAGGCCCCATGCTCCCATACAAGGGAGTCAAAGAACAACCATGCCAAATGCCCTTACCAAGAGTGGGTCAGACCAGTAAAGGGTTCCCCCACCCGGATCAGAGGCGTAAGCTGACTCTCCGGCGAGCCTCTGCGTCCCGCCATTTTCCCCGATTTCATCAGCAACAGGACATGCCATGATCCGCAAGAATCCCTCCGGTCACCTCCCCGTTATCGACGAGTCCGCCTACATCGACAAGACCGCCATCATCTGCGGCAAGGTGATCATCAAGGAGAATGTGTTTGTCGGCCCCTACGCCGTGATCCGTGCCGACGAGGTGGATGAGAGCGGCGACATGGAGCCCATCGTCATCGGTGCCAACTCCAACATTCAGGACGGCGTGGTGATCCACTCCAAGTCCGGCGCCGCCGTCACCATAGGCGAATACAGCTCCATCGCCCACCGCAGCATAGTGCACGGCCCCTGCGAGGTGGGTAACCGGGTCTTCATCGGCTTCAACAGCGTGCTGTTCAACTGCCATATCGGCGAAGGCTCAGTGGTGCGTCACAACTCGGTGATCGACGGCTGCGATCTGCCCCCCGGTTTCTATGTGCCCTCCACCACCCGCATCAACCAGCAGAGCGATCTGGCCCAGATCCCCCGCGTGACCGTGGATGCCACCGAGTTCTCCGAAGACGTGGCCCACACCAACATCGACCTGGTCAAGGGCTACAAGGCACTCTCCAACGAGTTCTGAGTCCTGCGGATCACGATGAGCAACAACGGGCGCCACGGCGCCCGTTGTCACGACTGTCAAGGAGGTGAAAAGAGGGTGTAAAGGTGATTGAGCCCGGCGCGCCAGTGGCGTTTGATGGGGTCATCCCATCAATGGAGTCACCATAATGTCACGTAACGCTCTCACTCTTGCCCTGCTGCTGGGCACCACGCTTGCTCATGCCGGCGAGATGTTCCCCCCCATGCCAGCTCGCCCCGGCAGCCAGATGCCGATGCCCCCCTCGGTGCTCTATCAGGCCAGCAAGCAGGGCTCTGATCCCCAGGCCTTGGCCCAGGCGCTGCTGAAGAACATTGCCGCCGCCGACCCAGATACCCGCTACGAGGTCATGGTCAGCGTGCGCGAGCTGCCACCTCAGCCCCCCAAACGCCAGGCCGCCGCCCCGCTCAAGGGGCAGTAGCATGAGGATGCGTCACGGCGCCTGGTGGACACTGATCCTGACCATCAGCCTCCCCGTCCTCGCAGGCCCCGGCGACACGGGCAGGCATCAGGGAGGGCCAAAGATGCCAGCCCCCCGTCACGGCGGTGACGCCGGGTTCATGCCCGCCCCAGTCCTGCACCTCGACAGGCTGCCAGCAGGGGTGGAGACAGTGCTGCTGGCCGGGTTCACCTACTATGTGCTCGGCGGCACCTTCTACCAACAGCAGGAGAGCCACTATGTGGTGGTGACGCCACCGACCCGGGTATTGGCGGCGACGCCGGATGCGGGGCTCATCCCCCTGAGTCTGGAGGGTCGCCGCTACTACCTCAGGGAGGGTCACGACTACCGGCGGGAGCTAGATGGCAGCTAGGTGGAAGTGGCGCCCCCCGCGCCGCGCCGATGGGCAACGAAACGGGCGCCGCGGCGCCCGTTGTTCGTCATCCTGACATGCCGGGGTTAGCCGGCCCGCACGCAGACGGCCCCGTGGGCCTCCTCTGGCAGATCGCCCATCACTTCGCCGTAACCCAGATCGAGCAGGGGAGCCTCCCCCTCGTCATTGGGTGCGTCACTGCTCCAGACCCGGCTGTAAAGCGGCCAGCCATGTTCCGTCAGCAGCTTCATCTCTTCGCCGGCCTGATGATAAGTGGCAAACAGGCTCGCCAGCTCATCGGCTCCCGGCAGGCGCCAGTCATCGTGACCGCGGGCCACCAGTTGCTGGCAGTACTCTCGCGCCCGCCCCTGGCTCATCACCACATAGTCGATGGCATAGGGGTTGTAGTCCCCGTCCTCATCCCTGGCGCTGCCCTCGTAGTCGATGCCGATCCGGTCGGCCTCGCCACGGGTCAATGGGCAGAGGAAGGAGAGCGCCCCCGCCGCCAGCTCGGGTTGATGGCAACCCAGGCCAAAATCGGGCTGGGCATCCACCACCTGCACCGCCACCGTGCGGGTGTGGCTCCCCGCGCTTGCCTGTACGCTGGCAGACCCCACGGCCAGGGCCGTGATGACGCCACTGCCATCGACCCTCAGCCGCTCGGGGTGATCGCTGCGCCATTGGACGGCCTCAAGCACCGGGGATTCGCTGCCATCACTCAGCCGCAGGCCTGGTTGCAGGGAGAGGCTCTGCCCCACCTCCAGCCGGGGCTGGGCGGGCGTCACCACCAGCTCGACCGGGATGGCGCCGACGGCCTCCTCGTCATCCACCTGGCTCAGTCCCAGCTCGGCCACGGTGGCCGGGGTGCGCCTCGGCTCGAGGGAGGCTGCGCGCAGGAACTCGCCGATGGCCTCCAGCTCGTCGTTGGAGAGCCCCAGGGCATGAAGGCGATCCGAGGCCTTGGGGAAGAAGGGATCATGCACGTCCACCCCGGTCGGGAAGCCGACTCCGCTGCTCCACTTGGTGACGCCGAAGTTGTACATGGCCACTACCCCCTGCACCGAACCACCGAGACGCTGGGCCAGGATGGGGAAGACGCCGTTGTGCATATAGGGACCGGTGAAGGCCACATCCCTCAGGCTGGGGGTCTTGAACAGCCCCATGTCAGCCTTCAGTCTGGTCTGCAGGAAGCGGCCCCTGTCCTCGAGGTTGCGGCCGTAATAGGTCAGCCCCAGGCTCTCGAACTTGTGCTGACTCAGCAGAGGGCCCGAGTGGCAGTTCATGCAGCGCCCCTCGGTGCGAAACAGGTGCATGCCCCACAGCGCCTTGTCGCTCATCGCCTGCTCATCCCCCTTGACGAAGCGCTCCAGCGGGCTCTCGCGGCTGATGATGGTGCGCTCGAAGGTGGCGATGGCCTTGGCGACCCTATCCAGGGTGATGGTCTCGTCGCCGAAGGCGGCGGCAAAGGCGGCCGGGTAGTCGCTGCTTGCCCGCAGCCGCACCAGCAGTTCGTCGTGCTCGAGGGCCATCTCCACCGGGTTGCTGATGGGATGGAGAGACTGCTCCTCCAGGGTGGCGACCCGTCCGTCCCAGAACTGGCTGCTGCCGTAACCGGCGTTGAGGATGGTCGGTGCATTGCGGGTCCCCTTCTGCCCCAGATGACCGACCGAGACACTCAGCCCGTCACCCCATCCCTTCTGGGGATCGTGGCAACTGGCGCAGCTGATGTCGCGGGCCTTTGAGAGACCCTTGTCGAAGAAGAGTTGCTGGCCCAGCACCACCTTGGCCCTGCGGTAGGGGTTGTCGGCCGGGAAGGGCATGGCGGGCAAGGGGCCCAGCTCCTGCCACTCCACCCCCTCGTCCACCATGGCCGCCGGCCACTGGCCCGGGTCGCCGGCATATTGTGCCCGCAGGGAGAGCAGATCCGGCATCTCGCTGCTGCGATCCACCGAAGGACGAACCGGATAGGGGGAGAGCGCGAACCAGAGCAGGCTGGCCTCCCCCTCATCGCGCCACGCCTTGGTCAGCGGCTGGTAGAGCCGCGCCAGCCCGGTGCCATCCTGCAACCAGATCCACTCGGGTAACGGGATGGTGAAGGTGTTGGGATAGCGCCACCCCAGCTTGTCGCTGCCAAGCAGGCGCTCGAATTCGGCCAGGGTCGGCAGGCGCCATGACTGCTGGCCGCAACTGCTCGGCGGCACCAGCGCCGCTCTCGTGACACGGGCCGAGGCGGCAAAGCCCTCCCCCGGCAGCCAGAATTGGCTGCCCTTGACCCCGGTGGCGGAACGGGCATCGTGCAGACAGTGCCAGGTCCCCCGGGTCAGCAGGCGGCCCTGCTCATCCAGTCGCAGCAGCTCGGCGGTCTCCGGCTCCTCCGGCATCACGGGACTGGCCGGATAGAGCTGCAACCGGGCGGCCTGGATCGCCTCCCCGTTGCTGCGGCGATACCAGTTGCGGGCGGCGCTGTCGTCCCGCAGGGCCAGCAACATCTGCCAACTGTCTGGATAGTTGAGCTCGGCCCCCAACCGCTGGGCCCTCAGCAGGGCCGCATACTCCTGCATGTCGGCCTGCTGTTGCAGGCGGATCTCGCCGGTCAGCCCCCACTCCCCCATCTCCAGCACGGCGTCCCCGTTGCGATCTGCCAGCAGGAAGAGCGCCGTCTCCTCCTCGTCGAGCCGCAGGGAGGGGGCGGCGCGCCGGGCCCGGGACTCACCGGCCGCGAGATCCGCCACCCGGGCCGTGCTGGCCCTCAGTATGTATCCCTCCTGCTCCCCGACCAGCTCAAGGGGCGCCGTCAGCAGCAGGCCGGCAGGCAGCGTCAGGGTCGGGTTGCCCTGACCGCTCAGGGTTGCACTCGTCTCCATGCCGGTGGCGCGCTGGCGCAGGCTCAGGGTGGCCCCGGATGCCAGCCGCTCGCCGATATCAATGGTCAGGGTCAGCTCGGCCCGGGTATGGGTCTGCTCCGGGGGCGTCACCGGCGGGGTGACAGGCGGGGTGACAGGCGGTGTGACAACGGGAGGCGTGACCGGCACGTCGGGATCCTGGCCCTCGCTGCGGTTGTCATGGCAGGCACTCAGGGCCAGCAGGCTGGCCAGCAGGAATATGGGTTTCATCGTGTTGATTGGAGTGGTCGGACAAGCCGGCGATTATCCAGTCAAATGCCAATCATTATCAATCGCTTCTTGGCGATATATTTTTAGTCTGGCCCCAGGCAGGGCAGGGTGATGGTGACCAGCAAGCCCCCTTGCGGCCGGTTGTGCGCCTCTATGCTGCCCCCCTGCAGGGTCACCGCCTTGCGGGCGATGGCGAGCCCGAGCCCGTAGCCCTTGCCCGCCCTGGCCGAGCCGATCCGCACGAAGGGATCGAAGATGCCAGCCAGCTTGCCCTCTTCCACCCCGGGCCCCTGATCGGCGATCGCCAGCTGCACCTCATGACCCAGCCGGGTCAGCTGGACGCTGACCGTCTGCCCCGGCTGCGAGAAGCGCAGGGCATTGCGCACCACGTTCTCGACGGCGCGGCGCACCAGCTCGGCCTGGCCCAGCAAGAGCCAGGTCTCTCCCTGCGCCTGGCTAAGCGCGATCTGCACCCCGGATTGCTGGGCCTCGAACCTGGCATCCTGAAGCAGGGTCTCCACCAGAGCCAGCAGATCGTAGTGACCCTGCTCCAGACCATGGCCCTGCTCGGCGCGGGAGAGGGTCAGCAGCTCCCCTATCATCCTGTCCATCCGCTCCGTCTCGAGCCGGATCCGCGCCAGGGAGTCGTTCGCCTTGTCCGGGCTCTGCTCCGCCAGACCTATGGCCATCTGGATACGCGCCAGCGGGGAGCGCAGCTCGTGGGAGACGTCGTGGAGCAGTTGCTCCCGGCCATCCACCAGCTGCTGCAACCGCTCCACCATGAGGTCAAAGTCCCGCGCCACCTCGGTCAGCTCATCCCGGCGCCAGCGCAGGGCGGGCAGCAGCCTTACCCCGAGCTCGCCCCTGGCCACCTGGCCGAAGCTGCGGCGCAGGGCGTTCATCGGCCGGGTCAGGTGCCAGGCAAACAGTATGCTGAACAGCAGGCCCCCCAGGCCACCAATCCAGAGCATGGGGGGCGGTATGTTGAGCCAGGAGAGGGGACCGGGCTCTGGCCCTCTGGCGAGCCAGTCCGGATCGGGGCTGGCGCGCAGCAGGTAGCTGTGCCCATCCGCCGCCGCGACGGTGCGCGTCAGCACGGGAGCGGCCCCGGGCGACAGCGCCTCGCCCCCAGGATAGAGGGGGGCTATCTGCAGCCGGGCCCCGGCCGGCATGGCCTTCATCAGGGCCGTCACGGCCGGCATGCCTCCCTGGGCCAGCACGGCCGCCGCCATCTCCAGATGCTGACTCGCCAACTGCTGGGCGAGGCGCTCTTCCGGGCGCTCGCGCTCTGCGCGAAAGCCAAGCCAGAGCAGCTGGCTGACCACCACTATGGTCAGCCAGAAGCCCAGCAGTATCTTCCAGAACAATCGCCCCTTGAGGATCACAGTATCTTGTACCCTATGCTGCGGACCGTCTCTATGGTGATGGCCTCCCCCACCCTCTGCTGCAACTTCTGCCGCAGGTTGCAGATGTGCACATCGACGCTGCGATCATAGGCCTCCCGGGGGCGTCCGACCCCCTGCAGGGAGAGGATGTCCTTGGTGACGACCTGCTCCGGGGTGCGCAGCAGCAACACCAGCATGTTGAATTCGGTGGCGGTCAGCTCCACCGGCTCCCCCTGCCAGAGGCAGACCCGGTTGGCCGGGCTCACCACAAGGGCGCCCAGGGTGAAGGCCTCGGGTGCAGGCGCCAGGACGCCCCCCTCATTGACCCGCCGCAAGACGGCCCGCAGCCGGGCCACCAGCTCCCTGGGGTAGCAGGGTTTGGGGACATAGTCATCGGCTCCCATCTCCAGTCCCACCACCCGATCCACATTGTCCCCCTTGGCGGTCAGCATGATGATCGGCAGGCGGCTGCGCTGACGCACCTGGCGCAACACCTCGGTGCCGCCCAGATCCGGCAGCATCACATCCAGCACCAGGGCGCTGTAACGGCCGGAGAGGGCATGACGCACCCCCTCCCCCCCGGTCAGCACCTGGGTGGTCTCAAACCCCTCGCCCCCCAGGTATTCACTCAGCATGGCGCCCAGTTCGGCGTCATCATCCACCAGCAGGATCTTCATAGACAGTCTCCGTTATCGGCGGCCATTCTCGCCGCTTCCTGCGCCCTTGGCAGCCACTTTTACGAAACCCTTACGCTTGTCGAAAAGAGCCTTAACCCGACTCTGGGATAGAGTGCCGCCCTGATCGTCACTCTGGATACAGCTTGCCATGCCCACGCTCTCCCCCCGCCTGTTCTGGCTACTGCCCCTGTGCGCCCTCGCCCTGCTGCTGGCCTGGCGCCCCCAGGCCAGCAGCCCTGCCATCGACTACATCACGGCCACCGCAAAGACCCGGGATCTGGAGCAGCTCATCATGGCGGACGGCACCCTGAAGGCGCGCAAGCAGGTGAGCGTGGGGGCTCAGGTCTCCGGCCAGATCAAGAAGCTGCACGTCATCCTGGGTCAGGAGGTCAAGCAGGGGGAGCTGCTGGTCGAGATCGACGATCTGCCCCAGCAGAACGCCCTCAAGGATGCCCAGGCCCAGCGCGACAACATCCAGGCCCAGCTGGATGCCAAGGAGGCCATCCTTCGCAACGCCCGCCTGGTCTACCAGCGCCAGCAACACATAGTCGCAAGAGGCCTTGGCAGCACCGCCGACCATGACAGCGCCAAGGCCACCCTGGACGAGACCCTGGCCGACATCCGGGCCCTCGCGGCCCAGCGGGTGCAGGCCGGGATCGCGGTGGACACCGCCAGGGTCAACCTGGGCTATACCCGGATCCTTGCCCCCCTCTCCGGCACCGTGGTGGCCCTGCCGGTGGAGGAGGGGCAGACCCTCAACGCCAGCCAGAGCACCCCCACCCTGCTCAAGATTGCCCAGCTGGATACCATGACGGTGGAAGCCAGGATCTCCGAGGCCGACGTCATCAAGGCCAGGGTCGGCATGCCGGTCTATTTCACCATTCTCGGTAACAGCCAGCGCCGCTTCGAGGGTTCCCTGCGGGCCATAGAGCCCGCCCCCGACACCATCAACGACGAGGAGACCAGCAGCAGTGACAGCAGCGCCATCTACTATCACGGCCTGTTCGATGTGCCCAACCAGGACGGGGAGCTCAGGATCAGCATGACGGCCCAGGTCTATCTGGTGGCCGCCCGGCTCAAGCAGGCGCTGGTGATCCCGGCCATCGCCCTGCAGGGGGACAGGGTCCGGGTGGTCGATGACGCGGGCAAGACAAGCCTGCGCCGGGTCAGCGTCGGCCTCAACAACAAGGTGGATGCCCAGATCCTCGATGGGTTGAGCGCCGGTGAGCGGGTGATCGTCAGCGAGATGAGCGTAAGCCAGTCCGCCGCCGGGGGCATGCCGCCCCCCATGGGGATGTGATCATGGAGACCTTGCTGCAACTGCGGGGCATCCGCCGCCACTTCGGAGAGGGTGAGCGCACCGTCACCGTGCTGGACGGCATCGATCTGGCGATCGCCCGTGGTGAGATGGTGGCCATCGTCGGCGCCTCAGGCTCCGGCAAGTCCACCCTGATGAACCTGCTGGGCTGCCTGGATCAGCCGAGCGAGGGAGCCTATCTGGTGGCCGGGCGCGACACCGCCACCCTCAGCCGGGACGAGCTTGCCGCCCTTCGGCGGGAACACTTCGGCTTCATCTTCCAGCGCTATCACCTGCTGGCGGATCTCGACGCCCGTGCCAACGTGGAGGTGCCCGCCCTCTACGCCGGGCTGGATCCGGTCGCCCGTCGCCAGCGCTCAGAGACCCTGCTGACCCGCTTCGGCCTCGCCAGCCGGCTCAGCCACAAGCCGAGCCAGCTCTCCGGCGGCCAGCAGCAGCGAGTCAGCATAGCCCGCGCCCTCGTCAACGGCGGAGAGGTGATCCTGGCGGACGAGCCGACCGGGGCCCTCGACAGCCAGAGCGGCGCCGAGGTGATGGCGAGCCTCCAGGCCCTGCATCGTCAGGGGCACACCCTGGTGATCGTCACCCACGACATGGAGATCGCCCGCCACGCCGAGCGGATCATAGAGCTAAAAGATGGCCGGGTGATCGCCGATCGGCGCACTCGCGAGCCCGAGTCCCAGGCTTCCCAGGCCGCCGCCAAGACGTCCGCCAGTGGGCGGACCCCGCTGATGGCGGGGCTTGGCAATGCCCTGCAGATGGCCCTCAAGGCCATGGTCGCCCGGCGGCTGCGCACCTTTCTCACCATGCTCGGCATCATCATCGGCATCGCCTCCGTGGTGACCGTGGTGGCCCTCGGCCAGGGCTCACGGCAGCAGGTGCTTGAAAACATCAACGCCATGGGCACCAGCACCCTGGAGGTGTTCCCGGGCCGTGGCTTCGGCGACCTGCGCTCCGCCGCCATCCAGACCCTGAGGATCGGGGACGCCGAGGCCATAGCCCGGCTGGACTATGTCGACAGCGTCACCCCCAGCCTCAGCACCAGCGCCACCCTGCGCCTTGGCAGCACCGCCGTCTCCGGCACCATCAACGGGGTCGGCGCCGGGTTCTTCCAGGTCAGGGGTTATCGCCTGGCCCAGGGCATGGGCTTCGATCGCCAGAGCGAGGAGAGCCTGGCCCAGGAGGTGGTCATCGACGAGCACACCCGGGACAAGCTGTTCGCCCCGACCCAGTCCCCTCTCGGCCAGGTGATACTGCTGGGGGATCTGCCCTGCCGGGTGATAGGGGTCGCCGTCAAGAGCCGGAGCGGTTTTGGCAGCGACGAGACCCTCAACGTCTGGATCCCCCATACCACCGCCATGAGCCGCCTGCTGGGACAGAGCCATCTGCGCAGCATCAGCGTGCGGGTGCGGGACGAGGTGAGCCTGAACGCCGCCCAGGACGGCATCAGCCGCCTGCTCGCCTTGCGCCACGGCAGCCAGGACTTCTTCCTGCTCAACACCGACAGCATTCGCCAGACCATGACCCAGACCAGCACCACCCTGACCACGCTGATCGCCCTCATCGCCCTCATCTCCCTCATCGTCGGGGGCATAGGGGTGATGAACATCATGCTGGTCTCGGTCACAGAGCGCACCCGGGAGATAGGGGTGCGGATGGCGGTCGGGGCCCGAGCCCGGGACATCCAGCAGCAGTTCCTCATTGAAGCCGTGCTCATCTGCCTGCTGGGGGGCATGCTCGGCATCGCCCTCTCCCTGCTGCTGGGCCAGCTGTTCGAGCACCTCGGCAGCGGCGTCCGGATGATCTACTCCCTCCCCGCCATGGGGATGGCCTGCCTCTGCGCCAGCCTGATCGGGGTGATCTTCGGCTTCGCCCCGGCCCGCCGGGCCGCCAGGCTGGATCCCATCCACGCACTGGAGCGCGAATAGCCCGCATTGACGTCAGGGTGATGCCACTCACCCAGATACCGGACAGGGGGCCGATACCCGGCCCCGCCACCAAGCCTGAACGCCCGCTCTTCTTCCCAGACTGCGCGGGTTCTTTGACCGGGTCCCGTACCCGGTCTTTTTTTGTCTCCCCCCAGCCAGGCCAACGACAGAGCCGCCCGAAGGCGGCTCTTTTCATCAAAGGCAAGGCGGTCATCTGTGGCCATCAGGCTCCTATGATGCCGCCATCGTCCCGGGTGATGCGCAGCACGGCGGAGCGGGGAATGCTGGTGCCGCCGTCCGGGAAGTGGGAGGGGGCCAGCTCCTCCCCCGGGTGCTGCACCCCGACGAACAGGGTGCGCCAGTCCGGGCTGAAGGTGAGGCCCGTGATCTCGCAGGCCACCGGGCCGGTCAGGAAGCGGCGCACCTCGCCGCTCGCCGGATCCGCGCACAGCATCTGGTTGTTGCCCATGCCGGCAAACTGCTTCTCGTTGGAGTAGTCGCCATCGGTCTGGATCCAGAGCCGCCCCGCCTCGTCGAAGCCGATGCCGTCCGGGCTGTTGAACATGTTGTCCGGGGTGATGTTGGCACTGCCCGCCATCAAGCCCTCTTTATGCACGCCGGGGTTGCCCGCCAGCAGGAAGAGATCCCACTCGAAGCTGTCACTGCCGTGATCGCCCCCCATGGGGCGCCAGCGGATGATCTGGCCATAGGGGTTCTCGGCCCTGGGGTTGGCGCCGTCCAGGGGCTGGTTCTCCTTGAGGCCGCGGTTCTTGTTGTTGGTCAGGGTGCAGTAGACCTCGGCCCTGTGGGGATGCACGGCCACCCACTCCGGCCTGTCCATGGTGGTGGCACCCAGCCGGGTCGCCGCCTCCCGGGCGAAGATGAGCACCTCCCCCTGATCGGCGAAGCCGTTCTCCCGGGTCAGACCGTGCTGGCCGTGCACCAGGGGCAGCCACTGGCCTGTACCCTTGAGCTCCCCCTCTTTGGCGTCGAAACGAGCCACATAGAGGGTGCCCTCGTCCAGCAGATCCCGGTTGGCGGCATCGTTGCCCGGCGCCACCTTGTTCTTCGAGACGAAGCGATAGATGTGCTCCCCCCGCTCGTCATCGCCGAGGTAGACCACGGCGCGGCCATCCTGGTTGACGGTGAAGGCTGCGTTCTCATGCTTGAAGCGGCCAAGGGCGGTGCGCTTCTTCGGGGTGGAGGCGGGATCCTGCGGATCGATTTCCACCACCCAGCCGAAGCGGTTCGGCTCCTGGGGGTGTTTGGCGAGATCGAAGCGCTCGTCGAACCTGTGCCAGCCAAAGCCCGCGTCCTCGGCGGCCAGGCCATAGCGGGCGGCGCGCTGGTCCAGCACCGGCTTGCCCCCACTGCCGAAGTAGCCGTTGAAGTTCTCCTCGCAGGTGAGGTAGGTGCCCCAGGGGGTCTGGCCGTTGGAGCAGTTGTTGAAGGTGCCAAGGGCGGTGCGCCCCTCGGGGTCGGCCTGGGTCTTGAGCAGGGCATGGCCCGCCGCCGGGCCGCTCAGGGTCATGGGGGTGGTGGCGGTGATGCGGCGGTTGAGGGCCCCCTTGGGATTGGCCAGCCACTTGCCATCTTTGCGCACCAGCTCCACCAGGGAGACCCCGTGGGCCGCCTGGGCCTTGGCGACGGCCTCGGCACTGAGCGCCTTGCCGCCATCCGCAAACAGGTATTCGTAGTTGGTGTATTCGTTGTTGACGGCGAGCAGGGCGCGATCCGGCCCCAGGGGGAAGAAGCTCATGCCGTCGTTGTTATCGCCAAACTGGCGGGCCTGGGCCCTGGCGTCATTGCTCTGGGCAAAGGCGGGGGCATCGGCGAACAGGGCATCACCCCAGGCGATCAGCACCTCGGCCTTGTAGCCGGGTGGCACCACTATGGTGTCGGCCACCGAGGCGGGCACGGCCTGGAAACCGAGCAGCGGCTGGGTGGCGGCGGCCACGGCGCGGGCCACCGGATGTGCGGCAAAAAACGCCACCATGCTGGCGGCGCCAACCCCCTTGAGGAAGCCCCGGCGGCTGAGGCCAGCCTCGATCAGGCGGTTGAACTCCGGCTCCTGCTCCCGGGGGTGGTTGGCACTGTCTCTCTCGTCAAAACGGCTCATCGGCTTTTCCTTGTTATCTCAGCGCAATCATTGCGTCATCACGGCGTCCGGCCACAGCATGGCGGCACTTTATTAAACGAAGATGACAAGTGATGAGATAGCCGTCTGGCCCGGCAAGGCGCCACCGCCCAGAACAAGGGGCGGTGGACACGAGTCCCACCGCCCCAGGAGAAGCATCACTGATAGAGAGGTTAGCCCTGGCCGCGCTTCTTCAGGCTGATATGCCCGTTTGTAACGGATTTCACCCGCTGGCAACCGCCCTCTAGCCGCATTTTTTCAGGCTGATATGCCTGTTTGTACCGGATTTCACCCGCTGGCAACCGCCCTCTAGCCGCACTTCTTCAGGCTGATATGCCCGTTTGTAACGGATAACAGCCGCTGGCGGCCTCCCTCTAGCCGCATTTTTTCAGGCTGATATGCCAGTTGGCGCCGGATTGCACCTGATGTTTTGCAGCGAAGCTCTCCATGTTCAGGGCCACCGACACCTGCAGCAGGCTGTTGAGGTAGACCAGGGGCTGGCCTTGTGGCACATCGCCAAAGCTGCTGACGTAGGGGGCCTTGCCCTCGTATTTGAGCGCATCCCCTTCGCTTATCCTGATGCAGGCGTTGTCCCCCTTGTGGATCCCCGCCCTGGTCAGCAAGGTGTCGTCGATGTTGGTCCAGACGTTGCCGTACTGCACATCCAGAATGGGGATGGTGCCTTTCAAGGTGCCATCGGCCTCGGCCACCGCCGGCTGGTAGGGGATGGTCACCACCTCGGCGGGCAGTTTGGACCCCACCTGCTCGAAGCTGATGGCGCCGGAGGCGAGCCGAGCTCCCGTGTAGGCGTAGACGTCGCGACCGTGGAAGGTGTAGGACTTCTCGGAGCCCTTGAGGCGATTACGCTTCTCGTCGATCTGGCGCACGGTGTCGATGCCGAAGTGCTCCGCCACCAGGGTCAGGGTGCCGTTGTCCGGGCTGACGATGTAGTGGCCGCTCTTGGTCTTGAGCACCACGGACTTGCGATCCGTGCCCACACCGGGATCCACCACGCTCACGAAGACGGTGCCCTTGGGCCAGTAGTTGAGGGTCTGATAGAGGCGGTAGGAGGCCTCCCAGATGTTGTAGGCCGGGATCTCGTGGGTCAGATCCTGCAGCGGCAGGGTGCGGTCCACCCCGAAGGCGACCCCCTTCATGGCGGAGACGGCGCCATCCTTGAGGCCGAAATCGGTCTGGAACACCAGGGCCTCGCTGGCGAAGGCGCCAGCCCCCACCAGAGAGAGGGCGAGCACGAGGGCGCGGGGAGCGGTACGAATATCCATATCAGGACTCCTTGTGAGGGATGC
Organism: Aeromonas genomosp. paramedia; assembly: GCF_023093515.1. Classification (NCBI taxonomy): domain Bacteria; kingdom Pseudomonadati; phylum Pseudomonadota; class Gammaproteobacteria; order Aeromonadales; family Aeromonadaceae; genus Aeromonas; species Aeromonas genomosp. paramedia. The sequence continues at coordinate 15,934 of NZ_JAAROG010000031.1, forward strand.
GACAGAGAAACAGAAATCTAGACGTCCAGAATGCCATTTCATGCCCCCTTTGCAACCCCTGATGCCCGAATGGGGGGAAAGCACTCGCCAGAGTGCTCCGCCGGGTGTATCCATGGGCATTCGAAGGCAGGAGAGCACCACATGACAGTAGAGAAACGCGACACCATTTTGCTGAGCCTGGGGGAGACCCAGAGCCGGGTGCAGATCACCGGGGCGGACGGCACCAGCCAGACCTTTTCGCTGGCACTGGGGCTCGATGCCCTGACCCCGGGCCCTTTTCGCCGGGACCCGCCGAGCGCCCTGGAGCTGGAGCAGGCCATCATGGTAGCGGAGGATCTGCCGACGCCCCTCGAGCTGGAGCAAGCCATCATGGTGGTGGAGGATATGCTGATGCCCCTCGCGGCCCGGATCCCGCCCCACCCCGTGCTGCACCTGCAAAGCCCCGTGCCTCTGGCCGAGCCCCTCGGCAGCCGGGTGCAGAGCCGGGAGAACATAGAGCGGCTGTTCGGCCAGCTGGTTGCCATGGTGGAGGGGGATCCCCTGGCATCGGCCCAGTTGCCGAAGGATCGCCGTTTCGCCGCCGCCCTGCTGATCCTGCGGGAGTGGATGCACCATCTGGATGCCGGCAGCGTCGTCCTGGTCGATGGGTGATGCTCTCGTCAGGCGGCGGGCTCGAAGCGATGCCGTGACAGGGCCCAGGCCAGCCCAAGGCTGGTCAGCGTGCTGCCGACGAACAGCAGATCCAGCGCCGCCAGGAGGCCTGCACCGTCGCTCACCCAGCCCAGCAGCGCGGGCACCCAGTTCGCCACATAGGCGATCACATAGAAGAGGGAGACCAGCCGCGCGTGGCTGGCAGGGGGCGCGATGCGATTGATCAGGGTGGCGCTCCCCACGAACACGGCCCCCTGGGCGTAACCCGCCACCAGCAACCCGAGTCCCGCCAGCCAGCCTGGCAGGCCGTGCACGGCGCCGGCAAACAGCAGCACGCAGAGCGCCAGGGCCAGGCAGCCGCTTTGCAGGGTATGGCGGGCATCGAGGCGACGGGCCCAGAGCTGGCAAAGCCCGGAGAAGACCAGATAGGCCGCGACGAGATAGCCGAACAGCCCCAGATCCCTCATGCCCAGCAACTGACTCACCACCTTGGGGCCGATGGCCAGCAGGCTGGCCGCCACCGCCCAGGCGGTGAAGAGCGCCAGGGCGCAGAGAAAGAACCCGGCCCCCGTGGCCCTGAGCCCCTCCCCTAGGGATCCCCCACCCTGTCCGCTCGGGGCGGCCACCGTCGTCCTGGCACCTCTTGGCCAGCTCAGCACCAGGCCCGCGATGGCGCAGCTCGCCATCCCCAGGATCAGCAGGAAGGGCAAGGTGGTCGGGTAGCAGTCCAGTTGCAGCGCCAGGCCGCTGAACACGGGGCCGAGGGCCAGCCCGGCGGTAAAGGAGAGGGTGGCGCTCAGGGCCGCCCGCTTGCCGCCATCCTGGGGGCCAAAGCGCAGCAGCGCCACGTTGGCGGCGCCGGTCAGGCTGCCCGTGCCAATCCCGGCCAGGACCCGCGCCAGCAACAGGGACCAGAAGCTGTCGGCCAGGGAGAAGAGCAGGGCTCCGCCCCCGACCGCCAGCAGGGCGGGCAGGATCAGGATGCGCAGATCCGCCACCCTTCCCGCCAGGTTGCCCACCCCGAACAGGGCGATCAGCACGCCCCCCGCATAGCCGCCATAGATGAGGCTGAGGCCGAGATCGCTCAGGGCCAGCGCCGCCTGGTAATGGGGATAGAGCGGGGTGGGCACGCTGCTGTTGAGCAGGGCCGACATCAGGGCCAGGGCCAGAAACCCGAGCAGGCGGGGGCCAACATCGACCTCGCTGCCGTGGGCAGCAGTTGGGGCGCAGGGGGATGACATCAAGACTCCAATCACAGACAGGGGAAGCGCTATCGGGAGCGTCATCATAGCGATCCCGCCCGCCCCGGGCTGCGGCAGTTCTGCATCATGGCGATTCAAATTTGCATCACCTTGGCAGTTGCGCTCCATCCCTTGAGTGGCCCCAGAGAGCGGGATCGGGCGGCCCCTTGTGCTGCCGCCCCCTCTGGCATCTAATACTCCGGCGCCAATCGGGCGTCCTGCTTGAGCGAGGAGCAAGCATGATCAACTGGGATGACGCCCGCTTCTTTCTGGCCCTGGCACGGCGGGGCAGCCTGCGCCGGGCCGGCCTCGAACTCGGGGTCGATCAGGCCACCGTCGGGCGACGGGTCGGCCTCTTCGAGCAGCAGTTGGGGGCCAAGCTGTTTATCCGCACCCCCAGGCACTATCGGCTCAGCCCCCTGGGGGAGGCGCTCTTGCCCCAGGCACAGGCCATGGCGCAGGCGGCCCTGGCCATGGATCGCGCGGCCAGCCTGGGGGAGCTGGAGGGGGAGATCTGCATCGCCACCACGGACACCCTGGCCCAGGGCTTCGTGCTGCCGGCCTTCAGCCTGCTGCGCCAGCGCCACCCCGGCATCCGCCTCAAGCTGCTGACCGCGGTCAGCGTGAGCGACATCCCCAATCAGGAGGCGGACCTCGCCATTCGCAGCGTGCGCCCCGAGCAGGGAGATCTGGTGGTCAAACGGCTCGCCACCATCAGGATGGGACTCTACGCCTCCCCCGACTACCTGGCCCGCCGGGGCACGCCCCGCTCGGGTCAGGCGCTGCAACAGCACGACCTGCTGCTCTTTCCCAGGGAGCTGGTGGCCCGCCACTGGCTGAGCCTGTGCGGTGAACCCCTCCATGAGCCCAATGTAGTGCTGCAGAGCAACGCCCAGCTGGTGCTGATGGGGGCGGCCCGCCAGGGGCTCGGCATCGCCCTGCTCTCCACCTTCCTCGCCGAGGAGGATCCGGGCCTGGTGCGTCTGCTGCCTGACCAGCACGACCCCATCGACATCTGGATGGTGCTGCACCCGGATGTGCAGAAGACGGGGCGGATGCGCGCCCTGGTGGCGGCCCTGGAGGAGGTGTTCCAGCGCCATCAGGATAACCAGCCCCCCTCAATCCTCGCCACAACCCGCCAAACGCACACTGATTGAGCGGCTATGCCCCCCATACGGGGCACTTTCTTCGCAGCGAACAATGTTAGAGTCCGCCGTTGTTTTTTCCTTAAATAACGGGACGTTACATGAAGAAGTTTGTTGTTTCATCTGGTGTCATTTTGATGGCGGGATTGTTGACAGCTTGTGCGAGCGAGTCGTCGCGCTCCCTGGAAGTGCCCAAGGTCGCCTCTTATCAGAGCCACTATCAGGGCACTCGCAGCCCCATTGCCGTCGGCAAGTTTGATAACCGCTCCAGCTACATGCGTGGCATCTTCTCCGATGGCGTGGACCGACTGGGCAGCCAGGCGAAAACCGTGCTGATCACCCATCTGCAGCAGACCGGCCGCTTCAGCGTGCTGGATCGCGACAACATGGAAGAGATCAAGGCGGAAGCCGGGATCAAGCAACAGGCCCAGCAGCTCAAGGGCGCCGACTATGTGGTCACAGGTGACGTCACCGAGTTTGGTCGCAAGGAAGTCGGCGATCATCAGCTGTTTGGCATCCTGGGCCGCGGCAAGTCCCAGATCGCCTACGCCAAGGTCAACCTCAACATAGTCAACGTCACCACCTCTGAAGTGGTCTTCTCTTCCCAGGGCGCCGGGGAGTACGAGCTCTCCAACCGCGAAATCGTCGGCTTCGGCGGCACCGCCAGCTACGACTCCACCCTGAACGGCAAGGTGCTGGATCTCGCCATCCGGGAAGCCGTCAACAACCTGGTGAGCGGCATCGAGACCGGCGCCTGGCGTCCGGCCCAATAAGGAGAGACGAGATGACCATGTCCAAGCTTTCCCTGCTGCTGGCCAGCGGCCTGCTGCTGAGTGCCTGTGCCCAGGCGCCAAAGACGCTCTACAACTGGGATCAATACCAGGGGGTGGTTTACCAGCACATGCAGGGTGACGACACCGGGGTTGAAGCCCAGATAGACGCGCTGGAGAAAAACCAGCAAGAGGCCAGCGCCAAGGGCCAGGCGGTGCCGCCCGGCTTCCACGCTCACCTGGGCATGCTCTATGCCCAGCTCGGCAAGGATGCGCAGACCCGCGAGCAGTTCGAGACCGAGAAACGTCTCTTCCCTGAATCGGCACCCTTCATGAACTTCCTGATGTCCAACCAGAAGGGGGCGACCCAATGACACTGCGCACTTTCCTTGCCCTGACACTGGGCACCCTGCTGCTGAGCGGCTGCGCAAAGGGCCCCGGCTACGACTACGGCAATTTCAAGGAGAGCAGACCGACCTCCATCCTGGTGCTGCCACCGGTGAATCACTCGCCTGATATCAAGGCGGGGGCCAGTCTGCAGTCCCAGATCACCTACCCGCTCGCCGAGTCCGGCTATTACGTACTGCCGGTGGCGGTCACCAACGAGACCTTCCGGCAGAACGGGGTGACCGAGCCGACGGACATTCATGCCCTGCCCATCAAGAAGCTCCACGAGATCTACGGTGCCGATACCGCCCTGTACCTCGACATCAAGGACTATGGCACCAGCTATCTGGTCATCTCCAGCGAGACTGTGGTCACCGCCAGCGCCCGCCTGGTGGATCTGCGCACCGGCAAGCTGCTGTGGGAAGGCAGTGCCAGCGCCAGCAGTGCCGAACAGCAGAGCAATTCGGGGGGCGGCCTCATCGGCATGCTGGTGGTGGCTGTCGTCAATCAGATTGCCAACACCATCACCGACAAGGGCCATGAAATCGCCGGGATCACCAGCTTCAGGCTGCTCAGCGCCGACATGCCCAACGGCATTCTCCATGGCCCCTACTCGCCGAAGTTCCAGACAAGATAAGGCGCAGCGCCGCCGTACGACAGAGGGCGTCATGCCCTCTGATTGCCCCCATCCCCGCCAGTTTGCCTCCCCCGACCACCAAGGCTGGGTGTGACCGTCTATCTTGTTGATATTGGCGGTTCATTTCTCGTGTACTGGTTGTTCAGCCCCCCCAATTTCGTCTGGTGATGCCAGGCAAAATCAGTTACAAGAAAGTCCTCTGTCACCACCCGGGAGCGTTATGGCATGGCGGGATCACTGTTGCGCACCCTGCCCCGCAGGTGGCTGATGCGATTCACACTCCTCTGCCTGGCGCTGGCGGGGCTGGGGCTGGTGTTCAACTACACCTACCTCAGCATCAGGCACGACATGCAGCTCATCACCGCCAAACAGCCGAACCTGTTCGAGGTGTTCTATCAGCGGGCCCGCGTGCTGGCGCCAGAGAAACTGGCCCGATTCATCGACAACAGCAGCATCAAGACGCCCATCTTCAGCGAGAACGGGGATGCGACTGCCTATGCCTATGGCTATGATCTCGCCACCCTGGCTCGCCTGGCGGTCATCCCCATACTGCCGCCCGCCAACCAGATGCTCACCGCCTACCAATATGTGCTCTCCTACCCCGAGGTTCTCAACCTCTACGCCCTCTATAACGATCGTCGCATGCTTGGCATGGTGACGGACAAACGGATGCTTCCGAGCCAGTTGCAGCCGGTCAACACCAACCTCAATGACATCGAGCCCTGGACCCACTATTTCGGCTGTGCCTTCTTCGCCGCCACTCATGTGCCCTGCAGCACGGATGAGGCCTGGGTATCGGACATCTACACCGACACCTTCACCGGGGTGCAGAACATCACCCTCTACTTCCCCTTCGTCTTCTACGATTCCGCCTTAGCGGACTACCGCTATGGCCTGACGGGCATAGACATCGCCATCGACGAGGCCTTCAAGGATGTGTTTCACCCCTTCGAGGGGCTCAATCCCACTCGCACCGTCATCTCTTTCGAGGAGGTCGAACCCTGCCGCCCCTGGCATCTCTGCCTGAATACCCGCTTCATGCAGACCAAGGCCGGCAACGACCTCTTTCTCAAGTGGTCATACAGCTACGGCGATGTCGTCCGGGCCGTGCTCTATGGCCCGGCCTTCAAGCTCTATCTGATCGCCCTGCTGCTGCTGATGCTGACGGGGCGGGGCATCTACAGTCGCCTGCGCACCCTGGCACTGACCGATCACCTGACCCGGCTGCCGAGACGGGACATCCTGGATCAGGGCCTGCTGCAGGAGCACGACTACCTGATGCTGCTGGACATAGACAACTTCAAGTCCATCAACGACACCCATGGTCACGGAGTGGGAGATCTGGCCCTCGCCGCCTTCGCCCGTCATCTGACGACCAATATGCGCAAGGGGGACAAGGCCATTCGCTGGGGGGGCGAGGAGTTTATCGTCCTCTACAAGGGGCTCAACGACGAGGCCAGCATGCGCCAGACGGTGGCCCGCCTGCTGGCATCACAGCTGGTGCTCCCGGAACTGCCCGCCCCCATCACCTTCTCGGCGGGCATCATCCGCATCCGCGATTACCTGACGGTCGCCGAGGCCACCGATCTGGCCGATGCGCTGCTCTACCACGTCAAGCAGCATGGCAAGCACAACATCGCCTTCTACTCCGGGCAAAGCATCGGGCTCATCAGACCCCTCGAGATGCAGAGCCAACCGGCGAAACCCAGGGAGCCAGGCTGACCCTGCCAGCGGCGCCTTACCATGACGCCGCAATCGCCTTCTGCTCCGGGGGGCGCTTCTGCTACCATCCCGGCCACTATCATTGTTTCCGTCACGGCCCTGGCCGCGATAACCCCACACTGGTGCCCTATGTCCATTGCCTCCTTCGCCGAACTGGCCCTCTCCCCCCGCCTGCAACAGACCTTGCGCGAGCTGGGTTATGCCGCGCCGACCCCTATTCAGGCCAGCGCCATCCCCCTCATTCTCGCGGGACGGGATCTGATGGCGGGGGCCCAGACCGGCACCGGCAAGACTGCCGCCTTCGTGCTGCCGCTGCTGGAGCAACTGATGCAGCAGCCAGCAAGCGAGGCCCCGCGCCCCATCCGTGCCCTGGTGCTGGTGCCGACCCGCGAGCTGGCGGTGCAGGTCGCAGAGAGCGTGGCGCGCTACGGTCAGGGCACAGGCCTCACCAGCACGCTAGTCTACGGCGGGGTCAGCATTGCCGCCCAGGTCGAGGCGCTGAAAGAGGGGGTGGATCTGCTCATCGCCACCCCGGGCCGCTTGCTCGACCATCTGCGCCAGGGGGCCCTGAGCCTTGAAAGCCTTGGTCATCTGGTGTTTGACGAGGCGGACCGCATGCTCGACATGGGCTTTATGGACGAGATCAAAGCCCTGCTCAGACAGATACCGGCGGATCGCCAGACCCTGCTGTTTTCGGCCACCTGCGACGACAACCTCTTTGCCTTGAGCCGGGTGCTCTTGCGCGATCCGGCGCTGATCGAGGTGGCACCGCGCAACACCACGGCGGCCGAGGTGGAGCAGCGGGTCTATGCGGTGGATGGGGATCGCAAGCTGGCGCTGGTCGACCACATGTTGACCGTGAAGGGCTGGGCACCGGCGCTGATCTTCAGCCGCACCCGCCAGGGGGCGGACAAGCTGGCCCAGCAGCTCGGCAAGGCGGGCATCAATGCGCTCGCCTTCCACGGCGATCTGTCGCAGAGCGCCCGGGAAAAGGTGTTGCTGGAGTTTCGCGCCGGCACCCTGCAGGCCCTGGTCGCCACCGACGTGGCGGCTCGCGGCCTCGATATCAGCGATCTCAACCATGTGATCAACCTGGAGTTCCCCCATCAGCCTGAGGATTACGTCCACCGCATAGGTCGCACCGGCCGCGCCGGCAACAAGGGGCTCGCCGTGACCCTGTTCAGCCCGGAGGATGCGCCCCTGCTGGAGAAGGTCGAAGCCGTGCTCGACACCCGCTTGCCCCAGCAGTGGTTCCCGGGCTTTGAGCCGGATCTCACCCGCTTCGACCCCGAGCCTCGCCGCAGCGGCAAGGGGGCACAGAAGCAGAAGGCCAGAAAGCAGGCCCTCGCGGGCAACAAGGGCGGCAAGGGGCGCAAGCCCTGACACCGGGGTCTTGCGGGGGGGGCTCGGCCATGCGGGCCCTCCGCTTTCTCACTATCCTGGTTCGGATGAAGGGCTGGCTTCGGTTCTTCAACCGTGCTCCTTCCTGCGCCCTCCTGCTCTGCCCCCTTCCTCTGACCCGGCGACCCCTTGCCACAATCTGCTACAAAAGAGGTAGTAAAGGGGCACACTCTTGCCACAAAGGGGGCGTGCAATGGAGGCATGGACAAGGAGGACATCATGAAACCCGCATCCCTCGTCTGGGCCCTGCCCCTGACTCTCACCCTGCTCTGGCTCGCAAGCCTCACCCAGTGGCCCGCCAGCTTCTGGCCCTGGCGCCATGAGCTGCTGATCCTGACCGGCCTGCTCGGCCTCGGCGCCATGACACTCTCTTTGCTGCTCGCCCTGCGCCTGCCGAGGCTAGAGGCCTGGTGCGGCGGGCTGGATCGCATGTTGCACCTGCATCGCAGCAGCGCCCTCTGGGCCACCGGCACCCTGATGGCCCACTGGCTGCTGGTGGAGGCCCCCAAGTGGGCCGTCACCGCCGACTGGCTGACCCGACCGGCGCGCCGCGGTGCTGGTGCTGGTGCTGGTGCTGGTGCTGGTGCTGGTGCTGGTGCTGGCAACGATGCCCTCTGGCACAGCCTCGGCAATACCCTGGGGGAGTGGGGTTTCTATCTGCTGCTGGCCCTGGTGGTGGTGAGCCTGCTTGCGGTGGTGCGCTACGAGCGCTTCAGGGTGGTCCACCGGCTGGCCCCGGTCATCTATCTGATGGGCTGGCTGCACGGACTCTGCCTGCTGCCGCGCATCGGCGCCCTGACCCCGGTCGGCCTGACCCTGCTCATCGGTGGCGGGGTGGGCGCTCTTGGGGCGCTCTACTCCCTGTTTGGCCGGGTGGGCCGGGACGCGCGCCACCAGGGAAGGGTCAGCACCCTCACCCCTCTGGATGAACGCACCCTGGAGATCCGGGTCGCCCTGGACTCTCCCCTGCACGGCTATCGCCCCGGACAGTTCGCCTTCTTCGACTTCGCCGGGCGCGGCGAACCTCACCCCTACACCCTGGTCGATGTCTCGGCAGACTGCCGCACCCTGACCCTGGCGGTGCGCGCCCTCGGGGATCACACCCGCTGGCTGCACCGCCACCTCAAGGTCGGCGATGCGGTCATCGTGACCGGCCCCTATGGCGCCTTCGCCCTGCCAGATCCGGCCCCCGCGCTCTGGGTAGGTGCCGGCATCGGCATCACCCCCTTCGTCGCCTGGCTGGAGGCCCTCGTACGCAGTGGCGAGACACGCCCCGGCACCACCTTGCTGCAATGCGCCCCCAGCGCCGAGGCCGCCCCCTATCACGTTCATCTGGCCGAGCTGTGCCGCCGAGCCGGGGTCGACTACCGGTTGCACCTGGAATCCGAGCGCGGCCGACTGGATCTGGCCGCCCTGGGTGAGCGTCAGCACACCCCGGTGTGGTTCTGCGGCCCCGAGCCCATGGCCCAGAACCTGGATGCCCACCTGGCCACCCCGCTGCACCGGGAGCTGTTTCGCTTTCGCTAGCCTCCAGATAAAGCCCATAGGTTCAAGGGCATGATCAAAAAGGGCCTCCCCGGGGAGGCCCTTTTTGATCAGATGCACCTCGCTCGCAGCCTCTGACTTGCGACCATAAAACCTCGAACAAGGACAGCACCCCTCATTCGGGTATTGATGCAGACGGAATGAATAAGCATTATCTGCCGCCCCTGGTCATGGATAAGAATGTTGTATGTCCTTTGATAAAAAGCACGGTGAGTTCATCTTCAATGTGCAGGAACACCTGGTCACCTGCGAGCTGATCGGCCCTTTCAATGAAGAGGGGATGCTGGCGTGGATTGCACAGATAAAGCGGGTGGTGAACAGCCTGGACGGTAAGCGTTTCTGCGCCCTGGTGGACCATCGTCAGCATCAGGGGGTGGTGCTATCCGCCCTGCCCCATCTGCAGGATACCTATGCGTGGCTTGCCCAGAAGAATCTGGTGGCCATCGCCTCTCTCTATTCGGCCAAGGTGCTCCACCACATCGCCCTCTCCTGCCTGTCCCTCACCCACCCGGACCATATCCAGGCATTCAACGATCCTCAAGCGGCCATCGCCTGGCTGGATGCCCAATATCAGGCGCAGTAGGCCACCCGGCCTGTGTTGATTCGCCATGTGCCGCACCGTCACCAGACCGGCCTGGTTAAAAGGCTGGTATCAACACCCTCAAGTGCCACGCCCGGCAACAACCGATGGCAGAGCCCCCAGAGGCTGGAAATGGGCACCCGTCGGGAGCGCCGCAGCTTGGGCGGCTATCTGCCCCGGCACTGCGTCATCCGGGCCAAGGGGCATCTGCTCCGCCCGCACGCTGCCGCCCCAGAAGCTCGCCACCAGTATCAAGGCCCCGGCCAGCCCGTATTTGATCCAGGATTTCATCGTCTTGCTCCCCTCTCTCTGGTCCCTCGCCACCCTGTGGCAAGCGGACCCATTTATCAGTGGACAGAAGATAGGGGGGATATGTGAGGGGAAAATGAGGTTGTGTGAAGCCAAGGTGAAGTCTGGGGAAAGTCGGAGAAATCAGCAGCGAACCACGACAAACATGGCAATTGGCAGCGCGGGGAGTGGAGAGAGGCAAAGGCTCACCTCATGCAATCACCGCCTTGATGTAGGGACGATTAGCGCAGCGTAATCGTCCGCATACCGCCGTGCACCGGGTCATGACAAGACCGACAGGAAACTCTGGATGTCCGCAGCTTCTCGGCCACTACCTGCTCGCGATTGTCCGAATACGCTTCGCTATTCGAACCTACAACACAGATAGCGGCCCCTCACCCTAACCCTCTCCCGAAGGAGAGGGGATGGCCCGTGCCAGTTCCAAGCCCGGTTGCCAGCCAAATCAGAGGCGCATATTTGCCCCCTTCTCCCCTTGCGGGAGAAGGGTTGGGGATGAGGGGAGGTAACAATAAGCCACAAAATGTAGGGTCGATTAGCGCAGCGTCATCGTCCGCATACCGCCGCGCACAGAGTCCATGGCAAGACCGGCAGGAAACTACGGATATCAGCGGCCTCTCGGTAACCTCCCTTTCGCAATCGTCCGAATACGCCTCGCGATTCGAACCTGCGGCCCTGATGAGCTTCAGATAAATCATTGTAAGCTTTATAATGATCCAAATATTAATTATGTGGGTGCGTTAAATGTCTCATGTCTTTTACTCTCAAAGAATTGGAGTCAATCCAAGTATTAATGGACTTGAACTACAGGATATAGTTGAACTATTTGTTAGAGTTTTCAATCAATTTATGTCGGAAGGTTACTTCGATGAGGCCTTTGGGTTTAGCTGTGTCGATGCAGGACCAATGACAGGAAATATAAAAGATGTCGAGCTAGACATCCTACTGTCAGTCAGAAAAAAGCATTTATGGCCAGTTGAATTATATTGCAGAACATATAGCGAGGACGATCTTCTAGATGTCATAGAATACCTCTACCAAAAGGTTTCAAAACCAATTGATGGAGTAATGCATTCATGGGGTGAATGTGGGATGCATTGGGAAAAATTTAATAAAGGAGATGGTCAAATTGAATTTAAAGAAAAAATAAACACTGTGCTTGGTCACTATAGAGTGAAATTTGAACTAACAGAGAGTGGAGAGGTGCTCCATATACCTGAGAAGGGCTTCGAAGCGATATTCTCTGCAGAAATTCCATCCCAAGACAAAAACATAATAAGTAGAATAAATGCGGCGACAACTAGTTTTCGCAAACATGGCGCAAGCATAGATAATAGACGCCAGGCAGTACGAGACCTAGCCGATGTCTTGGAGTATTTAAAACCTCAGTTACAAGAGCATCTTACAACGAAAGATGAGAAAGACATATTTAATACCGCCAACAATTTTGGAATAAGGCATCATAATGACAGACAAAAAACAGATTACGATGCTGTAATATGGTTAAGCTGGATGTTTTATTTTTACCTATCAACAATCCATATGGTCTTAAGGAAAAAATCTCATGCCGATTAGAACATTAACTATAAGATTAAAACATATTATTTCGTATTGCATTAATTTTCCGAGGAGATATTTCAGAATGAAACGTCGCGTCATCTATTAAAATATAAACCGCCCATATTATACGAGCGGCTTTGTTTGATTTATCACCGAATCAATCCGGAATATTCACCCCAACGGCGGTGTCCGTGGCGGCACCATCCGCTTGCTGCCGGTGGACTCGAAGGCCGAGGCGACGCGCAGCAGGTTGTTGTCGTCATAGGCGCGACCGGCGAAGGTCAGGCCCACCGGCATACCGATATCGGCCATCACCCCCATGGGGACGGTGACGGTCGGCACGCCGAGATGGCGAATGGCGAGGTTGCCGTTGGCGACCCAGATGCCGTTGCTCCAGGCGATATCGGCGGAAGCCGGATTCACATCCGCATCGGCCGGGCCCACGTCGGCGACGGTGGGGAACAGCACGGCGTCGAGCTTGAGCCCGTCCATCCAGTCCTCCAAGTCCAGCTTGCGGGTCTGCTCCAGACCGCGCAGGCCGTCCGGCACCGATGCAATCTCGTCCCAGGATTTCAGGCCGCGCTTGGCCATATTGACGTACTCGTCCATGCCCGCCGCCAGATCGCCCTCGCGGTTCGGCAGGGTGCCCGGATCGTGGGGGAAGATCTGGGGGCCATCCACATCGGCCAGCTTGTTCAACTTGGGATCGCCGTTGGCGCGCAGGAAGTCGTCGAACGCCCAGCCGGAGAGCTCCCACAGCTCGTCGTTGAGAAACTCAGGCGACACTATGCCGCGATTGAACACGGTGGGCGCGCCAGGTCTGTCCCCTTCGCAATTGGAGACCAGGGGGAAGTCCACTTCGATGACTTCGGCGCCAGCGGCTTCCAGCGCCTGACGGGCTTGCTCCCACAGAGCGATCACGGAGTCGCGGGTATGGATGCGCTGGCCAGTTGGACCGCCGATGCCGGGGTGTTCGCTGGTACCCGCCAGTTCATCCTTGTTGATAAACATGCGCGGCACGCCGAGGCGCTTGCCCTTGAGGGCGTCGGGCTTGGCGGCCAGCTCAAGGTAGGAAGCCGGACGCACTTCGGAGGCCTTCGGCAGTTGCACCCAGGGCTGCATGCGCCAGAGATCACCGCGAGTCTCGGCATCGTCGGCGACTACTACGTCCAGCACTTCCAGCAGATCGGCCATGGTGCGGGCATAGGGCACCACCACATCCATGGTCGGGGTCAGGGGCCAGTTGCCGCGCACCGAGATGACGCCACGGGATGGGGTATAGGCGCAGAGGCCGTTGTTGGAAGCCGGGCCCCGGCCGCTCGACCAGGTCTCTTCCGCCAGACCAAAGGCGGAGAAGCTGGCCGCGGTGGCGGTACCGGCACCGTTGGAGGAGCCGGAGGCAAAGGGCGCGGTGAGATACTCCGCGTTGTAGGGGCTCTCGGCACGGCCATAGACGCCGCGCTGCATGCCGCCATTGGCCATGGGGGGCATATTGGTCTTGCCAAGGCAGATGGCACCGGCGGCGCGCAGCCGCTCAACGGTAAAGGCATCGCGCTGGGCCACCAGATCCTTGAAGGCCGGGCTGCCGGAGGCGGCAGTCAGCCCCTTGACCAGATAGCTGTCCTTGGCGGTGTAGGGGATGCCGTCGAGCGGCCCCAGGGTTTCGCCACGGGCGCGGCGCGCATCGGAATCTTGCGCCTCTTTCAGCGCATCGGGATTGGCGACCACCACGGCGTTGAGTTTGGTTGCAGTCTCGGGGCCGTTGTAGGCCTCGATCCGGGCCAGATAGGCCTCGACCAGTTCGACCGCTGTGGTGCGCCCTGCTTCGAGCGCATCGCGCAGCTCGGCAATGGAAACTTCGGTCACTTCGATCATGTTGATCTCCTGTAAAAGGGTGACTGTTTGTCATGATGATCGCCGCATCGGCGCCTGCGACCATCACACTATCAAGAGATAAAACCCCACGGCGTGGGGTTTTTAATACTCACCGGAACCGGTTTACGACCCGTCGCGAGAGGCCGTCAGCAAGGTGAAGAGCAGAGCAGGAACCGGAGTGTATGTGAATACATGAGGATTCCGAGCAGCACATAAGCCTTGATCACGGCCTCGCAGCAGGATCGTCATCCGGTTCTTACTGGCCGGAAGGGATCTGCTGGGTAATGCAGTGGATATTGCCACCGCCCAGCAGGATCTCGCGGGCCGGCACGCCAACCACGGTGTGATCCGGGAAGATCTCTTCCAGAATGCGCTGGGCTTCGCCGTCGGTGGCGGCATCCAGCAGCGGGTAGACGATGCGATCGTTGGTGATAAGGAAGTTCACGTAGGAGCCGGCCAGACGGCCTTCTGCCTCGCGCGGCACACCGCTGCCGCTCTCGACGCCGGCGGACTCCTCCTCGGTGCAGTAGAGCGGGCCCGGCTGGGGCAGCTTCCAGATTTTCAGCTTGCGACCCTTGGCGTCCACCGCCGCTTCCAGCACCTGGAGGGCGGCCAGGGAGCGGGCGTACTGGGGATCAGTCTCATCGTCGGTCCAGTGCAGGGCCACTTCACCCGGGCGCACGAAGCAGCACATGTTGTCGATGTGGCCGTCGGTCTCGTCCATGTAGACGCCTTCGTCCAGCCAGATAAAGCTCTTCACCCCCAGGTAGTCACGCAGGTGCGCTTCGATCTGCGCTTTGCTCAGGTGCGGGTTGCGGTTTTCGTTGAGCAGGCACTCGGCCGTGGTCATGCAGGTGCCTTCACCGTCCACATGGATGGAGCCCCCTTCCAGAATGAGCGGCGCGGCGTAGCGATCCATGCCGTGCAGCTCCAGCATCTGGGCCGCCACCTTTTCATCCTGATCCCAGGGGTAGTAGAGACCGCCCTTGTGACCGCCCCAGGCGTTGAAGCCCCAATCCACCCCGCGGCACTCGCCAGCGGCGTTGGTGACCACGGTCGGGCCTGTGTCGCGGGCCCAGCAGTCATCGCTGGCCATCTCTACCAGGGTGACGTGGGCGGGCATGATGGCGCGGGCCTGCTCCATAAACTGGGCCGGCACCCCCATAAAGACCGGGGTGGCTTGCCCGATTGCATCCGCCACCTTGGCGAAGGTGGCCTGCGCGAAGCGACCGGCAACGCGCCAGTTGTCCGGGCGGAACGGCCAGATCATCCAGACGGCCTGCTGGTGCGCCCACTCGGCGGGCATGGTGAAGCCGTCGGCGGCCGGAATGGAGTTGATGGTCTTGATGCTCATCGCAAGGCTCCTTGCATGGATTGAGGCCCCCCGATTTACCTGGGAACCCTGGAAAAATAACAGTGGGTCGCAGTGTAAGAAGTTGCGTGCCCATCCATCAAATGAATAGGATGGATTGTCCCATAAACACGGCGAATAATCCCCCCATGAAACTGCACCAGCTCGACCTCAATCTGCTGCTCGCCCTTGACGCCCTGATGACACAAGGGAGTGTGACCCGCGCCGCCGAGTCGCTCTTTATCAGCCAGCCCGCCATGAGCCATGCCCTCAATCGCCTGCGGGCCTTCTTTGACGATCCGCTGCTGGTGCGCACGCCCCAGGGGATGCTGCCGACCCCACGGGCCCAGCGGCTGCATCTGGGGGTGCAGCAGGTGCTGCGGCTGCTGGAGCAGCAGCTCAGCGAGGAGGAACTGTTCGAGCCGCGCCAGTCGAAGCGCCGCTTCGTGCTCTGCACCACGGACTACGTGGAGTGCGTGCTGATCCCGCCGCTCATCCAGCGCCTCAGGAAGCTGGCGCCCGGGGTCACCATCGAGATCCGCATACTGCGCGACACCTTGCCGGAGGCGGAGCTGGCGAGCGGCGAGATCGATCTGGTGCTGGGGTTTGACGAGTACATGCAGGTGCCGGGGTATCTGGGCAAGGAGACCTGGCTCACCGAGCCCCTGGCCGGGCTGGTGCGCGCCACCCTGGAGCTGGAGGAGGAGCGCATCACCCTCGAGCAGCTTATCGAGATGCCCCACGTGTTCCACTCGCCGCTCGGCACCTCGGAGGCGAGCCTCGACCGCTATTTGCAGAGCCTGGGACACAGCCGCACCATCTCGGTCAACAGCCAGAGCTATATGTCCGCCGCCGCCATCGTCAGCCAGAGCGACCACCTGCTGGTGCTGCCGAGCATGGTGGCCGAGCTGCTCGCCACCCACTGGCCGCTGAAAAGCCTGCCCCTGCCCGAAGACGTGCCCGATTATCATCTCAACTGCGTCTGGCACCCGGTCCATGCGCAGCAGCCGGCGTTGATCTGGTTGAAAGAGCTGATGAAAGAGTTGGTGAGCCCGGTTTGAGCCCGCTGCGTCTGGCAGCTCCTCCCCCTCATCCCCAGCCCTTCTCCCACAAGGGGAGAAGGGAGCAGATCGGTGTTAAATAGAAAGAATCGGGACAGCCGACACGACAAAGCAACAAGGCACAAGGCGACAACGCGACAAAGCGACAAAGCGACAAAGACCCAAAATGCCAGGGCTTCAATGTGTTGGCACTAGAGGCCCCTTGTGATCTTCACTTTCAAGGATTCCCCGATCGGTTCCCTCTCCCTCTGGGAGAGGGCCAGGGTGAGGGCCGCTATGACCAGCGGGTGAGCGGACTGGCGGATGGCTATACCTATTAGGTTCAAACAGCACCGCAGGTATGTGATGAAGACCCATTCTTTCGCCAAACACCTACGTACCGAAGCGACCCTGGCCGAACAGAGGCTCTGGTTCCAGCTTCGCAATCGCCGGTTTGAGGGGCTCAAGTTCCGCCGCCAGTTTCCTGTCGGGCCCTACATAGTGGACTTCATCTGCCTGGAACAGCGGCTGGTGATCGAGGTCGACGGCTCGCAACATAGCCAGCCGGAAGGTCAACAACAGGATGAGACCAGAACGGCCTATCTCAATGACGAAGGGTTTCGGGTGATCAGGGTGTGGAATAACGAGGTGCTGGGGCGGATGGATGGGGTGCTGGCGTTTATCAGATTGTCATTGCAGTGACTAGATCCCCCCCCTCATCCCCAACCCTTCTCCCGCAAGGGGAGAAGGGAGCGGATCGGCGGCCTGAGGATAAATCGTGGCAGCCGACACGCCAAGGCAAGAAAGCTTCAAAGCTCCAAGACTCCAAGACTCCAAGACTCCAAGACTCCAAGATTCCAGCACTTTGGCACTACAGCCCATTTCGAGCCTCGCCTCTACCGGCTCCTCGATCGGTTCCCTCTCCCTCCGGGAGAGGGTCAGGGTGAGGGGAAGCGCTCACCTCGCCTCTGAGGCGACCGGCAGCTCCCCGCGGGCGATGGCGGCCAGCAACAGGGCGTGATCTTCCCGGGTGCGCTGACCATAGGCCACGGCAAAGTCGGCGATGGCCTCATCCATCACCTCCGACTTGCCGAGGTAGCCGGCGATCTGGGCCGCATCCCCCGACTTGGCATGGGCCAGCGCCAGGGCCCAGCCACACAGCTGGCAATACTCGACAAAGTGGCGGGGCTTGACCATGCCGGGGGTGATGTCGATGCCCCCCTTCATGTCCCGCAGCTGGCGCACGTAGAAGTGGCGGCCCCGAAGCTCGCACCAGCCGAGGAAGATGTCCGGCGATCCCTGGATCATCCGCTGCCCCCGCACCACCCGCCGCCCCTGGTTGCCGCTGTCGTCTTCCGAGGCGAAATAGGGGGCCAGCACCGAGGGTTGCGCCTCTTTGACCTGCAGGAAGAGGGGATCCTCATCGTCGGCGCCGGTCAGCAGGATCACCCAGCAACGGGTGCCCACGCTGCCCACCCCCACCACCTTGCGGGCCACGTCCACGACCCGGTAGCGGCGCAGCAGGATACGCCTGTCCTCCGGCAGGGAGGCGAGATAGGCCTCCAGCAACTCGCCGAGCACCTCATAGACGGGCTCCCCGTCCTCGGTGTGGGTTTCGCGAATGACGAAGGGGTGAAGTTCGCGGATCCTGTGCTGATCGTCCACCAGATCCGTCATCTTGCCGAGCACCTGCAGGTGGTTGCGACCCCGGGCCTTGGCGAAGGTGGCCTTGACCCGCCTGTGGGCATCGACGGAGAAGGCGTCGAGCACCGAGGCCTGTTCGATGTGATCGTACCAGACCCTCATAAAGCCCATCTTGCCGTATTCCCGCAGCTTGGTGCGGTAACCGGTCGCTATCATCCTAGCCGCCTCCCGCTGGCGGGCGGCGTCGGCCCCCAGGTATTCGGCCGCCACCAGGGCGCTGGCGGCCAGGCGCTTGAGATCCCACTCCCAGGGGCCGAGGTGGGTCTCATCGAAGTCGTTGATGGCCAGCACTAGGTTGCGCTCGGCGCTCGCGTAGAGGCCGATATTGGCGACATGCATGTCACCACAGGCCTGGACCATGAGGCCGGAGTGGGGGGTGGCGACGAGATCCCCCGCCATGATGGCGGCCGCCCCGCGCAGGAAGGCGAAGGGGGACTCCTGCATCCTGGCATGGCGCACCGGCACCAGCTGCTTCAAGCGAGTGGTGGCCTGGGCCTTGAGCACGGCGATGGGATCCCTGTCATAGGGCGCGGGCGGCAGCCAGGAGTGAGCTTCGCGAGGAAACTGTTCCCGCAGGGCCTTGCCGGCGGCGAACCGCTGCGCGATGGAGAGCTGTGGCGTGGTGAAGTGCGCCAGTATCGTCCGAGACGTTGCCTTCCTGGTCATTCTCTTTCCTCCTGCCGATATCCTCACCATCAAGATGGAAGAGGGGGCGGGCAGGGGCAAGCACCGGGGACAAATATAGGCCCAGAGGGCCGGGATTCAGCGGCGAGGGGTCAGGGCCGCCATCAGTTGGTCGACGACGCCTCTCAGCAGGGCGCGGTCTGGGTGACACTGGGCGAAGGTCACCAGCCCCTGGATGTTGACCTGCAAGAAGGCGGTCAGGGTGGGAATGTCCCCCCCGGGGGCCAGCTCCCTCCGCTCGCTGGCCTGATGCAGCAACTGCGCCAGGTCGCTTTCCAGCTCGCCATAGATGACCTTGAAGCGCAGGTGCAGCTCTTCGTCCTGCTCCGCCAGCTCCATCAGAGTGCGGGTCAGCAGGCAGGAGCCCTGCAGGGCATCGTCCACCAGCTGGGTGAAGTAGGCCTTCAGCCCGGCCAGCGGGCTCGGCTGATCGAAGCAGCGACGGCGCAGGGCGCCCTTCTCCTGCACATAGTGATCGACCGCCTCCAGCAGCAGCCCACGCTTGTTGCCAAAGGCGGCATAGAGACTGCCCGGGTGCAGCCCGGTCGCCGCCACCAGATCCTGCATGGTGGTCTTGGCATAGCCTCTGGCACGAAACGCCTCCATGGCGCTTCGCAGGACAAGGTCCCGATCAAATTCGGCACTGCGCATGGGATCTCCGCTGGCAAGGGCCCGGCGTACCGGGGAACAGGGCGGCAAGTTTACCCCAGCAGGCAAGACCAATCCATGTTGAATGCTTGCTCAAAAAAGACTTGCGTACAAACCAAAAAACGTCTTGAATGCCCATTCAAGAATCACCCCCGAGGACGCTCTGCATGGATACCCTGTTTCAACCTTACCGCCTCAACGGCACCCTCACCCTCGCGAATCGTTTCATGATGGCTCCCCTCACCCGTTGCATGGCGGGCCCGGGACTGGTGCCGACCGCGCAGATGGCCGCCTACTATGGCCGCCGCGCCGACATAGGCCTCATCATCTCCGAAGCCACCATCATTCGCCCGGACGGCCAGGGCTATCCCAACACCCCCGGCATCTACAGCCCTGAGCAGATCGCCGGCTGGAAACAGGTTACCGCCGCCGTGCACGCCAAGGGGGGCAAGATCTTCGCCCAGCTGTGGCACGTGGGCCGTCTCTCCCACCCCTTCTTCCATCAGGGCGAGGTGCTGGCTCCGTCCGCGGTCGCCCATGAGGGCACGGTGCCGCGCATGCGCGAGCTGGTGTATCAGGTGCCCTGCGCCCTGACCGAGAGCGACATTGCCCAGCTGGTCGAGGATTACGCCCAGGCCGCCGCCAACGCCATCGAGGCGGGTTTTGACGGGGTGGAGATCCACGGTGCCAACGGCTACCTCATCGATCAGTTCCTGCACCACTCCAGCAACCTGCGCACCGACCAGTACGGCCAGACCCCGGAGAACATGAGCCGCTTCGCCCTGGAGGTGGTGGACGCCATCAACGCCCGCATCGGCAGCGAGCGGGTGGGCCTGCGTCTCTCCCCCGGCGCCTATGTGCACCTGGAAGGGGATGCGCGGGATCGCGCCGTGTTCGATTACCTGCTGGCGGAGCTGAACCAGCGCGCCCTGGCCTATGTGCACCTCGGCATCTTCGATGACAGCCTCACCTTCGACTACCTGGATGGCCGCGCCTCCGACTACCTGCGCGCCCACTACGACGGCCACCTGGTGGGGGTTGGCAACTACACGGCAGAGAGTGCCGCCGAGGCGATCCGTGCCGACCGCTTCGACCTCGTCGCCATCGGCCGCCCCCTTATCGCCAACCCGGACTACCTCGCCAAGGTGAAGCAGGGGGAGACTCTGACCCCCTATGCCGACACCATGCTGGCGGAATTGGTATAAACCGCGCCGCCCCCCCGAGACAGCGCCGTGACCGGCACCATGCCGATGGAAGTGGTATAACCCGCGCCGTCCCCTGAGGCAGCGCCGTGGCCGGCACCAGCCGAGCTGGTGCAAGCCGCCAGCCCGAGTCATCCACAGGCCGGGCCGCCGTTGCCCGGCCAGCTTGTTCCTGACCAAGGATGGGATCCGCGCCCTGGCGCGGGTTTCCAATGTTTGGGCCCCTCTCCCGGGCCCTTTTTTGTGCCCGCCTTCTGCCCCTGAAAAATGGTTGCCACCAACAACCAGTTGGCTATATTGGTTGCAGGTAACAACCAGAAGGACACTCACAAGATGGATCCCCGCCCCCTGCGCGCCCTCTCACGGGAACTGGTACGCGAACTCGGCATGCTCTCCCAGCAGTGCGGCTCCCTGGCCCTGAGCCCCCTGGAGGCCCACCTGCTCATCGAGCTGGAGAATGGCCCCGCCACCAATCAGCAGCTTGCCGAGCGGCTGCGCATCGACAAATCCAATGCCAGCCGCCCCCTGGCCCGCCTCGCCGAGCGGGAGCTGATCACCTGGCAGCCGCACCCCTCGGACGGGCGCAGCAAGCAGGCTAGCCTCACCGGACAGGGCAAGACACAGCTTGAGGAACTGCACCGGCAGATGGACGAGGCCATGGCCGAAACCCTGGCCCAGCTCGCCCCCGAGGAGCGCGAGCGGCTCTGGGAGGGCATGCGCCTCTATCGCAGCGCCCTCTCCCGCGCCCGCCGCCAGCAGGGCTATCGCATCAGGCCCATAGCCCCCGAGGACAATGCCGCCATCGCCGCCGTGATCCGGGCCGTCTCCGCCGAATACGGCCTCACCGCCGACAAGGGCTACGGGGTGGCGGACCCCAATCTCGACTTCCTCCATGAGACCTATCAGGGGGAGCAGAGCCGATATTGGGTGATTGAGGGGCAGGACGGCGCCATTCTCGGCGGGGGTGGCATAGCCCCCCTGGCGGGGGAAACCGGAACCTGCGAGCTGCAGAAGATGTACTTCCTGCCCGCCCTGCGCGGCCTGGGGCTGGGGCGGCGGCTGGTGCTGCAGGCCCTGGCCGAGGCACGCAACCTCGGATACCTGCGCTGCTATCTGGAGACCACGGCCGATCTGCGCGAGGCCACCAGCCTCTACGAGTCGCTGGGCTTCGAGCACCTGCCTGGCCCCCTCGGCTGTACCGGCCACGACGCCTGCGAGATCTGCATGGTGCTGGCGCTGATGCCGGCAGAGTAAATGTGAGTTCCTATCCCCCTCATCCCCAGCCCTTCTCCCGCGAGGGGAGAAGGGAGCAAACAAGTTGCCTATGAACGGTGCCCTCTGCCTCACCTAAACCCGTTGGGTGTAGTGATCAAAGGCGATGACCTTCTGATATCCCTCTGATTCGTAGAGCGATTTGGCAGGATGATTGGATACGGCTGTGGCCAGCTTTACAGTCAGCGCATCTGTCTCTTTGGCAAGACTTGCCACCCGTTTTAACAGGGCTCGCGCCACTCCCTGCTGGCGGGCTGACTCGATGACAAAGAGATCGTTGAGGTACCACATCCGCTTCATGGCAACGGATGAGAATGCCGGGTAAAGCTGGGTAAAACCGATGCTTTCACCCATCTCATTGCGAGCAAGAAAGATGACTGAATCGGCAGCATCGAGGCGCTCGGCAATAAACCCGGTTGTGGCACTCTGATCCGGCGCCTGCCCATAAAACTGCCGATAGGCATCAAACAGGCAACTGATTTCTTCAAGATGATCCGGGGTGGCCTGGATAATGTGCATTCAATGTCCTTATTGCAGTTTTTCCGACATCCCATGACCAGAGGAACCATATATTGGCGCCGTATGGAGAAATAGTTAGATATTCGTATCAAGAAGGGAAATAGAACCAGGCGGTCTGGATAAGGCCGTCCTTCACCTCGAACACCGCCACGCTCTCGATGGGCTCAGGGGAGAGGCCATAAATCAGCTCGTGATCGAACACCTTGTTGCCGAGCAGGGTTCTGGAAAGCAGCTCGGCCCGCAAGGCCGGGTTGTTGAATCTGTGCTCGGCATAGAAGCTCCGAAGCGCCCCCTTGCCGACTGTGCTCGGGGTCTCGGTCGGCATGCGATAGCCTTTGAAATCCTCGGCGAAGCAGGCAAGGAAGGCGTCGATGTCGTGGGCATTGTAGGCGGCAAACTGCGCCTCTACGGGTTGGGTGACGGACATGTCTATCTCCATAAATGAAATTCAAATCACTTATCAGCGCTTTTTATTCACACATCAAGCCCCGAATGGGGGTAGCCTCCCGACAGCGCACATAATAAAAGACCCCGCCGAAGCGGGGTCTCTCTTGCCATCAGCCACCCGCAGGGCGCGGGCGGGGTGATCAGTGCTCGCGGGTCTGGCGGAACGCCACGTCGGGGTGACGCTCCTGGGCCAGGCGCAGGTTGACCATGGTCGGGGCTATGTAGGTGAGGTTGTCACCGCCATCCAGGGCCAGGTTGACCTCGTTCTTGCGCTTGAACTCCTCGAACTTCTTGACGTCGGTCCCTTCCACCCAGCGGGCGGTGGAGACGTTGACCGCCTCGTAGATGGCTTCGACGTTGTACTCGCTCTTCAGGCGGGACACCACCACATCGAACTGCAGCACACCGACCGCACCGACGATGAGATCGTTGCTGATGAGCGGACGGAACACCTGCACCGCGCCCTCTTCGGAGAGCTGCACCAGCCCCTTGAGCAGCTGCTTCTGCTTGAGGGGGTCGCGCAGGCGGATGCGGCGGAACAGTTCGGGGGCGAAGTTCGGGATGCCGGTGAACTTGAGATCCTCACCCTGGGTGAAGGTGTCGCCGATCTGGATGGTGCCGTGGTTGTGCAGCCCTATGATGTCACCGGCGCAGGCTTCGACCGCCTGCTCCCGGTCACCGGCCATGAAGGTGACGGCGTCGGAGATGTTCACGTCCTTGCCGATGCGCACGTGGCGCATCTTCATGCCCTTGGAGTAGGTGCCGGAGACGATGCGCATAAAGGCGATACGGTCCCGGTGTTTCGGGTCCATGTTCGCCTGGATCTTGAACACGAAGCCGGAGAACTTCTCCTCGGTGGCCACCACTTCGCGGCTCTCGGCCTTGCGCGGCATGGGAGACGGCGCCCAGTCGGTCAGGCCATCCAGCATGTGGTCGACACCGAAGTTACCCAGCGCAGTCCCGAAGAAGACAGGGGTCATCTCGCCGGCGATGAAGGCCTCGTGATCGAACTCGGGAGAGGCGCCCTGCACCAGCTCCAGTTCGCCGCGCAGCTGGGCGGCCAGATCTTCACCTATGGCGGCGTCCAGCTCCGGGTTGTTCAGCCCCTTGACCACCCGCTTCTCCTGGATGGTGTGGCCCTGACCGGTCTGATACAGATAGGTCTCGTCCTTGTAGAGGTGGTAGACCCCCTTGAAGGACTTGCCGCAGCCGATGGGCCAGGTGATGGGAGCGCACATGATCTTCAGCTCGCGCTCCACCTCGTCCATCACTTCCATGGGATCGCGCACTTCGCGGTCCAGCTTGTTCATGAAGGTGAGGATGGGGGTATCGCGCAGCCGGGTCACTTCCATCAGCTTGCGGGTCCGATCTTCGACCCCCTTGGCGGCGTCGATGACCATCAGGCAGCAGTCGACCGCGGTGAGGGTACGGTAGGTATCTTCGGAGAAGTCCTCGTGACCCGGGGTGTCGAGCAGGTTGACCAGGCAGTCCGCATAGGGGAACTGCATCACTGAGGTGGTGATGGAGATGCCGCGCTGCTTCTCCATCTCCATCCAGTCGGATTTGGCGTGCTGACCCGAGCCACGGCCCTTGACGGTACCGGCGCGCTGGATGGCCTGTCCGAACAGCAGGACTTTTTCGGTGATGGTGGTTTTACCCGCATCCGGGTGCGAGATGATCGCAAAAGTGCGTCTCTTGGAGACTTCACTCAGAAATTCAGCTGACATAATTCGACGTTCTTCTATTGAGCGGCGGCCTGGAGCCACCGTGGGAATAAATGCGGGACAGCACCTTGGGATCAGGGCTCCCATGCAGACAACGACGCCACGCAGCCGGGTCATGGAACCCGCCGGTGGAAAAAGGAGGAGCGCTGCGTTACATGGGCCTTCTCGCCTGAGTCAAAGCAAAATTGCGCGACATTATACCCGCGCGAGTGAAAAATACCCAGCCCGGCATGAGGGGCTGGAGGGCGGTTCGGGATCAGGCCGCCTTCACCACCCGGTTGCGCCCCGCCAGCTTGGCGCCGTACATGGCCTCGTCGGCCCGGCGTATCAGCTCCCCGAGATTGTCATCCTCTGCCTTGTACTCGGCACAGCCTATGCTGACGTGGATGGGATGATCCTCAGGCACCCCCTCGATGACGAGGCGGGAGACGGCAATCCTGACCCGCTCCGCCACCTCGGCCGCCTCCTCCAGACCGGTGTCCGGCAGCAGCACCAGAAACTCCTCGCCGCCGTTGCGCCCCACCCTGTCCAGGCTGCGTACCTGCTCCTCGATGCACTGGGCCACCGCGGTCAGCACCTGATCCCCCACCTGGTGGCCGAGCTGGTCGTTGACCTTCTTGAAGTGATCTATGTCCAGCAGCAGCACGCACAGGGGCTTGCCGCTCTCGCGCGCCTGGGCGAACCATTTGCGCCCCTTGGCCTGGATCTGGCGCCGGTTGTGGATGCCGGTCAGTTCATCGGTCATGGCGAGGTGCTGCATCTTGCGGGTACGGCTGCGCTGGTGGAGCACCAGTATTCCCATGACCAGCAGCGACAGGGCCACCACCAGATATTGCCAGTAGCGCCGCTCCTGCAGCTGCTTGAGCTTCTCCGCCTGCAGCTGTTGCTGGGATCTGAGGGTCTGGTTCTCCAGCTCCTTGCGCGCCAGATCGAACTCGAAGCGCATCTGCAGGGCCCGCTGCTCCCGCAGCCGCTGATCCAGTGCATGGCGGGTCTGCACGAAGGCCTTGAGGCTGGCCAGGGCCTCCCCGATCCGCCCCTGATGCTCCAGCACCCGGGCGCGCACCTCGTGCACCCAGGCGAGGAAGCGCAGGTTCTGCTCCCGGGCAAAAATCGGCTCGGCCTCGTCCAGGTGCCGCAGCGCCTCGGCCGGCTTGCCCATGGCATCCAGCGCGGTGGCCATGACGATGTGCCAGTGGCCCAGAGTCACGCTGTCCGCCCCCTCCCCCTGCTGCAGCAAGGTGGCGGCCTGCTCCAGCTTGGCCATGGCCTGCGCCGTCTTGCCCTGCCTGAGCAAGATGGTGGCCAGCTCTATCCTGCTCCAGGCCAGCACACCGTCCTGCCGCTGCGCCTCATAGTAGCGCTCGGCCTCCACCATCAGGGGCAGCGCCTTGTCGTACTCGCCCGTGTCCACATAGAGCAGCCCCTGCTGGGTGTGGATATCCACCAGCCGCTCCTGATCCCCCAGCGTCCGGTAGTCGTGCTCCAGCTCCTGGAAGTAGCCCTCGGCCCGCTCGAAGAGCCCCATCCGGCGATAGGCATTGGCGATCCTGGCCAGCACCTCCCGCCCCTTGTTCTCCAACCCCAGGGCCTCGTAGCGGCGATGGGCATCGATAAGCTCCATCAGCCCTTCGGCCAGCTCCCCCTGGTAGGAGTACATCTCCCCCCGCAGGTTGAGGATGTCGGCCCGTTGCCGCTCATCCCCCAGCCTGCGCGCCAGGGTCAGGGCGGCGTCGTAATCCTGCCGCGCCTCGTCCATGTTGCCGAGCAACTGCTGATGATAACCGCGACAGGCGAGCAGACCGCTCTCGGTGACCCTGTCCTTGCGGCTCTTCACCTCTGCCAGCGCCCGATCGGCAAACTGCACGGCACGCAGGAACTCCTCGTCCCGCTCGCTCGGCTGGGCCCAGCACTGCAACCGGGCGATGCGACCCTGCACCTCCGGCGGATAGGCATCGACATGGGCAACCAGGGCGGCGACACGGTCGCGAAACACCTGCAGGGGCGGGGTATCATCCTCCAGCTGCTGCAACTCCCGGGAGAGCGCGGGCTCGGTCAGCCGGGGAGACACCGCGAAGGCGGGTGTCACTCCCAGCCATAACAGCAGGCTAACGCCCATCAGGATCTTCATGCTGATTCAGTCTCCCCGTTCGATGGCCCGGACGCCGTGCCCGCCGCCTCAATCATATCCCTCCTTGCCATGGGCGCACAGCCACGGCATGCATTGCCCTGTCAGCGCTCACTCCTGCTATCTCATTCTTTACAGAAGGAAAGTCTGCATCGACTATAAGCGAACTGACACAAGGGAAGGGATGATGAATGACCTACGAGGAGCTGCGGGAGGCTTACGACAGGTTGTTGCTGGAGAACTAGCGCCTCAAACGCATCGCGGATGACGCACGGGAGAAGCTGGATGCCGCCATGGACGGCACCGGTCTGTGCATCTGGCAGAACCATGTGCCCACCGGCAAGCTCATCATCTTCAACCGGCGCTGGGGATCCATGCTCGGCTATCAGCCCAAGGAGCTGTCTGCCCACTTCGACATCTGGCGCGAGCACCTGCACCCGGAAGACAGGGAGCGGGTGCTGCAGGCCTTCTTCGACCACCTGGAGGGCAAAAGCCCCTTCTATCAGGTGATGCACCGGATGATCGCCAAGGACGGCAAGATCACCTGGGTGCTGGATCGCGGCCGGGTGGTGGAGCGGGATGCCCAGGGCAACCCCATCCGGGTGATGGGCACCCACATCGACATCACCCACGAGAAGGAGTACGAGCAGCAGCTGGCCCAGCTCGCCCACCGGGATCCCCTCACCGGCCTGCTCAATCGCACCGCCCTGCACCGCCAGTTTCCGCAGGAATATCAGGCGATCTGCTTTATCGATCTCGATGACTTCAAGCAGGTGAACGACAACCTGGGCCACCGCGCCGGGGACGAGCTGCTGGTGGCCCTCAGCCAGCGGCTGCGTCACTGCTGCGGCGAGGAGGTCAGGCTGGGTCGGCTCGGGGGGGATGAGTTCGTGCTGCTGCTGCCCTGGCCGAGCGAGGATCCCCGCACCAGCCACCTGGCCCGTCAATGTGTCGACACCATTACCACCCCGTTCGAGCTGCCCAATGGGGAGGCGGCCGTGGGCATGAGCATGGGGATAGCGGCCATTCGGCCACAGGATGATTTCAGCACGGCGCTGGCCCGGGCCGATCAGGCCATGTACAGGGTCAAGCGCAGTGGCAAGCGGGGATTCTATATCGCCAGGCCGAGCGGCCAGCCGCTGCTGGATCAGGATCAGGTCAGCGAACGGGGCCTCTACCACAGGGCCGACATCTGACACCGGAGCGGCGCCAGCCCGCCCCTAGCCGCGTTGCCAGCGCCTGAGCAGGCGGCCCCGCAGACCGCAGTCCAGCAGCCAGCTGTTGTCGAACACCCGCAATATGGCCGACTTGGCATGCCTGGACATGGCGACGGCGTGGAAGCGGGTCTGCTGTGTTCGCCGCCGGTTCATCCGATCGAGCAGGGCATGGGGCAGGCTCTGGGCGATGAAGTCGGAGATCACCAGCACGTCCGCCCTGGCAAAATCCGGTTGCTCCAGCTGCATCAGCGCCTGCTCGAGGCAGGGCACCAGATCGGTGCCGCCGTGGAAACTCATGGAGAGGAAGCGCTCCGCCTTGTCCAGCCCGGTGTCGGCGGTGATCTCCAGGGTCGCCACCTCGGTAGAAAATAACATTAGATAGCAGCCCCGCTTCTCGTCCATCGCCAGCTTGAGCAGGGCCAGGAAGAGCGCCTTGGCGCACTCCTCCGGATAACCCCCCATGGAGCCCGAGGTATCGACGCAGACGATGAAGGGGCCCCGCGGCTGCACCTCCTGCCCGCCCTGCTCCGGGGAGCGCTGCATCAGGCGCTGGCGCGGCAAGGTGCCCCGCGACTGATAGCTCAGCAGGCGCCGCTCCAGATAGCGGCGATAGAACTCCAGCTCCAGCTCCGGCAGGGCCAGCATCACCGCCTCGCTCGGCAAGAGGCGCATCAGATCGCTGGCCGGGTGCACCCCCACCAGATCGTCAGGCACGTCGTCGGTCTGCACCTCTTCCAGCTCGTGCATGGGCACGGGGGGCAACGTCCTGGCGTCGGTTCGCCGATCCCGCTCGCTGCGCCCCAGCAGGGCCGCTATCTCCCCCAGCAGGGGTTCGCGCTGCAACATGCGGGCATATTGCTGCACCAGCACCAGGCTGCGCTTGTGCCAGCTGCCCTGGGCCAGATCCCAGAGCCCCCCTGCGGAGATCTGGTGCGGATCCAGGGCATCGGCCAGGGTCCGGTTCGCCAGCAGCTGATCTTCTATCTCCTGGCGCTGCTTCTCCCGCTCCGCCTCGGCGATCTGCTGCTGCAACTGCAGCAGGCTGCCCACCAGGCTGGCCCGCCACTTCTCCACGAACAGCTGACGCAGCCCCTCGGTCGGCTGGGCCACTATCTGGCGCACCAGGCTGCGGGCATCCCCGGCGAAGGGACTGTGCTGCTCCAGCGCCTCAAGCAGGGCCGGCAGCCGCCCCACCAGCTCGGGCAGGGACAGCAATCTGTGGGCCTGATAGAGCAGGTACTCCTGCTCCAGCGCCACCGGCACCGGCTTGTGGCGCATCTCCTCGCCGAGCTGCTCGCTCCAGCTCTGGATGCGTTTTTTCAGCAGCTTGCCCTGCAGCGGGGAGCGCTTGAGGAATTCGGAGATCTTGGGGGTGGACGCCAGTAGCAGCGCCATCTCCCCCGCCAGCTCCCCCTCACCGATGAGGAGCCCCAGATCCATCATGCCGATCTCTAGCATGGGCACTCCCTAGGCAAGGGATGCACGGCGCCATGCTGCCGGTGCGGCAGGCGGCCAAGGGCTGGTGGCGGCGTCAGTCCGGAGCGCATCAGGCATCCAGCCCGGGCAGGCGATCCCGCCACTGCTGCAGCTCCTCGCCCAGCCGTTCCAGGTCCCGGTTCAGCACGAAGAAGCTGTCCTCCACCTGGCGCAGCCAGTGCTCCCCGACAAACAGGTGGGGCTGGTGACGATCGAACAGGCTGCGCTGCCCCTTGAGGCTCTGCTGCACCCGGACGACCTGGCTCGCCAGCTCACCGAGCTCGGCCTGCCAGGGGGCCGTCACCACCTCGGGAATGGGGGTTCGCTCCACCAGCACCAGGGGAACGGGCTGGCGCTGGACATCCAGCACCTGCAGCCGCAACTGCTCGTCGAGCACCAGCTCGTAGTGCCCCTCCTTGGGGTTGCCGAGGGGCCAGCCCACCAGCGCCTCCCCGGTGGGGTGCCAGTGGGAGAGCAGGGTGCGATCGAAGGTGAGGGTCTCGGTCAGGCGATCGGGATCCCCCCCATCCAGGGGCGCCGGGGTGAGCAGGTGGAAGTGCACCTGCTTGCCGAAGGGCTTGGCGTTGGCCAGCGGCAACTCGGTGCCGCGGGCGCGGCGGCCGAACCACTGCTTGCGCTTGACCGCCTTGCAGGCGAGTCGCTGGGCAACCGCCCCCTTGAGTTGCTTGAACCGCTCGCGCAGGGCCAGCAGCTCACGGGTCAGCACCAGTTGCTGGTAGCCGTAGAGGCGGGAGAACTCGCCGATCATCTCCAGCAAGGCGGTGCGGGAGGCCTCGTCGTGCCAGAGGCAATCCTTGAACAGCAGCAGATCCAGCGGGGCCACTTCGTCACGGCCGTTGAAGAAGGCGCTCGCCTTGATGAGCCTGACCGCCTTCTTCCAGCGCCGATCCGACACATAGCAGCCGTGGCCGAGCTGGCTGTCGAGCTGCTGGCGCAGCTGGTAGATGAGCTCGAAGCAGGCGTCGGGCAGGCGCACCTGCTCGATCTCCTGCTGCCAGGCCTCGTACTCCTCCCCCCGGATCTGCACCGAGGGAGTCAGGTTCTGGTGGGATTGGCCGTCGCTCGCCAGCATGGCCTGGAAGTTGGATTTCTCCTGCACCCTGTCCATCCAGATCCGCACCAGCATGCGATCGTAGAGCGCCTCCAGCCCGCTGTCCGGGGCGGGCAGCTCGTTCGAGGCGGTCACCAGCAGCCGCATGGGAATGGGGTGCTGGCTGTCGCCGTTGCGGAACTGTCGCTCGTTGATGGCGGTGAGCAGGGTGTTGAGGATGGCCGGGCCCGCCTTCCAGATCTCGTCGAGGAAGACCACCTCGGCCTCCGGCAGGTAGCCGTGCGTCAGCCTCAGGTACTTGCCATCCTCCTTGAGCGCCTGGATGGAGAGGGGGCCGAACACCTCCTCCGGCGTGCTGAAGCGGGTCATCAGGTATTCGAAGTGGCGGGCATCGTGAAAGGCGAGCTTGAGGCGCCGCGCGATCAGGCTCTTGGCGATGCCGGGAGGACCAAGCAGGAAGACGCTCTCGCCACTCAAGGCCGCCAGCAGGCCGAGCCGCAGGGCGTCCTGGCGCTCATAGAGCCCCTCCCCGAGGGCAGCCAGCAGCCGTGGCAGGCGCTCATGGATGGGGGTGGCACGAACAGTATTCTGGGCTAAAGGCGGCATAGGCACAGTTCCGAAGCTGGTATTGTCATGGTGTCCACGGGGTCCGGCCTCAGGCCCCGCCTCACTGTCATGGTCTGTTGAATCTGGTCATCCCGCGGTCGGGGTCGGGACAGCACGGCCCCGGCGGGACAATCCCGGCACGCAAGGGGGTGCAGCAAAACCTGCGAGAGTGTACTCTGCGCATCAGAATTTACCCCAACGCAGATCAAGAGTGAGCCTTCGCATGCAAGATCCCCTGCTGGACCCACTGCGTCAGCGCATCCTAGCCCGGATGGGCATCCCCCTCTGGCAACTGAGAGCCCGGGGCCTGCCAGACCAACCGGCAGACGCTGCGGCAGCCCGGCAGCCGCAGGTGACCCCGGCGGCAGAGGATGCGGCGACCCCACGCCAGCCGGTGACCCCGGCGGCAGAGGATGCGGCGACCCCACACCAGCCGGTGACCCCGGTGGCAGAGGATGCGGCGACCCCACGCCAGCCGGTGGCGGTGCCGACCGGCAAGCTGTGGCTGCAGGCCGAGGCGCTGCCCGCGCCCTCTTTGCTCGGGGACATCTGCCAGTGGCTCGGCATAGGCACGGACGAGGTCTCCTTGCTCGGCGAGCTGCCCGAGGGGGTGACGCCCCCCCTGCTCTGGCTGACGGCCCCGGATCCGCGCTGGCCCCATGCCCTCGTCTGCCCGCTCAAGCCAGGCCCGGCGCACAAGCGCGCCCTCTGGCAGCAGTGCCGGCAGCGCCAGCCCGGTTGAACCGGCCAGCCGCCAAGATCCTTGAAGCCACGACCATGGCATGACCATGCCGTCCGTCGCAAGTCCGAATCCCGTCCGGAGTAACCATGTCTGACCTCTTGCCCAGCTTTCGTCCCCTGCTCGAATCCGATTTCGATGCCATCTATCCCATAGAGCGGGCCGCCCACCAGGAGCCCTGGAGCCAGGCCAACCTGCTCTCCTGCTTCGGGCCGCGCTATCTCAGCGGCCTGATGCTGGTGGAGGGCCGTCCCGCCGGTTTCTATATCTCGGATCTGGTGGCGGGAGACAGCTCGCTGATGAACATCTGCGTGCACCCCGAGTTTCAGGGCAAGGGGCTGGGTCGGGCGCTGCTCAAGGAGTATCTGGTCCGCAGCAAGGCGAAGGGGGCCGAGGCCTGGTTCCTGGAGGTGCGGGCGGGCAACCGCACCGCCATCGGCCTCTACGAGAGCGAGGGGTTTGCCGAGTATTGCCGCCGCGCCGACTACTACGGCACCGGCCAGGATCGGGAGGATGCCGTGCTGATGTCCCGCCTGTTCGACTTCGGCTAAGAGACCGCCCGCAACAGACAAGGGGGCCGTGCAGCCCCCTTGTCGTGTCTACCCTCATCCCGCTCCCCAGCCGCCCCTCAGGGCAGGGGGGCATTGTCGATGGCGGGATCCTCCAGGCTGAGGGTGACCCTCAGCACCGCCTCGAAGGCGGCCCCCGAGAGCGGCATGAAGAAGCCGCGCCCGTAGGTGACCCCTGGCATCCAGATCTGCTGGATATCCACCGCCACCTTGATGGGCCTAAGCGGCTCCCCCGGTCGCTGCACATAGATGCCGGGGGCGGTCGCCACCTGGGGGAAGCGCCGCAGTATGTGCTCGCTGCCATCCCCCGCATCCGGGTTGAGCCGCACCTTGGCCAGCCCCGCCAGGGCAGACTGCATCTCGGGGGCACGCCACAGCTCGCTATCGAGCGCCTTGCAGCGTCGGCATTTGGCGCGCTCTATCACGTAGAGCAAGGGGTATCCTTCCCTCAGCGCCAGCCGCTGCGCCTGCTCATAACCCTCGGCCCCCCTCAGCCAGGGATTGTCCTGCCCCTCGGATCCGCCAAGGAGAAACCAGAGTGCGCCGGCTCCCGCCAGCAGCAACAACATGCCCGTCAACAGACTCTTGACCCCGATCCCCATGGCGCTACTCCCTGAATGAATCCGACCCTTGCCCTTATCATGCCTGACTCTCCCCGAGTTGACGACTTTGTGATCCAGGACAAATGGCGCACACTTGTAAGCTGTAATGTTAGAGTTTAAACTCCAGCCCCGATTTTAGTGCCCCTGCGGGCGCACAACTGTTACTTGAGGATGATTTAGATGTCGCAGCTTCATCTGGTTAGAGTGATGCGTGAGCGTATTGCCCGCCTTGGCAACAAGGCCGCCCTGCGCGTCCAGCAGGATGGCCAGTGGCGTGCCATCGGCTGGCGCACCCTGGGCCAGGCCATGGACTACTGCGCCCAGGCGCTGATCCGCGCCGGCCACCAGCCCACCGAGATGGTCGGCATCTATGCCCGCAACATGCCGGAGTGGACCCAGGCCGATCTCGGCATCCTGGCCGCCCGCGGCGTCAGCGTGCCCATCTACCCCACCAGCACCCTGGATCAGCTGCGCTACATCGTAAAGGATGCCGGCATCAAGCTGCTGTTCGTGGGGGAACAACCCCAATTCGATCAGGCGCTCCTGCTGCTCGAGAGCGGCGAGATCAACCAGATAGTCACCCTGGACGGCACCGTCGATCTGCGTGGCTGCGAGCAGGCGAGCCACTTCCAGAGCTTCCTGGTCTCCGGCAACCATCAGCCGAGCGAGCAGGTGCTGAGGGAGCGCGAGCAGCACTACCGCATGGACGATCTGCTGACCCTGATCTACACCTCGGGCACCACGGGTGAACCCAAGGGGGTCATGCTCGACTTCAACAACATCGCCGCCTGCTTCGAGATGCACGACCGCCGCCTGGATCTTGGCGAGCAGGACGTGTCCCTCTGCATGCTGCCGCTGAGCCACGTGTTCGAGCGCGCCTGGAGCTACTACGTGCTCTATTGCGGCGCCGAGAACGTCTATATCCGCGATCCGCAGAAGGTGATGGAGGTGATTGGCGAGGTGCAGCCGACCGTGATGTGCGCCGTGCCGCGCCTCTACGAGAAGGCCTACGCCATGATCCAGGCCAAAGTTGCCCAGGCGCCGCGCCTGCGCCGTGCCCTGTTCGGCTGGGCCACCGGGGTCGGCAAGCGGATGGTCGCCACCCGCCAGGCCGGCAAGTCCGCCTCCCCCCTGCTCTACCTGCAGCTGGCCCTGGCCGAGCGGCTGGTGTTTCGCAAGCTGCGTGCCCGCTTCGGCGGCCGCACCCGCTTCCTGCCGGTGGCGGGCGCCCGCCTCGCGGACGACGTCAACCTCTTCTTCCAGGCCATGGGGCTCAACCTCAAGTACGGCTACGGCATGACAGAGACCACGGCCACCGTCTGCTGCTACGAGGAGAGCCAGTTCAAGCTGGGTTCCATCGGCACCGTCATGGAGGGCATAGAGGTCAAACTCGGGGAGAACAACGAGCTGCTGGTGCGCTCGCCCACGGTGATGCGCGGCTACTACAACAAGCCAGAGGCCACGGCCGAGGTGATGACGGCGGATGGCTTCCTGCGTACCGGCGATGCCGGCGAGCTGGACGACGAGGGCAACATCTACTTCACCGAGCGTCTCAAGGAGCTGATGAAGACCTCCAACGGCAAGTACGTGGCACCGCAACTGGTGGAGGGGACCCTGGGCAAGGATCGCTTCATCGAGCAGATCGCCATCGTCGCCGATGCCCGCCACTTCGTCTCGGCGCTGATCGTCCCCTGCTTCGAGTCCCTGGAGGAGTATGCCCGCTCCATCAACCTGCAATACCAGTGCAAGACCGAGCTGCTGCGCCACTCCAAGGTGGTGGAGTTCTTCGAGGCACGGATCGCGGATCTGCAACAGGAGCTGGCCAAGTTCGAGCAGGTGAAGAAGTTCACCCTGCTGCCGAGCGCCTTCTCCATGGAGCTCGGGGAGATCACCCCCACCATGAAGCTGCGCCGCAAGATCATCGAATCCAAGTACCAGAGCGAGATCGAAGCCATGTATAGCCATGTCTGAGTCCAGCCACCGCTGATCCCTCATCTGGCATGAAAAAGCCGCTCATGGAGCGGCTTTTTGCTGTCTGCCTGTGACTCAGGGCAGCTTCACCAGTGGCTGCTCCCGCAGCTCGGTGGGGCGGCCGTCCTGGATCTTCTCCACCTGGGCCAGGGCCTGCTTCACCTCCTCCCCATTGCGCAGCAGGCGATAGGTCAGGTCGAAGGTCTTGGTCTCCCCAGGCTGGATCTTGGGCACCAGCCCCAGCGGACGCTGGTACTTGGTGCTGTAGGCATAGCTGGTGCCGGGCTCTATGCCGGCCACATAGCCCTGGGCCCGGGTGTCTGTGTTCTTCCACAGGGTCAGCACAGGCAACTGGTGCGTGTTGTAACCCACCGCCACCCCGACGCTGCCCGCCTTGTTGTTCAGCACCGCCAGGGTATTGCCCTCGGCATCGCTGTAGGGCACCAGGTTGAACACCATCTCGTCGAAGCCCTTGGTGGGCCCCAGGTAGGTTTGCCAGCCCTTGAGCCCTGCCTTGGCGTAGTCGTTGAACGGAGAGATCTGCTTCACCGGGGTGCTGACGCGCGCCCCCTCCTCCAGGATGGGGGCCCCGAAGTTGCCGTGATAGATGATCTGGTACTCGTTCTCGTAGTCGGCGTGGTTGGTCAGCTTGTCCTGCAGGGCAAATTCCGCCTGACCGGGCACTACGCTCAGCTGGGTCCAGGTGACCAGCTCGCTCATCTTGAAGGTGCGCTCGTCCACCCGGCCCCGCACGTGGATGGCATAGGGCGGCTCCTCGTCCACCGTCACGCTGACCACGGACGCCGGTATGTTCTGCACCCGGCCGTGCAGGCTCTTGAGGCGGCCGTCGTCATCCACCCCGGGGTGACCGGTCCACTCGTAGCCGCAGCGCACCAGCATCTCGTTGAAGCCATCGAGCCAGCCGAGACCGGCGCGGCTCTCCAGATCGATGAAGGCCGGGTTGACCACCTCCTTGACCGGCGAATCCCAGCCCAGGCGCAGATCGGCTCCCTTGACCTCCTTGATCCCCATGCCGCGGGTCGGCACCAGGGTGATCTTCATCACCCCGTTGTCGACGATGAGCAGATCCACCCCCTCCTGGCGCCCGCCGTGCAGGCGCCTCTTTTCGATGGAGAAGGGGACCGGGCTCTTGATCCCCAGCTTGTCGCTGGTGATCTTCCAGTCCCCCACATCCAGCCCCTGCTGGGCGTCGGTCAGCAGGAATTCGGCGGCCTGGCCAGCACTCGCGCCCAGGGCGAGCAGCACGGCAATGGAGAGTCTCTTCAACATGGCTTTATCCTCGTGTCTCTTGTTCTTGTGAGTGGTTTTCGTGAAAGCTGAATCGTTTCAGTGATCGAAAACTAGGCGCCTGGCGCACCAGACTCAAGGGTCAAAAGGGGGAAATGTGAGCCGTTTGACAATAAAAGCGTCGATCGGCTTGCTGAAGTGAAGGCTGACTCACAGTCAGGATCGGGGGGATGAGGGGCAAGGAGGAGGGGAGGCGCCGCAGCGCCTCCACGGGATCCTGTCTCTCCCTGCCCTACTCCAGCGCCCACGCCACGGCGGCGTCGGCATGAATGGCGGTGGTGTCGTAGAGCGGCACGGCGGCCTGGCACTCCCCCACCAGCAGGGCGATTTCGGTGCAGCCCAGGATCACGGCCTGGGCCCCGGCCCGGGCCAGATCGGCGATGATGGCCAGGTATTCGGCCTGCGACGACTCGCGGATCTGCCCAAGGCAGAGCTCGTCATAGATGATGCGGTGCACCCGCTCCCGCGCGGCGTCACCGGGCACCAGCACCTCCAGCCCGAACTGCGCCTCCAGCCGCCCCTTGTAGAAATCCTGCTCCATGGTGAAGCGGGTACCGAGCAAGCCGACCCGGGTCACCCCGTCGGCCAGCAGGCGGCGGGCGGTGGCGTCGGCGATGTGCAGCAGCGGGATCTCGATGGCGGCGGCGATCTCGGGCGCCACCTTGTGCATGGTGTTGGTCCCTATCATCAGGAAATCGGCGCCACCGGCCTGGAGTGCCCGGGCCTCGGCCGCCAGCAGACGGGCGGTGGCGGGCCAGTCACCGGCATGTTGCAGCCGCTCTATCTCGGCAAAATCGACGCTATTGAGCAACACCCGCGCCGAGTGCAGGCCGCCGAGCCGCCCCCGCACGCCCCGGTTGAGCGCCTGGTAGTAGCTGACGGTGGACTCCCAGCTCATGCCACCCAGCAGACCGATACATTTCATTAGACCTCCTTGCCACCATGCTGGCACTGGGCGACGCGAGCGCCATGCCGCGCCACCGGGGAAACAAAAAAGGCCCCGAAGGGCCAACAAGACAGCCGGTAAAGGCTCAGGCCAGGGCCTAAACCCAGATCATCAGCACGCAGGCCGCCGTGGCGATCCCCATGCCGAGGTTAAAACGACGCCAGCCTCTGGCGGTACGGATGAGGCGGCGCACCTGGGCACCGAACAGCACCCAGAAGGCCCCCGTGTAGAGGCCGGTCACGAAGAAGATGCCGAGCACCCAGCCGGCGGACGGCCAGTAAGCCTCCCCCGCCAGGGTGAAGCCGCTGATGGCGGAGAGCGCCATCATCCAGGCCTTGGGGTTGAGCAACTGCAACATGGCCCCCTGATGGGCCGGAATGAGCGGCCGGCTGCCATCCGCCGGGCCGCTGGCATTGGCCACCTTCCAGGCCAGCCAGAGCAGGTAGGCCGAACCCACCAGCTTGAGACCGTCGTGCAGCAACGGCACCTTCTCGAACATCACCCCCAGTCCCAGGGCTGTAGCCAGGATCATCAGGTTGATGCCCCCCACCACCCCCACCAGCAGGGGAATGGAGCGGCGAAATCCCTGGGCGGCCCCGGCGCTGGTGAGCAGCATGTTGTTGGGGCCCGGGGTGCCACAGGTGATCAGGGCAAAGCCCGCCAGGGGGAACAACCAGTTCAGATCCATCTCAATCTCATCCTTTAGTACGGCAAGAGCGCGGCAAGCCTCCTAATATGCAGAGCCTCTGCCCTGACGACAAGGTCAGCAATGCATTTTCTTTGCATGAATAATCAGGCACTCATTAATACCAGAGCATCACCACGCACAGGGCGGTGAGGGCCCCCAGGCTGCCATTGAGGCGGCGCCACCCCTTGTCCGAGTTGATCCAGCGGCTGAGCTGATGACCGAACAGCACCCAGGCAAAGCAGACCGGCAGTCCCGCCATGGGGAAGACCGACATGATGCCCCACATGCTGGCCCAGTAGTCGCTCCCCGGCAGGCTGAACAGGCTGATGGCGGAGATCCCCATCATCCAGGCCTTGGGGTTGAGAAACTGGAAGCCCAGCCCTTCCAGCAGGGTCAGCGGGCGGGCGCGTCTCGCCGGATCCCCTGGGGCACCGGCCACCGCGATGCGCCAGGCCAGCCACAGCAGATAGAGGCTGCCAAGCACCTGCAGGCTCAGCTTGAGCAGGGGCCAGCGCTCGAACAGCGGATAGAAGCCGAGCGCCAGCACCAGTTGCAGCACCGGCTGGCCGACCGTCACCCCGATGAGGTGTGGCAGGGTGCGACGCACCCCGAAGTTGGCGCCGGATGCCGTCAGCATCAGGTTGTTGGGCCCC
This sequence comes from Aeromonas genomosp. paramedia, assembly GCF_023093515.1. Lineage (NCBI taxonomy): Bacteria > Pseudomonadati > Pseudomonadota > Gammaproteobacteria > Aeromonadales > Aeromonadaceae > Aeromonas > Aeromonas genomosp. paramedia. The sequence continues at coordinate 54,320 of NZ_JAAROG010000031.1, forward strand.
GGGGTGCCGCAGGTGAGCAGGGCGAAGCCAAACAGGGTGGCGTACCATTCGATGGTCATGAGGTGACTCCTTTCTCGCCACATTGTATCGGTACAATGTGAGCTATCGGGTTGTTAACAGGCTGAATATCACGCTATATTGGGGACAATATTGGATCAATGGATTTATTGTCACCATGACAATCTGGACGCCCGACCTCACCCCCTTCGAGGGACCCCTCTACCTGAAACTGGTCAAGGCCATCGAGCAGGCCATTGCCGATGGCGCCCTGCCTCCCCAGACCCGGCTGCCCACCCACAGGGCGCTGGCGGACCGGCTGGGGGTGACGGTGGGCACCATCACCCGCGCCTACACGGAGGCCGAGCGGCGGGGTCTGCTGGCGGCCAGGGTGGGTCATGGCACCTGGGTCAGGGCCGCGGCGGATCCCGCCAACGAATGGGTGATCCGCAACGAGGACAATCACCGCATCGAGCTGTGGCAGAACCTGCCGGTGCAGCTGGACAGGGCCGCCATCATCAAGCCCATGCTGACCGAACTGGCGGACGGGGATCTCAACGGCCTGCTCGGCTATGACAAGGAGGCGGGGCGTGCCCCCCAGCGCCAGCTGTTCATCGACTGGCTCGCCGAGCAGGGCATCCGGGGAAGCGAGGAGAGGCTGCTGTTCAGCCATGGGGCCCAGCACGGCATCATGCTGGCCCTGCTGGCCACCGGCTGCGTGGGGGAGACCCTCTTCTGCGAGGGGCTCAGCTACCCCGGCATGCTGGGCAATGCGCGTCAGCTGAAGAATCAGGTGATGGGGCTGGCGATGGACGAGGAGGGGCTGATCCCCGCCGCCCTGGAGGCCGCCTGCCGCCAGCGGCGGGCCAAGCTGCTCTACCTGACCCCCACACTGCAGAATCCCACCACGGCCACCATGAGCCTGGCGCGGCGGGAGGAAATAGTCGCCATCGCCCGCCGCCACGATCTGCTGATCGTCGAGGACGACGTCAACGGCCTGCTGCCCGAGGAGATGCTGCCGCCCCTGGTCAACCTGGCGCCGGAGCGGGTCATCTACCTCGGCAGCCTGGCCAAGATCGCCTGCGGCGGCCTGAGGGTCGGCTTCGTACTGACTCCCCCCGCCCTTCGCAACGGCTTCGCCCAGGCCATGCGGCTGTCGAGCTGGATGGTAAGCCCCCTGCTCATCGAGCTGGCCTGCAAGCTGGTGAGCCAGCGCCAGATCATGCCGCTCATCGAACAACAGCGAAAAATCCTGGCGCGTCGGGGGGAGCTGCTGCGCCACCTGCTGCCTGGGGCCCGCTGGCAGCAGGGTTCCATGCACGCCTGGTTGCCGCTGCCCGAGCCCTGGCGCAGTCAGGAGTTCGCCGAGGCGGCCAACGCCCTTGACGTCGGGGTCGCGAGCGGAGAACACTTTGCCGCCGGCCAGTTTGCCGCCCCGCAAGGGGTGCGCCTGAGCCTGAGCCAGCCCGCCACCGACGCCCGCGTCGCCGAGGGGCTGGAGCGCCTCGCCGGGCTGCTGCGCGCGGCGCCCCCCACCAATCCCCTGCTATAGTCTGTGGCCCTGATCCCGAAGGAGTGACCATGCTGCCCGTCCGCCCCGCCCTGCTGCTCGTCACCCTGCTGCTGGGAGGCTGCGCCTCCCCCAGCCATCAGCAGCTGGGCCAGGCCCTGAGTGGCCTGGAAGGGGAGCTGACAAGGCTGGAGGAGGAGCTGGCCGCCATGAACGGGCTCCACTACCAGAAGGCCATAGACGCGCCCCTGGCCCTGCGCCGCTACCTGAGCGCCCCCTCCCCCACGGCGGAGGGCCTGGTGCCCGCCCAGAGCCGGCTGCAGGACGGCCCTCTGCTGCGCTACGACTACCGCCTGCCGGCGTCCATGACCCGGCTGCCCACGGACAACCCCTGCCTGCGCTACGAGTTCGAGCTGCGCCACCTCGGTCGCCTCGGCCAGCTCGAGCTCGCCTGGCAGGGGAGCGGGCAGCAGGGCAATCGGCTCATCCGCCAGCGCGACTGTCCCTTCTCCGCCCGGGGGCCGGGGTTGCAATGAGGCCTGCCGACGCAGGGACCCTGTCCGGGCTAAGTGTGCGTGGGCCTTGCGGCCCCGCCAGCTCACCACTGACCCAAGTGAGGTATTGACCCCGTCACGGCTCCCGGACGACAGTGGAGGCTACTTTTGAATCCAACCTCGCCACCCCGACCGGCGAAGGAGCGTCGAAGATGCAGATCCTCCTGATCGAAGACGATGCCATGCTGGGCTCGGCCCTCACCCAGGGGTTGAGTGACCAGGGGATGGCCCCCTCCCAGCTGCACCACTGCAAAGAGCTCGCCACCCTGCCGGCCCTGCTGCGCCAGCAGTCGTTCGATGCCATCCTCTGCCGCCAGTATCACCACCAGGCCCGCGAGGGGGTCCGCCTGCTGCAGGAGGCCCACCACCTGGGGCTGCTCACGCCGGGTTGCGTGCTGCTGCTGCTGGACCATGACGATGATGCCGGTCATTTTCCCCCCGCCGATCTCTATTTCGCCCTGCGCCTGGCCGTCCCCTTCACCACCGAGCAATTGAGCCGCAGCCTGCTCGAACTGCTGGCGCTGACGACCCTGAGCCGCCCCCTGGCGACGCCCATGGCCCTCAGGGAGTGGCGCAGCGCCTGCGCCCAGTGCGAGGATCTGCTCTACCGGCATGCCAGCAACAAGGCGCTGGGGCCGCAGATGGACAGGATCAAGGGTTACATGCTGTTGCAGGAGCAGGATCACTTCCAGGCCACCCAGCACTACGCCATGTGCACCACTGAGCACGACGCCTGGTGGCCGCGCAAGGGGTTGATCCTCGCCCTGCTCGGATTGAACAGGCTGGAGAGTGCCCGCAAGGATCTGGCCCGCAATCAGCAGAAGTTGCCCCCCGCCATTCATCAGGAGCTCTCCCTCGCCTGCCTGCTGCACGAGGCGCAGTGGGAGAGCGCCTGGGACACCTTGTCGGGATTGCTGCAACGCTGTCCCTGGCAGCCACAATGGCGCCAGACCGCCATCTTGCTGGCCCTGTTGCTCAAAGAGGAGGGGAAGGTGCTGGCCCAGGCCGACGACTTCACCCTGCGCTTCTTCCCCAAGCAGAAGTTTCGCCAGTCCGTCGAGCGCTGCATGCTGGATGCCACCCTGGCGGTGCTCTGGCATCCCCCGGTCGCGGCCAGGGCGCATGGACTGCAACAGGGTCTCGCGGATCTCGGCCAGCAGGCGGGCACCCTGCGGGCCCACGAGGAGGCCCTGCTACGCGCCCTGATGCTGGGACTGGATTACCGCTTCGACGAGGCCCTGCTGCTGCTGGCCAAGCACCCGCCAGAGGCGGCGCGGGACCATCACCTCAACCAGTTGCTCGGCGTGGCCGTCAGCCAGTTCTGCGGCCTGCCCCACCACGCCCGGCGCTATCTGGCCCAGCTGGGCCAGTACCGGGGGCCGGTGGCACAGAGCCCGCAGTTGCAGCGGCTGATCCGCCAGGTGGTCGAGGATCTCCAGCGGCAGCTGGAGCAGCGCGAGCAGCACCTGGCCCAGTTGCGCCAGCAGCGGCAACAGGCCATGACGGCGGGCCAGCACCAGCTCGCCGTGCAGTGTGCCCTGACCCTGCAGGAGACGTTCCCCGCCCAGGCGGGAGATGCCTGGCAACTGCTGACGTTGCTCACCCACTGCTGGCCCGCCGGCATGGCGGCCCCGGCGGTGGCGCAACTGGTGGACAGGCTGGAGCTGCGCCTCAACCACAGCGCCGCCTTCATGGGGCAGCATGCCGACGCCTGTCAGGAGACGCTGCGGCAGATCCGATCTCATCTGGCCCCCAGGCTTTCCCCCCTCCCACCCCATTAGGGGGCGGCCCGAGCCAAGGGCCGCCACGGGGCGACGGCTAGATCAGACCCCGCACCAGGATCCCGCCGATCAAGAGCGGCGCCACCAGTCGCCAGCACCAGAGCAGGCACAGACGCAGGGTCGGGGAGAGCCCCCCGGGCAGTATGGTCTCCCCCAGCCGCCAGCCAAGGAGCAGGGTCAGCACCAAACCGAACAGGGGCATCATCAGGTTGGAGGTGAGGTAGTCCAGCAGGTCGAAGATGGTCTTGCCAAACAGGGTGTAGTCGGCCCAGGGGCCGAACGACAGGCTGACCGGAATGCCGGAAGCCATGATCAGCAGGGTCAGTACCCGGCAGGCGCCACGGCGCGACCAGCCCCACTCCTCGCAGGTGAAGCGCACCAGGTGCTCCAGCATGGAGATGGAGGAGGAGAGCGCCGCCACCAGCAGCAGCAGGAAGAAGACCACCCCCAGCCCCTGGCCGAACGGCAGGTGGCTGAACACCGCGGGCATGGTCATGAAGGTGAGACCCGGGCCGGCGGTGGGGTCTATGCCGGTGGAGGCCAGCGCCGGGAAGATCATCAGCCCCGCCAGCACAGAGATGAAGCTCGCCAGGGTCACTACCCAGACCCCGGAGCGCAGCACCCCTTCGCTGCTCGGCAGGTAGGCGCCATAGGTGGTGTGTACCCCGAGCCCGATGGAGAGGGAGAAGAAGGCCAGCCCCAGGGCATCCAGCACGCTCTGGCCGGTCAGCATGGAGAAGTCCGGCAGCAGCAGCTGGCGCACGCCCGCCATGGCCCCCGGCATCGAGAGACCCACTCCCACCAGCAGCAGCATCATGATGAAGAGCGCCGGCATCATCCAGCGCAGCGCCCGCTCCACTCCCTTCTGGATGCCCCCCTGCACGAACCACCAGGTGAGCCCGGCGAAGACCAGATGGGTCAGCACAGGCCACCAGGGATGGCTGACATAGCCGTTGAACAGGGCGGTCAGCGCCGTGCCCTCGCCGAGGTTGAGCTTGCCCGCCACAGCCAGCGCCGCATAACCCACGGTCCAGCCCCCCACCACGCTGTAGAAGCTGTAGATGAAGAAGCCGCAGAGGATCCCCATGTAACCCATCCAGCGCCAGTTAGGCCCCACCAGCTTGTGGAAGGCGCCGAGCACCCCGCGCTGGCTGCGGCTGCCGAGCAGGGTCTCACCCACCAGCACCGCCACCCCCAGGGTGAAGCTGAACAGCAGAAACACCAGCAGGAAGGCGCCGCCGCCATTGGTGGCGGTCACATAGGGAAACTTCCAGATGGCGCCGAGGCCGATGGCCGTGCCGGCCGCCGCCAGCACATGACCGAGACGGGAAGACCACTGAACCTGGCTCATACAACCTCCGGGGAAGACAACATCGAATCGATACTCCATGGGTAAGTGCAACCTGGGTCGCAACGACCGGGTTGCAACAAAAAGGCCGCCCGGGGGCGACCTTTGCAATGAACATTCAGACTGAGTGCGCGTGCAGGGTCACCTCTCTTGCGAGCGGAAAAATCGACCAGTGAGGGCGATGAGGGGTGACATGCAGTGGGTAACCTGGACGCGAAAAAGGAGCCACAGCCTAAACCACGGCAAGAGAAGTTGACAGCCAATAGTCCATTTTTGCCCGCAAAACAGAATATTTATCAATTAAATGGCCGAGCGATAAATCAAAGTTTTGATAAACCGCCATTTCGTGGATTTTTCGAGGCAGTCAATCCTGCCGGCGAGGATCCTCTCTCGGTCCGGACAACGGGCAGGCCCGGGGGCCCACCCGCACGGCGGGAGGTTACAGCAGACCCCGCACCAGGATGCCACCGATAAGCAAGGGCGCCAGCCAGCGCCAGCAGCCCATCAGCAGGGTGCGCCAGTGCGGTGCCAGCCCGGCGGGCAGCGCCCGGCGACCGAGCTGCCAGCCCAGCAGCAGCGTCAGGGCCAGCCCGAACAGGGGCATCATCAGGTTGGAGGTGATGAAGTCCAGCAGCTCGAAGATGTTCTTGCCAAACAGGGTCACCTGCGCCCAGGGGCCGAACGACAGGCTGACCGGGATGCCTCCCGCCATCACCAGGGCTGTGATCAGGCTGCAAGCGGCCCGCCGCGACCAGCCCAGGCCCTCGCAGACGAAGCACTGCAGGTGCTCCAGCAGGGAGATGGCCGAGGAGAGCGCCGCCACCACCAGCAGGGCGAAGAAGACCACCCCTAGCCCCTGGCCGAAGGGCAGTTGCTGGAACACCGCCGGCATGGTCATGAAGGTGAGGCCGGGCCCCGAGGCGGGATCTATGCCGGTCGCCGCCAGCACCGGGAAGATCATCAAGCCCGCCAGCACGGCGATCAGGCTCGCCAGCAGCACCACCCAGAGGCTGGAGCGGCCCACCCCTTCGCTGGAGGGCAGGTAGGCGCCATAGGTGGTGTGGATGCCGAGCCCAATGGAGAGGGAGAAGAAGGCCAGCCCCATGGCGTCCAGCACCCCGGACATGCCGAGCTTGCTGAAGTCAGGCATCAGGAAGTGGCGCACCCCGGCCATGGCATTGGGCAGGGTGAGGCCGAAGGCCACCAGCAGCAGGATCATGATGAAGAGGGCCGGCATCATCCAGCGCAGGGTGCGCTCCACCCCCTTCTGCACCCCGCCCTGCACGAACCACCAGGTGAGGGCGGCGAACAGCAGGTGGGTCAGCACCGGCCAGAGCGGATCACCGACGTAGTCGTTGAAGCGGGCGGTCAGCGCGGCGCCGTCCCCCTGTTGCAACTCTCCCGCCAGCGCCATGCCGGTGTAGCCCAGGGTCCAGCCCCCCACCACGCTGTAGAAGCTGAAGATGAGCAGGCTGCACAGCAGGCCCATGGCGCCGACCCAGCGCCAGCGCTTGCCCATCAGTTCGTCGAAGGCCCCCACCACCCCGCGCCGGGTCAGGCTGCCGAGCAAGGTCTCCCCCATCAGCACCGCCACCCCCAGGGTGAAGCTGAACAGCAGGAACACCAGCAGGAAGGCGCCGCCACCGTTGGCGGCGGTCACATAGGGGAACTTCCAGATGGCGCCGAGACCGACCGCCGAACCTGCGGCGGCCAGGATGTAACCGAGCCGGGATGACCATTGGGACTGCTTCATGGGAACTCCAATCGAGGGGCCCGCCAGCGGGGCCCGGAATGGCGCTCAGAGTACGCCCGAGGGCGCGCAATCACTCGGCGTATATCCGATATAAAACTCAGTTTTTAGCATCATTAACCAATAAAATTCGGATAACCAACCAAACGTGCCACAAAATAAAAAACCGGAGCGGTTTGCTCCGGTTTGCTGTCTGATCGCGTCTGGCGGGATTAGATGACCCCCAGCTCCCGCAGCCGCTCCATCAGGTAGCTGTGGGCGGTGTGGCGCTCGGAGAGCACCACGTCCGGGCGCGGGTGCAGGAACAGCGGCAAGGAGATGCGGGACTTGGCGGCACTGCCGCCGGTCGGGTTGATGACCCTGTGGGTGGTGGAGGGGTAATAGCCACGGGAGGCCTCCTGCAGCATGTCACCTATGTTGATGATCAGGGTGCCAAAGTCGCAGGGCACGTCCATCCACTCCCCGTCCGAGCCCTTCACCTGCAGACCGGGCTCGCTCGCGGCGGGCAAAATGGTCAGCAGGTTGATGTCTTCATGGGCGGCGGCGCGGATGGCCCCCGGCTCCTCGGTGCCGTCGAACGGCGGATAGTGCAGCACCCGCAGCAGGGTCTTCTGGCTCTCTTCGATCATGGAGGAGAGCGGGCAGCTGTAGTGGGCGGCGATGTCCGCCGGGGTGTATTGCTCCACCCAGGAGAGCAGCTCGGCGGCGAGATCGTTGGCGAGGCGGTAGTACTCCATCGCCTGCGCCCTCAGCTCTTCCGGCATCTGGCCCCAGGGGTAGAGGTGAAAGTACTCCTTGATGTCCTTCTGGGTGTTGCCCTTGGCCACCTCGGACACCGAGGGCGGGAAGTAGCCGTCCTGGGTCTCGCGGTTGAACAGGAACGCCTGCTTCTGCTCGCTCATGAAGAAGCGATACCAGTTGTCATAGATGGACTGCACCAGCTCCTTCGGGATGGGGTGGTGGGTCAGCACCCCGAAGCCGGTGGTGCGCAGGGATTCGGTGAAGCGCTCGGCCGCGTCGGGGGAGCGATAATCGACGGTCAGGACTTTCATTGTTTTTTTGTTACATGCCAGTTAAAAGTAGGCGCAGTTTACCCTGCCTCCCCCGGCAAGAAAAGGTTGCCGGAAACCCGTTCACAACGGCTTGAAAATATTGATAAAAACATCATGATATCGGCCTGGTGCCGGGTGCTTGTCCCGGGCGGGCTTCCTCTTCTAGAATGCCCCACCATCATTGCTGTCGGAGCCCCTTCATGTCCCCCAAGATCCTGCTGTTGACCCTCCCCCTGCTGCTCGCCGGGTGCAGCTCCCTGTCGGAGGAGGAGTGCCGCGCCATGAGCTGGTACAACCAGGGTTATCAGGACGGGGAGCAGGGCAAGACCCGGACCGCCACCCGTGACTACAAGCAGACCTGCGGGGAGTACGGCCTCAGGGTGGACGAAGACGAGTGGCAGCGCGGCTACGCCAAGGGGCTGGAGCTCTACTGCATCCCGGAGCTCGCCTACAGCAAGGGGCGGGAGGGGAACGAATACCTGGGGGTCTGCCCCAACGACACCAGCTTCCTCACCCAGTTCGAGCGCGGCCGCAAGGAGTTCCTGCTGGAGCAGCGCCTCGGCGAGCTGCAACAGGAGCTGGAGCGCACCGAGCGGACCATCTATCAGCTGGATCAGCAGATCCGGGGCGAGAGCGACAGCAAGCAGCGGGACTACTACCGGGCCCAGCGCGAGCGCGCCATCCGCCACTACGAGGGGGTGCGCCGTGACTACAACCGGATCCGCTTCCCGGATCGGGTGATCCAGTTCTCCTTCGGGAGCTGACAAACAAGGGGCCGCGCCGGCCCCTTTCTGTTGCCCCTCAGGAGGGCAGGACCCAGCGCTGCAGCGCCAGCGCTATGCCGTCTTCGTTGTGATCCGCGGTGACCCTGTCCGCATGGGCCTGGATCTGGGGCGCCGCATTGCCCATGGCCACCGCCAGCCCCACCTGCTCGAACATGCTGATATCGTTGTTGTTGTCCCCAAAGGCCACCACGTTTTCCATCGCTATGCCCTCCCTCGCCGCCCACTGGGCCAGCCGGTTGCCCTTGCTGCAGCCGGGCTGCACCAGCTCCACCGCATAGGGCGCCGCCCAGTCCTGGGTGAAGGGCAGATGCTGCACCACCTCCCCCACGAAGCGGTGCAGCAGGCCGGGATCCTGATTGAACAGCTCCAGCTTCCAGATGGGCTTTTGCAGCCAGCTGTCGATATCCTCGGCGGGCAGCAGGGAGACCTTGAGGTGATCCGGCTGGTTCGCCGACCAGTGCCGCATCCGCCCCACATGCTCCTCGCAGCCGAGATAGCCGATGCCTTCGTCGAGGTGGAACAGGGCGCCCATCTGCTGGGCCTGCACCTCGGCGAGCAGGGCGGTGAGCGGCGCCACCGCCAGGGGATCCCCGACCTGGATCCGATCCTGCACCGGATCATAGAGATAGGCGCCGTTACTGCAGATGAGGGGGGTGTCGAGGGCCAGCTCGTGATGGAAGGGACGGGCCGTCATGAAGTGGCGGCCCGTCACCAGCAGCACCTTGATGCCGTGGGCCCGGGCCTGGGCCAGGGCGGCCCGGGTGGCGGACGAGATCTTGTGATCCCGGGTCAGCAGGGTACCGTCCATATCCAAAGCAATGGCCTGAAAACGACTCATATCACCTCCAAGAATGTCGAAACGAATGCGGCACCGTATAATCCCGCGTCCAACGCAATGGCTTGATAATGATTCATATCACCTCTCAGGACTGGGCATCGCGGGGCGCAAATGAAGGCCTGTGCAGGCTAGGTTCGCCGGGCGACGGAGTAAAAGGGGACAAAGAGTCATACCGTCCCAAACTCGGCGCCGGGATGCAAGCCCCGCCTGCCACCCCGGCGCCAATCTGTGATCCCCTCGCCCTTCGTCAGCCCGCCTCGGCGCAGGCGGCCACGGCGCTTCGTCTGTCCGCCCGTCTGCGCAACCCGTAGAAGCCGAGGGCGCAGATCACGCCGCAGAGCGCCGCCAGATAGAAGGGCCACTCTGTGCCTGCCAGCAGCGCCAGGCTGCCGAGCACCACCGCCAGGATCTCGCTGCCCACCGCCAGGCCGCGATAGATCCCCATCGCCTGCCCCTGCTGGCTGGCATGGCTGCGGTTGGAGATGGCCACCGAGGTGGCGAGCTCCCCCAGGCTCATGCCGATGCCGGCCGGAATGAAGGTGAGCGCCAGCCCCCACCACTGGGTCGGCAGGATGAACATCAGCATGCCCGCCGCCATCACCAGATGTCCGACGATGCCGAGGGAGCTGCCGCGCCAGTGGCGGGCCAACTGTTCCCCGAGCCAGGAACCCAGCATCATGGGCACGCTCACCAGCACGGCGGCCTGGGCCAGCTGCACCGGATCCCAGGAGAGCCGCTCCACCAGCCAGACGTTGAAGTAGGTGAAGTAGAGCTGTACGGCCCCGTAGCTGAGCAGGGTCAGCACGAAGTAGGGCAGGAGGCGGGGCTGCAACAGCAACTGACGGGTCGAGAGGGAGGCCAGCTCCTGCTCTGCCGGTACCGGCGGCCGGTTGGGCAACAGCCAGAGCACCAGCAACAGGTTGCCCGCCGTCATGGCCACCGCCAGCCAGGCTGCCAGGCTGTAATCCCCCGACACCACGGCCGCATAGCCCCCTATCATGGGGCCCAGCACCCAGCCCAGGTTCATGCCGATGTTGATGCGGGCAAAGTTGCGCGCCTTGGTTTTGGCCGTGCTCATGTCCGCCGCCATGGCCTGGACGATGGCGATGTCGCCGTTGAAGAAGCCCTCCACCACCCGGCTCAGCAGCAAGAGCGGCAAGGAGCGCCAGGCGATCCCCAGGGCCATCAGCACATAACCCGCCAGCACCCCGACCAGACAGAGGGTCAGCACCGGCTTGCGGCCATGGCGATCCGACAGCTTGCCCAGCCAGGGGGCCCCCAGCAGTTGAAACAGCGGATAGAGCCCCATGATGACCCCGAGCCACAGCTTGCGGCTCCAGTCAGACGCCTCGGGCGTCAACATGCCCTGGGCCGGATCCAGCATCAACGGCGCCAGCACCGGCGAGGGCAGGCTGAAGCCCGCCACCGCCAGGGTCACCGTCATCACCAATACCCAGAGGGTTGCCTGTCCCTTGATCCCTTCCATCTTCGCCTCATTAAATAAAGTTATTGGTTTATTTATACTGCGAAGGGAACGGCATTAAGTAAAGTGGATTATTGATTTAAATGAGACCGCTGCCCATAATGACCCTATCAACGCCAGTGCCGCCCTGGCTTTCCCGCAGCGAACGCCTGTCGATAACGAGATCCCCCATGAACGCCAGTACCGACAAGATCCTCTACCTGCTTAAGACTCACGGTCCCCAGAGTGCCGCCGCGCTGGGGGAGCAGCTGCAGATGACCTCCATGGGCGCCCGCCAGCATCTGACGGCGCTGGAGACCGACGGCTGGGTGGGCTTTAGCGACGAGGCGCGGGGCCGCGGTCGCCCGATACGGCTCTGGCACCTGACCGAGCAGGCCTGGCAGCGCTTCCCCGACACCCACAGCGAGCTGACCCTGCAGCTCATCGACGACGTGCAGCAGCTGTTTGGCGAGAGCGGCCTGGATCAACTGATCGCGCGGCGGGAGCAGCAGATGCTGAGCCGTTATCAGGCCAGGCTGACCCAGCCGGCACTGGCGGATCGGCTGACCGCGCTCAAGGAGCTGCGCAGCCGGGAGGGCTATATGGCGGACATGAGCCAGGAGGAGGATGGCAGCTGGCTATGGTGGGAGAGTCACTGCCCCATCTGCGCCGCGGCGCGGGCCTGCCGGGGCTTTTGCCGGAGCGAGCTGGCGCTGTTTCGCCAGTTGCTGGCACCGGCCGGGGTGGAGCGGGAGCAGTACCTGCTGGAGGGGGACAGGCGCTGCCTCTATCGCATCCGGCCGCCGCAGGCCTGAGGATGCCGGCGCGCAAAAACAACAAAGCAGGCGCCGGGATGCCTGCTTTGTTGCCTTCGGGGAGGGGATGCTCTCGTTCCAGCCCGTCGTTTCCCGATAAGGTCGGACGGCTGATGGGGTTGTTGACCCGGTAAGGTCCTTCACCACAGAGGCCTGGTCGGGCATCTGTCTTGCCACCGGAAGATGAAACCATGGTACTCCTGCCGGTGCGGTGAGTGGTTGTGAAGTAGTAGGTATTTTCAGTTGTTTTTGCAATAGTTCACCCTTAATCTAGGAAAAGTGAATCAGTAATTGCAACGAGGAACGGAGAATGCTGAAACTTGATCGCATAGACAGGCATATTCTGGAGTTGATGCAGGAGAATGGCCGCATCAGCAACCTGGAGCTGGCCGAACTGGTCGGGCTCTCCCCCTCCCCCTGCTCGCGCCGGGTCAAGGCGCTGGAGGATGCCGGTCTCATCGATACCCATGTCACCCTGCTCAACGCTCGCCAGCTGGGGCTCACCCTCACCGCCTACATTCACATCTCCATGGACAGGCACACCCCCGAGCGGTTCGAAAACTTCGATCGGGCGATCCAGGATCTGCCAGAGGTGCTCGAATGCGACCTCATCACCGGCAACGACGCCGACTACCAGCTCAAGGTGGTGGTGCGGGACATGGAGCACTACCAGCACTTCCTGCTGGACAAGCTGACCCACATCTCCGGGGTGACCGGGGTGCGCTCCAGCTTCGTGCTGCGCCGCATCAAGCACAAGACGGCGCTGCCCCTCAACCACCTGGGCTGACAGCCCGGCACCCGGGCTGAGGGCCAGAGGCGCAAAAAGCAAGAGGAGGCCCAGGCCTCCTCTTTGTATCTTGTGTCACCGGGAACTGACCGGATCAGACGCCGACCTGGCTGACGTCCTGCACCTGCAACAGCCAGCCGGCCTGCTCCTGCTGGGGTTCGCCGCTCAGTCGCAACCGCTCCCCCTCTGACACCCACTGCCCCTCGGGCAGGGAGACCAGCAGACTCTCGCTGCCGTTGTCGAACACCCAGCGATCTTCGCCGAGCGACTCAATCAGATAACCTTCCATCTCCACTCTGGACTCGGCTTGCCAGGACGGCGCAACGGAATCACGGCTCTCGATGAAATCCCCCTGAACACCAAAACTGGCCAGCCCCCACAGAATGGAGAGCCCGACGATGGATGACTGCATCTCTCTCTCCTCTCATGAAACTGTGGGGCCAGTATGGAAAGGGAAGCATGAGTGCACCATGAACAAGGCCGCAAAGTGCAGGCGAGATCGCGAAAAAAACCGGCCAAGGGGCCGGTTGTGTCATTTTATGGCGTCTGGATCACACTATTTGGCGGCTTCCTCTGCCATTCGAACCGCCCTTGGCTTATTCGTCCACATGGCCAGGCCGCGGTGATCCGCGCAGATCCCCTCCTCGCTGATGGCCCTGACCCGGACGCCATCCTTGCAGAGGGCCTGCCAGGCATCCGCATCATCGATCCGCAACTCGGACGGGGGCTGGGTGCCGCCGGCGCAGCCACCGAGCAGCAGAACAAGCAAGGGTAACCAGGGTTTCATCGGATGACTCCAGGCAAGGGGAAGAGGATTCAGCGCCCGAGCTGGGCCGCCACGCGATCGCAGAGTCGCTTGAGCTCGGCCAGCTCGGCATCGGCCAGATCCACCTGATTGCGCAAGTTGTCCGCCAGACAGCACTCCCTGACCCCCTGCTGCAGCTGGCGCCCCGCCTCGGTCAGGCGGATGCATTTTTGCCGCTCGTCTTCGCTGGAGACGGTGCGGGTCAGCCAGCCCTTGGTCTCCAGCCGCTTGACGATAGGGGTCAGGGTGCCCGCGTCCAGCCCTGTCTCCTGGCCAATCTCCTTGAGGCTGACCTCGTCCCGCGCCCAGAGCGACAGCATCACCAGGTACTGGGTGTAGGTGAGATCCAGCTTGTCCAGCAGCGGCCGATAGGCGCGCATCACCGCATTGGAGGCGCTGTAGAGGGCAAAACAGACCTGCTTTTTCAATTCACTCATGGGGCACCTCGCTGACGACTGGGGCCAGTATACCCCAGGACAACTGACGCCTGAATAATTTGCACACAAAACAGTTGTCCCCCCCTCTTTTCGGGATTAACCTGATTTTAGTTTGCACACAAATAGAATGCCCGAGCCGCCGCCTCCCCCTTGGCTGGCGCGGCGTCGACAGCCCCCTACCTCGCTGGAGAAAGACCATGACCCCGATCAGCCATCAGATCCAACTGCTGCGCCGCCCCACCGGCCTCCCCACCCCGGACGATTTCGCCCTCAGGGAAGTGCCCCTGCCCGCCCTGCAGGAGGGCGAGGTGCTGGTGACCAACCAGTGGCTGTCGGTGGACCCTTACATGCGCGGTCGCATGAGCGAGGCCAAGAGCTATGTGCCCCCCTTCCCCCTGAACGGCCCCCTCGACGGCGGCGCCATCGGCACCGTGCAGGCCTCCCGTCACCCCGACTTCCAGGTGGGTGACCAGGTGAGCAGCATGCTGGGCTGGCGGGATGCCTTCGTCGCCAAGGGGGAGCAGCTGACCCGGTTGCCCGCCACGGCGCTGCCCTCCCAGCTCTTCCTCGGCGCCCTCGGCATGCCGGGCATGACCGCCTGGGCGGGCTTGCACAAGGTCGCCCGCCTGCAGGCCGGTGAGACCCTGCTGGTCTCGGCCGCCTCCGGCGCGGTCGGCACCATGGCGGTGCAGCTCGCCAAGCGGGCCGGTGCCCGGGTGATCGGCTCCACCGGCTCCGCCGACAAGGTCGCCTACCTCGAGACGCTGGGCGCTGATGCGGTGATCAATTACAGGGAGACGCCGGATCTCGACGCCGAGCTGGCCCGCCTCGCCCCGGCAGGCATCCAGGTCTACTTCGAGAACGTGGGGGGCGCCATGCTGGACGCGGCCCTCAACCACATGGCGCTGCACGGGCGCATCGTCCTGTGCGGCCTCATCGAGCAGTACAACAGCAATGGCCAGGGGAGCGGCCCGCGCAACCTCTCCCAGATGATCCGCAAACGCCTCCTGATGCAGGGGCTGCTGGTCTCCGATCACTGGCAGCACTACGGGGAGTTCCTGGCCGAGGCCATCCCCGCCTTCGAGGCCGGCGCCCTCCAGGCCGAGGAGACCATCAGCGAGGGGCTGGCCAGCATGCCGCAGGCCTTTATCGGGCTGTTCGAGGGCCGCAACACCGGCAAGATGCTGGTCAGGCTGGGCTGACAAGCGGCCTGCCCTGGCCTTTATCGACGATGGGCACAGCTACGGCAAGAGGCCGATCTGGCTGGACTGACGGCCAGCCACGCACCGGGGAGCCTCATTCCCCGTTTCTACCATCTGCCTGGTAGATGCTATATCGCGATAGCCATCTGATTGGCAGATAGAGAAACGGCAAGATCCCGTGCCCTCGGGCTCCTCCAGCGGCGACTTGCGAAACGGGCCCATCCGTCCTAAGGTGGGCCCGTTTTTTATGGTGCCATGCCGGGTCGGCAGGGTGCCCTGCCCATCCCTGCCACGTCTTGTCCCGGCGTCGGTGGTCGATGCCCCTCGTCGCACAGCCACAGCAAGGAGCTCTTCTTATGTCCACTCCCTATCCCCGCGTCGGGGTCGGTGTCATCCTCGTCAACCATCAGGGCCAGGTGCTGCTCGGCAAGCGCAAGGGCAGCCACGCCCCCTACTGGTCCATCGCCGGCGGCCATCTGGAGCTTGGCGAGAGCTTCGAGTCGGCGGCGATCCGGGAGGTGGCCGAGGAGACAGGTTTTCTCATCACCAACCCCAGCGTCATCGCCGTCACCAACAACCTGGAAACCTGGCGCGAGAGCGGGCTGCACTACATCTCTGTCACCCTGCTGGCCGAGGTGGAAGGGGAGCCGCAACTGCTGGAGCCGGAGAAGTGCGAGGGCTGGGTCTGGTGCGATCCCCGCGCGCTGCCCGAGCCCCACTTCGATGCCAGCCGCCAGTCCATCGCCTGCTGGCTGGCGGGGCGCTGCTATCTGCCTCAGCCGACAGAATGACCATTCCCTGCCGGCTGGCCGATCGCTGCTACTTGTCACAACCAGGCCAGCCGACCTAATCCCCATCTCCTGCCAGCTGGCCGGGCGCTGCTACTTGCCACAACCAGGCCAGCCGACAGCGTGACCATCGCTTGCCAGCTGGCTGGTCGCTGTTACTTGCCACAACCAGGCCAGCCGACCTAATCCCCATCCCCTGCCGGCTCGCTCGCGGCTAATTGCCACAGCCACCCCAGCGCGAATTGTCATAAAAAAGTCATCGCTTTGTCATATCATCCCGCCCATCAACGATGACAACGGGGAGTGAGTGGTGGGACAGGTATTCCTTCAATTTCTGTGGCTCGGCTGCATCAGTTTCGGCGGGCCGGCCGCCCATATCGGCTACTTCCAGCGCACCTTCGTCCAGCGCCTGGGCTGGCTGAGCCAGGCCGAGTTTGCCCAGTTGCTGGCCCTGTGCCAGCTGTTGCCGGGCCCCGCCTCCAGCCAGCTCGGCTTCGCCATCGGCCGCCAGCGGGCGGGCCTTGGGGGCGCGCTCGCCGCCTTTGCCGGCTTCACCCTGCCCTCCTTCCTGCTGTTGCTGGCCGCCGCCATCGGCCTCGGGCAGCTCGGCAACAACCTCTGGCTGGATGCCGCCCTGCACGGCCTCAAGCTGCTGGCGCTGGTGGTGGTGGCCGATGCGGTGCTCACCATGAGCCGCCAGTTCTGCAAGACGGCGCTGCTACAGGGAGTCATGGTGGCGACCGCCGCCGCCCTCTGGTGGCAGCCTGGCCTGCTGACCCAGCTGGGCATGCTGCTGGGGGCGGCCCTGCTCTGCGCCTACCGTGAGCAGAGCGAGCCGGCGCAGGCCCCCTCAGAGGATCTGGCTCGCCAACCCCACTGGCCGACCCTGCTGCTGTTTGCCCTGTTGTTTGTCGGCCTGCCGCTGCTGGCCCAGGGCCCCGCCAGCCAGCTGGTCGCCGACTTCTATCGGGCGGGCAGCCTGGTGTTCGGCGGCGGTCACGTGGTGCTGCCCCTGTTGCAGGAGAGCGTCGGCCACAGCCTCAGCGAGCAGCAGTTCCTGACCGGCTACGGCCTGGCCCAGCTGGTGCCCGGCCCCATGTTCACCCTGGCCACCTACCTGGGCGCCCAGCTGCTGCCTGCCGCGCCACTGGCGGGCGCCCTGCTGGCAACGTTCGCACTATTTTTGCCGGGATTCTTGCTGCTCTGGGCCCTGGGTCCCTGCTGGCAGCGCTGGCTGGCCCACCCCAGGCTGGCGGGAGCCGTGGCCGGCATAAATGCCGCCGTGGTGGGGTTGCTGCTGGCCGCCCTCTATCAGCCGGTGTGGCAGAGCGCCGTGCTGGCCCCGACCGATCTGGCGCTGGCCGCCATCGGCTTCTATCTGCTGCGCGTCATCAGGCTGCCCATACTGGCGCTCGCCGCCCTGCTGGTGGGAGCCAGCCTGCTGCCGATCTGAGGGCCAACCAGGGCCCCATAAAAAAATGGCGCCTCCGCAAGCGGAGGCGCCATTTTTCATTTCCGACGCGCTCAGGCGTCTGTATCGGGCTCGAACTCCAGGCTCAGGCTGTTGACGCAGTAGCGCTGGCCTGTCTCGGTCGGCCCGTCCGGGAAGACGTGACCCAGGTGGGAGCCGCACTGGCTGCAGGTGATCTCCACCCTTGCCATGCCGTGGCTGCGATCCTCTGTGTAGGTCACGGTCCCCTCGATGGCCCGATCGAAGGAGGGCCAGCCGCAGCCGGAGTCAAACTTGGCATCCGCATGGAACAGTACGCTCTTGCAGCAGACGCAGAGGTAGTCGCCGCTCTTGCGATTGTGCAGCAGGGCGCCGCTGTAGGGGCGCTCTGTGCCCTTCTCCCAGCAAACGTGAAACTGCTCGGCACTCAACTTGCTGCGCCACTGCTCGGGATTGTTACCGCTCATATTGACCCCTTGCCAAAACATGACACTGCTCGGCTCTCAGTATTCAACTTGCTGCGCCACTGCTCGGGATTGTTGCCCTTCATACTGACTCCTTGCCTTTTATCACGGCGCCCAGCATACCCACTCGGACGCCCCGACTCTACCCCGCCAGCGGGAACTGTGATCCCGTTGGCAACACGGCGGCAACATCCGGCGTGGCGACCACCCCTTCCTTGGCCAGCGCCACCGCCGGCAGCGAAACCCGCTCCAGCAATTTGAGCGAGTGGGCGCGCCCCACCGCCACCTGCCGCTTGATGTCGTCAGGCAGGAAGGGCAGGCCGTCGTTGGTGGCCGTGTCTATGGTCTGGATCCACTCCAGCCCTTCTCCCGGCGGTGGCAGGCGGAACTGGATGTCGTAGTCGCTGGCGTTGAACAGCACGTACCAGCGCTCCCCGCCGCACGTCAGCATGCCGATGTCCATGGCGAACGCCTGCCCCATGGGGGCGTGCCAGTCCTGATCGGTGAGCTGATGGCCATCGGGGTGATACCAGTTGACCCTGTGGCAGCTGGTCGCCTTGCCATTCCACTCATCGTCGCTCAGTTGCAGGTTGGCGAACACCCCGGACTCCGCCCGCAGCGCCATCATCTGGCGGGTGAAGGCGAGCAGCCGTTCATCTTCGGGGCGCAACTGCCAGTTGACCCAGCTTATCTGGTTGTCCTGGCAATAGGCGTTGTTGTTGCCGAGCTGGCTGCGGCCCATCTCGTCCCCGGCCAGGAAGTGCGGCGTGCCCTGGGAGAGCAGCAGGGTGGCGATCAGGTTGCGCTTCTGCTGCTGGCGCAGGTTGTTCACCCTGGGGTCCAGGGTCGGCCCCTCCACCCCGTGGTTGTAGGAGAGGTTGTTGCCGTGGCCGTCTCTGTTGTCTTCGCCGTTGGCCTGGTTGTGGCGCTGGTTGTAGGAGACCAGATCCTCCAGGGTGAAGCCGTCGTGATAGCAGAGGTAGTTGACGCTGGTGTGGGGGGAGCGCCAGTTCTTCGGGAAGAGATCCCGCGACCCCGCCAGCCGGGTGGCGAAGTCCCCCATCTTGCCCGCGTCGCCGCGCCAGAAGGCGCGTACCGTGTCGCGATAGCGGTCGTTGATCTCCAGCCACTGGCTCGGGAACTGACCGAGACGATAACCGAAGGGGCCTATGTCCCAGGGCTCGGCGATGAGCCTGACCCGCGCCAGCACGGGATCCGCCAGCAGGGCCTTGAAGAAGGCGCTCATGGGATCGAACTCCCCCGCCTCCCGCGCCAGGGTGACCGCCAGATCGAAGCGGAAACCGTCCACCTGCATCTCGGTGACCCAGTAGCGCAGGGCGTCGAGCACCAGGCGCAGGCTGTTGGGGTGATCCAGGTTGACGCTGTTGCCGCAGCCGGTGACGTTGGCGTGGCGCTGGTAGTCAGGGCCGTGGGCCCCGGATTCGAAGGCGTAGTAGCCGGCGTTGTCGAACCCCTTGAGGGAGAGCATGGGGCCGTCGGCACCGGACTCTGCGGTGTGGTTGTAGACCACGTCCAGTATCACCTCGAGCCCGACCCGGTGCAGCTCGCGCACCATGGTCTTGAACTCGGTCACCGCCTCCCCCGCCCCATAGCGCGGCTCGGGGGCGAAGAAGGCGATGGGGTTGTAGCCCCAGTAGTTGGTCAGCCCAAGCTGCTCGAGCCTGGGCTCCGACATGAAGGCGGCCACCGGCATCAGCTGCACCGAGGTGACCCCGAGAGAGAGCAGGTGCTCGATCATCAGCGGATGGCTGATGCCGAGGTAGGTGCCCCGCAGTGCCTCGGGCACCCCGGGGTGCTGACGGGTGAAGCCCTTGACGTGGGTCTCGTAGAGCACCACCCGCTCGGGGGGGATGGCGGGCTTGCCGACGCCCTGCCAGTCGAAGGCGTCGTCCACCACCACCGACTTGGCCACCATGGCCGCACTGTCCCCCTGATAGAGGTCGTCATCCCAACGGGTCGCCCGGCTGAGCGCCCTGGCATAGGGGTCGATCAGCAGCTTGTCCGGGTCGAACAGCATCCCCTCCTGGGGCGTGCCATGGACCCGGTAGCCGTAACGCTGACCGGCCCGCACCCCGCGCACATAGCCGAATCTGTATTGGCCGCGCCGACCGGGCAGGGCCAGCCGGACCAGCTCCTGCTCCTGTTCGTCGAACAGGCAGAGCTCCACCTTGTCCGATTGGGGGGCCCAGACGCAGAAGTGGCAGCCTGCCTCGTCGAGCCGGGCTCCCAGCGGGTAGTCCACCCCATTTTCCATTACAAACATCAGGACTCCTGTTTGATGAACAAGGTCGCGAGCGGCGGCAAGTCCAGCACTATGCTGTGCGCCATCCCCTGCCAGGGGGTCGGCTCGGCGACTAGGGTCAAACCCACATCATAGTTGCTGCCCCAGTAATGCTCACTGTCGGTGTTGAGCACCACGGCATAGCGGCCTGCCGCCGGCACCCCGAGGCGATAGGCGAGGCGCGGCACCGGGGTGAAGTTGGAGGCGATCACCACAGGATTGGCCCCCTGCCTGTCGGCCCGCAGCCAGGCGAAGATGCTGTTGTCGGCGTCGTTGTGATCCAGCCAGCGGAAGCCGCTCTGCTCATAATCCGCCTGATACAAGGCAGCTTCATGACGATAGAGCCGGTTGAGATCCCGGATCAGCCGCTGCTGGCCGCCGTGCTTGGGGAATTGCAGCAGGTGCCAGGGCAGCTGGGCATCGTGATTCCACTCGTTGCTCTGGGCGATTTCGGTGCCCATGAAGTTGAGCTTCTTGCCCGGATGGCCATACATGAAGCCCATGTAGGCCCGCAGGTTCGCGGCCTGCTGCCACTCGTCACCGGGCATCTTGTAGAGCAGGGAGTGCTTGCCGTGCACCACCTCGTCGTGGGACAGGGCCAGGATGAAGTTCTCGTCATAGTGATAGACCATGGAGAAGGTCATCTCGTTATGGTGATAACGGCGGTGGATAGGCTCCTTCTGCATGTAGCTCAGGGTGTCGTGCATCCAGCCCATATTCCACTTGAAGCCAAACCCGAGGCCACCGAGGAAGGTGGGTCTGGAGACACCGGCAAAGGCGGTGGACTCCTCGGCTATGGTCATGGCGTGGGGATACTTGCCGTAGACCTCCTCGTTGGTCCACTTGAGCAGGCTGATCGCCTCGTAGTTGTGGTTGCCCCCGTCGACGTTCGGCACCCACTCACCGGCGTTGCGGGAATAGTCCAGATAGAGCATGGAGGCCACCGCATCCACCCGCAGGCCGTCGATGTGGAACTTGTCGAGCCAGAACAGGGCGCTCGCCACCAGGAACTGGCGCACGTTGTTGCGGCCGAAATCGTAGATGTAGGAGTTCCAGTCCGGGTGCCAGCCACGACGCGGATCCTCGTACTCGTAGAGCGGGGTGCCGTCGAAGCGGGCGAGGCCATGGGCATCCGCCGGGAAGTGCGCCGGCACCCAGTCGAGGATGACGCCTATGCCGGCCTGGTGGCAGGCGTCGACGAAATGCTTGAAGTCATCGGCACTGCCATAGCGACTGGTGGGGGAGAACATGCCCACCGGCTGGTAGCCCCAGGAGCCGCTGAAGGGGTGCTCGGAGACCGGCATCAGCTCGATGTGGGTGTACCCCATCTCGGTGACGTAGTTGACCAGCTCCACCGCCAGCTCGCGCCAGTTCAGGCTGTCGCCGTTGGGGTGACGCTTCCAGGAGCCCACGTGCAGCTCGTAGATGGAGAGCGGCTGCTCCCGCTTGTCGTTGCGCTGGCTCTCGCGCCAGGCGGCATCCTGCCACTGGTACTGCTCGTGGTCGTGGATGACGGAGGCGAACGACGGATACTGCTCGCAGTAGAAACCCACCGGGTCGCTCTTGTGGGGCAGGCGGTTGCCCATGGGGTCTTTGAGCTCGAACTTGTAGCGATCCCCGGCCTTGAGGCCAGGCACGAACAGCACCCAGTGACCGCACTGGCTGCGCTGCATGGGGTGGCGACGGCCATCCCAGAAGTTGAAATCGCCGATCAGGCTCACCGCCGTGGCGCTCGGCGCATAGACGGCGAAGCGCACCCCTGCCACCCGCTGGCCGAGATGCTCCACGGTGCGCAGCTGGGCACCCAGGGTGTGGTAGAGGTTTTCCGGCTGGAAGCTCAGCTCGGCCAGACCTTCCCAGGCGGCAGCCTGGAACTGGTAAGGGTCAATGGATTCGGCACTGGCATCGGGGTAGCTGGCGATCAGCTGATAGGGGAAGGGATTCTTGCGGCGAGTGAAAACAGTTTCAAAAAGGCCCGCTTCGTCGGCGGAGGTCAGGGTGGCAACTATCTTGCCTGACTTGAGGTCCCTGACCCGGACCTCGAGCGCATCGGGCAACCAGGCCGTCAGTTTCAGGCCTGGCCCATCCGGATTGGCCAGCAGGCCTAGATGGGAGAAGGGATCGGCACAGCGGGCGGCAACCAAACGTTCAACGGGCATCGACATTTCCTTTCATGGCTGAACATCCGCTCCGGCCTGGGCCGAAGCGGATGAAAGTGAGTCACATGTTGACAGCAGGGGCTCAACGACTGGCCTCGTCACGGGCCTGGCTCATCTTGCCCGCCAGCGCCTTGAGCGCCTCATCGGCAAAAATATCTTCCAGATCCTTTGAAAGCTTGCGACGCCAGTTCGGGTATTCGTAACTGGTGCCCGGCACGTTGACCGGCTTGTCCATCTCCAGCCAGTCTTCCAGCTGGGTGCTGAACAGGGCACAGCTGCCGCGGGACATGTGCAGTTGCAGGCCATGGTTGAGTTCGGTGTTCATCCCGACCCAGTTCACGTCATGGCTGATGTTGCCAGAGATGACCCCATGGGCATGCAGGCTGTCAAGGATCCGCTGCTTGGCCTGGTGGCGATCAGCATACAGGGTCTTGAGTACCTCTTCATCCGGGTACAGGCCCAGCTCGCGACCCAGCGCCAGATCATCGCAATGCCAGAAGCCCTTCAGGGTCGGCATGTCGTGGGTGGTCAGGGCCGACATCGCCTGCTCGGTGTAGTGGGCCGGGGAGATGAAGCCGCCGTCGTCCTTGGAGCGCTCGAAGAAGAACACCTTGTAGGAGTGGACTCCGTTCTCTTTGAGGGTCACGTCTATGCCTTCCGGCACAGTGCCGAGATCCTCGCCGATCAGCAGGCACTGGTTGCGGTGGGACTCGAGGGCAAGTATCCCCAGCAGATCGTTGACCGGATAGTAGATGTAGGCGCCCTTGGCGGCGGACGCTCCGGGCGGAACCCACCACAGCCGCAGCAAGGCCATCACGTGATCGATGCGCAGCGCACCGCAGGCACGCATGTTGGCGCGGAACAGATCCACCATGGGCTGATAGGCCGCCTCGAACAGCTGGTTCGGGTTCATGGGGGGCAGGCCCCAGTTCTGGCCGAGGGGGCCCAGGATGTCGGGGGGAGCACCGACCGAGGCTTTCGGGCAGTAGAGATCCCGGTTGGCCCAGATCTCGGTGGAGCCTTCGGAGACGCCCACCGCCAGATCCCGGTAGATCCCCATTACCATGCCGGCCGCCTTGGCGCGGGCATCGGCCTGTGCCAGCTGCTCATCGGCCAGGAACTGCAGATAGAGATAGAAATTCACATCCTGGCGGTGCTCCTTCATCCAGGCCGCCACTTCCGGGTTGTGGTAATCGCGGAAGGCATCCGGCCAGACCGGCCAGCCCCAGGCGTTCTCACCCTTGCCATAGAAGTGGGCCTGCAGGGCATCGAAGGCGGCCTGCTGTTGCAGGCTGTCGCCACCGGCGGCCACGAAGG
Source organism: Aeromonas genomosp. paramedia (assembly GCF_023093515.1). Classification (NCBI taxonomy): domain Bacteria; kingdom Pseudomonadati; phylum Pseudomonadota; class Gammaproteobacteria; order Aeromonadales; family Aeromonadaceae; genus Aeromonas; species Aeromonas genomosp. paramedia. The sequence continues at coordinate 77,923 of NZ_JAAROG010000031.1, forward strand.
CATCGAACGCAGCCTGACGCTCGGCGCCGAGCCTGGCCTCATCGAACACCTGACGCAGCATGCCGATCTTGGTCTCGATGACGCCGGTGTAATCCACGTTCTCCTTGGCCCGCAGGGAGGCCAGATGCTGCTGGAAGGCCGTGCTTGCCACATCGGCCTTGAGCCGCTCGTTGGCGATAAACTCGGGCACGGCTTCCACGTTGATGTAGGCCACGTTGAGCCAGCGACGGGAAGAGGGGCTGTAGGGGCTGGCACTCTCGGGGTTGGCCGGATAGAGGGCGTGGATGGGGTTCAGCCCCACGAAGTGGGCGCCCCAGGCGGCGGCCTTCTCGACCAGCTGGCCGAGGTCGCTGAAATCACCTATGCCCCAGTTGTGGCGGCTGCGCAGGCAGTAGAGCTGCACGCTCGGGCCCCACACCTTGCGGCCGTTGGCAATCGGCGCCTGCTTGTAGCAGGACTTGGGGGCGACGATGAGGCGCATGGTGGCGAGCGGCTCGTCGTTGCCCTCTTCCAGCAGCACCAGCTGGTGATAGCCAAGCTCCGGCTGCACATCCAGCGCGACCCTGTAGGCCTGGCACTCCATCTCTTCGAATTCGGCGACGCCGACCAGTTCCCCTTCGATGGGGGTCAGCTGGCCGGACAACAGGGCCCCCTGCTCCAGCACTATCTGCCAGTGGAGGGCGTCGTTGACGAACTCGATGGGCAGACGAACCTCGAGGCTGACGGGATCGCCACTGCGCACTACCATCACGGGATCCAGAGGCCGCAACCAGTGCTGACGGTGCTCCTGCTCCAGCTGCGCGGTCAGGGCGGCCTCGTCGTCGACGCGGTAGCCCATGGCGCCCAGCATGGCGGCCTTGCTCTCTTCGGATACCTGGGCCGGGTGGCCCCAGGCATCAACATACTCACTGGCGATACCTTTGGCGGCAGCCAGCTGTTCAATCAGGGTGGTCATAGTTTGAGAATTCCCGCTGTGGATTCTATCTACACTATTTGTGATTAATTTTTATGGGTGGTACTTGAACAGTGGCTCTTTGGCCATGCTAAACCGCGCACATTTTTACATATCTCCCCGGCCGGATGTGTGACCGGACAGGCACTATTGTTGATCTCTGCGACCGGATCCGCTGATGATGCATTCGACAAAAGTTGGTAGCCAGTTACATAAAACGAAAATAAATTTCACAGTTTTTCATGATATAGCGCAATTTCGCGCAGATTGTTGGTTGACTCACCGGTGAGTTCTAGTAAATTTACAAACGGAATTTTCTTTGACTACTGAACAGTTAGGTAACCAATTATGACTATCAAAGTAGGTATTAACGGTTTTGGCCGTATCGGTCGTTTCGTTTTCCGTCTGGCCGCTGAGCGTGCTGACATCGAAGTGGTTGGTATCAACGATCTGATCGACGTTGACTACATGGCTTACATGCTGAAGTACGACTCCACCCACGGCCGCTTCAAGGGCACCGTTGAAGTCAAAGACGGCAACCTGGTTGTCAACGGCAAAACCGTACGTGTTACCGCTGAACGTGACCCGGCAAACCTGAAATGGGATGCCATCGGTGTTGACGTTGTTGCCGAAGCTACCGGTCTGTTCCTGACCGACGAGACCGCTCGCAAGCACATCGCTGCCGGTGCCAAGAAAGTCGTACTGACCGGTCCGTCCAAAGACGCCACCCCGATGTTCGTCATGGGCGTTAACCAGAACTCCTACGCTGGCCAGGACATCGTTTCCAACGCTTCCTGCACCACCAACTGCCTGGCCCCCATCGCCAAGGTTCTGAACGATACCTTCGGTATCGAATCCGGCCTGATGACCACTGTCCACGCTACCACTGCTACCCAGAAGACCGTTGATGGTCCGTCTGCCAAAGACTGGCGCGGTGGCCGCGGTGCGGCTCAGAACATCATCCCGTCCTCCACCGGTGCTGCCAAGGCTGTTGGCGTGGTCATCCCGGAACTGAACGGCAAGCTGACCGGCATGGCCTTCCGCGTTCCGACTCCGGACGTGTCCGTCGTTGACCTGACCGTCAACCTGAAAAAAGAAGCTTCCTACGCTGAAATCTGCCAGGCCATGAAGGCTGCCTCCGAAGGCGCCATGAAGGGCGTACTGGGCTACACCGAAGACGAAGTGGTTTCCACCGACTTCCTGGGTGAGCGTCAGACTTCCGTGTTCGATGCCAAGGCTGGTATCCAGCTGAACAAGACCTTCGTGAAAGTCGTCTCCTGGTACGACAACGAAATGGGCTACTCCAGCAAGGTTCTGGACCTGATCGCTCACATCTCCAAGTAATTTGGGATGCGCAATCGCGTAGCTTGAAAAAAGGCGGCCATTGGCCGCCTTTTTGTATTCTGAATCACGGACCCTTTCTGAATGTGCCCGAACACAGGAGTCTTCATGCAACCGACACGTACTCTGACTGCCCACTGCACCCTTAGCCACCCAGCGGATGGCCAGCCTCTGCTGAGCATCGACAACCAGCATGCCAAGGCGGAGATCAGCCTGTTTGGCGCCCATGTGCTGAGCTACCAGCGCCACGGCGAACCCGCCTCTATCTGGCTCAGCGACAAGGCCGTGCTGGATGGCAGCAAGCCGATCCGGGGCGGTATCCCTCTGTGCTGGCCCTGGTTCGGCCCCTCCCCCGCTCGCGTCGGCAGCGGAAAGCCCGCCCATGGCTTCGCCCGCACCAGCCTGTGGACCCTGGATGGCGTCTCCGATCACGGGGATGGCACCCTAGTCCATCTCTCTCTGCGTGACACCGACACCAGCCGTGCCCTCTGGCCCCACGCCTTCGAGCTGGAGCTGGATGTGCTGGTGGGCAAGGAGCTCTCCCTGGTGCTGACCACCCGCAACACCGGCAAGACGCCCCTCACCTACAACGCGGCCCTGCACACCTATCTGCAGATAAGCCGCCCGGAGGCCGTTCAAGTGACCGGCCTCGGCGAGCCTTACCATGACAAGCTGACCGGCCGGGATGCGCAGCAACAGGGGGCGCTGACGCTCTCTGCCGCCATGGATCGCATCTACCGCCAGCCCGACGCCATGGTCAGCCTGCAGGATGGGGATCGCACCACTAAAGTGGTGAGCGGCAACCATGACAGCGTGGTGGTCTGGAATCCCTGGGCTGAGGGCGCCGCGGCCATGGCCGACATGAGCGACGACGGCTACCGCACCATGCTCTGTGTCGAGGCGGCCATCACCGCCGACGCCGGCATCACTGTTGTACCGGACGAGGAGCACAGCTTCTCTACCGTGATCATCTGAAGCCTGGCCGGGCGATGACGGCTATCACTCCAACCTCTGTGTCGAGGCAGCCATCACCGCCGACGCCGGCATCACTGTTGTACCGGACGAGGAGCACAGCTTCTCTACCGTGATCATCTGAAGCCT
>NZ_JAAROG010000031.1:81416-85208 GCF_023093515.1 Aeromonas genomosp. paramedia
AGGCAGCCATCACCGCCGACGCCGGCATCACTGTTGTACCGGACGAGGAGCACAGCTTCTCTACCGTGATCATCTGACGATATGTCAGACGGATAAATAAAGAGGGCTCCCGCGGGAGCCCTCTTTGCATCCTGTCATCAGAGAAGATCAGGCATTGCCCTGGGTCTTGAGCTTGAGCTCGGCAGCGAAGCTCAGCATGCGATCCAGCGGGATCAGGGCCTTCAGGCGCAGCGCCTCATCCACATGGATCTCGTGACGCTCGGCGCCGTCGGTCAGCGCTTCCTTGATCGCCACCAGGCCGTTCATCGCCATCCAGGGACAGTGGGCACAGCTGCGGCAGGTGGCACCATCGCCACCGGTCGGCGCCTCCACCATCTCCTTCTCCGGGCAGGCCTGCTGCATCTTGTAGAAGATGCCGCGGTCGGTCGCCACGATCAGCTTCTGCTGGGGCAGCTCGCGGGCCGCCTTGATGAGCTGGCTGGTAGACCCCACCGCATCCGCCAGTTCGATGACGGAAGCCGGGGACTCCGGGTGCACCAGCACGGCCGCATCCGGGTTCTGGGCCTTGAGCTCGCGCAGGGCCTTGGCCTTGAACTCGTCGTGGACGATACAGTGGCCCTGCCAGCGCAGCATCTCGGCGCCCGTCTTCTTCTCGATGTAGGCACCCAGGTGTCTGTCCGGCCCCCAGATGATCTTGTGGCCCTGGCTGTCCAGGTGCTCGACTATCTCCAGCGCGATGCTGGAGGTGACCACCCAGTCAGCCCGCGCCTTCACCGCCGCCGAGGTATTGGCATAGACCACGACTATATGGTCGGGATGGGCATCGCAGAAGGCGGAGAACTGGTCGATGGGACAGCCCAGATCCAGGGAGCACTCCGCCTCCAGGGTCGGCATCAGCACCCGCTTGTGGGGGCTCAGGATCTTGGAGGTCTCCCCCATGAAGCGCACACCGGCCACGATCAGGGTCTGGGCGGCGTGATCACGACCGAAGCGAGCCATCTCGAGGGAGTCGCCGACGAAACCGCCGGTGGCCTCGGCCAGCGCCTGGATCTCGGGATCCGTGTAGTAGTGGGCAACCAGCACGGCCTGACGCGCCTCGAGCAGCGCCTTGATCTCGATGATCAGGGCCGCCTTCTGTTCGGCAGTCAGGGGAGCCGGTTTGACCGGAAAGGGATAGTCCATCTCGATGACCGGAGGGACACTGCTCAGTGCATTGCTCATTGCGACTGTTCCATCAACGCTTGGAAAGGCCAAAATTATAACCAGAAGCCGCGCACAAACCCATCAACAAATCCAGTACAGTAAAACGGTCAGAACCCGCCCGGATGTATCGTTGTCATTCTTGCCAAAAGGAGTTGTCGAATGAAACAACGCTCGCTCAAAACCAAGTTGCTGCTGCTCACCCTGGGCCTCTTTCTCGCCAGTGGCGTCGCCATGACCCTGATGCAGTCTGCCTCCCTGAACACCCTGCGCAATGACATCATGACCCAGACTCGCAGCGCCCTGGAGCAGGAGGTATCGCGCACCCTGCAATTCCAGGCCGAGCGCTATGCCGTGCAAATCGCCGACCTGTTGCAGCAGTCCTACCAGATACCGCTGGGGATAGCCGCACAGCTCGAAGACGGCATGGCACAGCCGGAACTGATGCCGAGCCGCCCGCAGGTGGAGCTGCTGCTTGGCAGCCGCCTGCGTCAGGCTGAGGGGATCAGCTCCATCTATGCCCAGTTCGAACCCGATGGCTATGACGGGCAGGATACCAGCTGGCAGGCGGGGGCAACACACTCGGTCGCGGGCAAGGGCAGTCTGGAGGTGTACTTCACCCGGGAGCAGAATGGCCAGATTGCGCAGCAGCAGATAGATGCGGCAACCAGCGAAGCCAAGTTCGATACCTCGCGCAACGAGTTCGGCATTCGCAACAGCGAGTGGTATCTCTGTGGCCGTGACAGCCTGCGCCCCTGCCTGATGGAGCCCTACCTCTACGAGATAAGCCCTGGCAAGCAGATGCTGATGACCAGCCTGACGGTCCCCATCCTCAAGGGGGGCAAGTTTGCCGGGATCGCCGGGGTCGACATGAACCTGCCCATCTTCCAGCAACTGGCCGAGCACCTCGGCAAGAGTCTGTATGACAATCAGGCCGAGGTGACCCTGGTCAGCAAGATGGGCTTTATCGTCGGCAGCAACCGCCATGCGGACAAGCTGGGGCGCCCCCTGACGGAGGCCGGACTGGTGGCGCCAGATGGCAAGCCCAGGGATAGCGACAGCGACTTCATCCTGCAGCAACCCATCAAGATCGACGCCGCCGACAGCCAGTGGTGGCTGATGATCAAGGTGCCCAAGGCCCTCGCCCTCAGTCAGGCCAACACCATCAGCAACCAGCTTGGCAGCCTGCTGCAAGCCACCCGGCAACAGCAGCTGATGGCCATAGTCGCCATCACCCTGGTGGCACTGGCTCTGCTCGTCTGGTTCATTCAGACCATCACGGCCCCCCTCTCCCTCATCAGCCGCCACGTCTCCCACCTCGCCAGCAATGAGGGGGATCTGACCCAGCAGATGCAGATAGATACCCACCAGGAGCTCATCGAGCTCGGCAGGCACCTCAATGCCTTCCTCGGCAAACTGAGGGCCATGGTGCAGGGCAGCAAGCGAATTGGCCAGCAGGTACACCAGCAGGCAAGGGGCATGAAGCAGACGGCGGATGCCATGCGCAGCAGCCTGGATGAACAGAGTCTGGAGCTGGAGAGCGTGGTCAGTGCCATGCACGAGATGAGCACCACTGCGGTCAGCGTGGCGGGTTACGCCGAGCAGGCGGCGCAAGAGTCGGAAACGGCCACCCACCATATCCACAGGGCCCAGCAGACCTTGAGCCAGGCCCGCAGCGAGATCCACACCCTGGTCGAGGACATGCACCAGGCAGACAAGGCGGTGGCGCAGGTGGCCCAGCGCAGCACCAACATCAGCCACATTCTCGACGTGATCCGGGCCATCGCCGAGCAGACCAACCTGCTGGCACTCAATGCGGCCATAGAGGCGGCGCGGGCTGGCGACATGGGCAGGGGTTTTGCCGTGGTGGCGGACGAGGTGAGGGCCCTTGCCAACAAGACCCGTTCATCCACCGACGAGATAGGCCAGCTCATCGGCAGTCTGCAAACCGAGGTCACCAGCAGCCAGCAGCTGATGAATACGGGCATCACCCGATCCGTCAGCACGGTCGAGGGAACCGAGCAGGCCTTCGAGGCGCTCAATCAGGTGGTGAGCCAGATCCAGCAGATCCATGATCACATCAGCCAGGTGGCTACCGCCGCCGAGCAGCAGAGCGCCGTCAGCGATACCATCAACCAGAATCTGATGCGCATTGGGGATACCGCCACTGCCCTGGGGCAGGAGGCGAGTGCCAGCCACCTCTTGAGCGAGGAGCTGGAGCAGGCGGCAACCACGCTGGCCAACGAACTCGATCGGCTGCGCACCTGACGAGCGAATACAAAAAAGCCCGCATTGCAGCGGGCTTTTTTTCAATCTGGTGGTCGTTACTGGGCTCGAACCAGTGACCCCCTCCTTGTAAGGGAGGTGCTCTCCCAGCTGAGCTAAACGACCTGGGATAAGACTGAATGATGGTGGGTCGTGCTGGATTCGAACCAGCGACCAATTGATTAAAAGTCAACTGCTCTACCGACTGAGCTAACGACCCATCTGTATCATTTTTTTCAAAGCATGGTGGTCGTTACTGGGCTCGAACCAGTGACCCCCTCCTTGTAAGGGAGGTGCTCTCCCAGCTGAGCTAAACGACCTGGGATA
>NZ_JAAROG010000031.1:85308-151311 GCF_023093515.1 Aeromonas genomosp. paramedia
GGTCGTTACTGGGCTCGAACCAGTGACCCCCTCCTTGTAAGGGAGGTGCTCTCCCAGCTGAGCTAAACGACCTGGGAATGCTGTCTTCACTCGTTGTGAAGAAATGGTGGGTCGTGCTGGATTCGAACCAGCGACCAATTGATTAAAAGTCAACTGCTCTACCGACTGAGCTAACGACCCTCACCACGACCAGTTCCGAGCGCACTGCTGCACCGGCTCTGACGGCGGCCTATATTACGGATTTATCATCCTGGCGCAATAGAAAAATCTTAAATTAAATCTGTTTGTTCACTGCGCATACAAAGCAGAGCCGTATTTACAAGACTGTTACGAAAACAGTGACATGCAGCAATGTTACAGCTTGCCGAGGCTCTGCTTGGCCAACTGGGCCGGCGAGGTATTGGGATAGCCCTTGATCACCTGCTCATAAAAGGCCTTGGCTTCCGCTTTCTTGCCGTCGAGCTGCGCCAGCATGCCCAGCTTCAGCAGGGCATCGGCCCGCTTGGGCGACTTGCTGTACTTGTTCGCCACAGTGGAGAACTGGCTGGCGGCACCGGCTCTGTCACCCTTGTTGAACATCAGCTGGCCAAGCCAGTAGTGCGCATTGGGAACATAGCTGGAGCTCGGGAACTGCTTGATGAACCCTTCGAAGGCAGGAATGGCCTTGTCGTAGTTCTTCTCCTTGAGCACCATGTTCACGGCGGCGTCATAGGCCTGATTCTCGTCCTGATTGGTCGAGTAGTTGGCCGCGGCGGCGGGTGTCGTGGCGCCAGCTGCCGGGGTCGCGGGCGCTGCGGCGGCAGGCTGGCTGTTGGCCACCTTGTCGAGCTCCTGATAGAGCTGGCGCTGACGCTCTTGCGACTGCTCCATCTGGTAGGTCTGCTGCTCCAGCTGACCACGCAGTTCGGAGACCTCCCCTTGCAGGGAGTCCACCTGTTGCTGCAGCTCGGCCTGCAGGCGCAGACGGGCATTCAGGGTGCGCTCCAGCAGGGCGACCCTGTCTTCCAGGCTACCGGTAGGCACGATAGCGCCGTTGTTGCCGCTAAGGACAACCCCACCACCCGAGTCACCGCCCAGATCGCTGACAGGAGCCGCCGCATGCGCATTCAGAGCAACCAATACGGCCAGCGCAACAACAGCTTGCTTGTACACAGATTTCATTCGGATCAAACCTTAGCGTTTAGTGCAAATAAAACGGCCAGCGCCATAGTCGCTCGCTTATACAGATTTCATTCGGATCAAACCTTGGCGTTTAGTGCAAATAAAACGGCCATCGAAATGGCCGCTTGCATATAAACGAACTTCGTTCGGTTCAAACCTTAGTAAACCAGGACCGCACGGCGGTTTTTGGCAAAGGCGTCCTCGGTGTGGGACAGATCCAGCGGCTTCTCTTCGCCATAGCTGACGATGGAGAGCTGCTCGGCCTGCACACCCAGGGTTTGCAGATACTTGGCAACGGCCTTGGCACGACGCTCACCCAGGGCGATGTTGTATTCCGGAGTACCGCGCTCATCGGCGTGGCCTTCGATCAATACCTTGACGCTCGGACGCTCACGCAGGTAGCTGGCATGGGCATCCAGCAGGTCGGCGTACTGACCCTGAATGTCGTAACCATCGTACGGGAAGTAGATCACGTTATCGCGCTGCAGAGCTTCGAACTTCTGACGCATCTGCTCTTCCGGGGACAACATGCCGTTGGCGCCACCGGTTTGTACACCGCCCATGCCGTCGGTCATGCCAGACTCGGCGCCAGCGGCGTCGGAGTCGGAAGAAGAACTACAGGCAGCCAGGGTGAACAGTGGCAGTGCGATGGCCAGACCCTTGAGCAGTTTATTGAGTTGCATGCTATTTCCTTAAACCTTTATAACAAAACAAAAAACAATCGATTTTTTTATCAATTCAAGAAGGGCGACCAAGCTGGTGCACGAATTTCACCGCTACTGGTCGGAAGCACTGCCTTGAAGCGACCATCGGTCGACACCAACGCAAGACTCTTACGACCCTGATAGATGGTGGCATAAATGATCATGCTGCCATTGGGTGCCACACTTGGCGACTCGTCCAGAGCACTCTGGGTCAGTACCAACATGGCTCCGTTCTCCATATCCTGGCGAGCGATGCGATATTGTCCCTGAACCCGGGTCACCATCACCATGGACTTGCCGTCCGGCGTGATGGATGCCCCCTGGTTGGAATCCCCTTCCCAGGTCATCCGGCGAGTGACGCCAGTCGCCAAATTTACGCTATAAATCTGGGGTTTGCCACCACGTTCAGAGGTGAACAGCAAAGTTTGACCGTCCGGCATCCAGGAGGGTTCGGTGTCTATGGTACGGTTATTTGTGACTCGAGTGAGTTGCTTGCTAGCAACATCAACGACATAGAGATCAGGCTGCCCATCTTTGGACAAAACAATAGCCAAACGGCGACCATCTGGTGACCACTCGGGGGCACCGTTGATGCCGCGGAAACTGGTGATCAGGCTGCGTTGCTGGGTATAGATGTCCTGCACATAGATCTCGGACTTCTGGTTCTCGAAGCTCACATAGGCCAGCTTGCTGCCATCCGGCGACCAGGCCGGTGACATCAGCGGCTCGCGGGAGCGCAGCAGGGTCTTCTCGTTGTAGCCATCGTAATCTGAGATCCGCAGCTGGTACGGGAACTGGGTGCCCTGCTGGACGGAGACATAGGCCAGACGGGTCAGGAAGGCACCACGCTCACCGGTCAGACGCTCATAGACGATGTCGGAGATGCGGTGGGCGAACTGGCGCATCTGGGCACCCGGTATGGTCGCCATGCGGCTGTCGAGGATGTAGCCATTCGCTTCGCCGCCCTGGGTCTTGGCCAGCTGGCCCTTCAGCACGTCGACCAGCTCGAAGTTGATCTTGTAGGTGCCATCACCGACCGCCGCGATGGAACCGACCACCACGGCCTCCACACCCTGGGACGCCCAGGGAGCGAAGTTGATCTCGCCGCTGGTGCTCGGGGTCTGCGGCATCTGGCCACGGGCCAGCGGCTTGAACTTGCCGCTGCGCATCAGGTCGTTGGAGACCACCTCTGCGATATCCTGTGGCAGTTGACCATTGCCTTCCCACTTGAAGGGGGCGATGGCGATGGGGCGCGCACTGTCAATACCGCCGGTGATGACGATGTCCAAGGCCGCCTGAGCGCTCTGGCCTAGCAGAAGGCAGCCAACCAAAGCAAAAAACACTTTTCTTATCATGGCTTAAATACTCTGTTCCAATAAAAATGAGAGGTGAAATTCCTTTATCAGCAGATGCTGCCAACCACGGTCAATGACCCCGTTTTATCACGTCTAGATGCTAGGTTCTAACTTGAGGTTAAACTCCTTCAACATCTCGAACGCCGCCGGATCCTTCGGCACCGGCAACTGATTCGCCTTCAGCACAGCCGCCTTGCCGGAGCGGCAGACCGCCGGGTCACCCTGGCCGTTGTCCACCGAGATGACGAAGCCGGTACTGGCCAATTTGACACCGATAGTACAGGTTTTGCCCCGCATGGTGGGATCCAAAATCATGTAGCGCTCGACCGTTGCCTTGATGAGGGCGGCGTACTTGTCGACCTCCCCCTTGGCGGCAGCCGATGCGGCCTGACTGCGGGAACTGGCTTCAGCCTCCAGCTGCTGCTGCATCATGGCTTCCATCTCTTTCTGCAGCTTGGCCTCCTCGGCCGCCTTGCGTTTGCGCTCCGCCTCTATCTTGGCCTTCTTGTCAGCCTCGGCCTTCGCCTTCTTCTCTGCGTCAGCTTTTGCCTTCTTGGCGGCTTCATCTGCAGCCTTTTTCTCTGCCTCAGCCTTGGCCTTCTTCTCGGCTTCCGCCTTGGCTTTCTTCTCTGCCTCGGCCTTGGCCTTCTTGTCGGCTTCAGCCTTCTTGGCCGCATCCGCCTTCGCCTTGGCTTTCTCTTCGGCCTGCTTCTTCTCCAGCTCTTCTTTCTTTTTCTTGAGCGCCAGCGCCTTGGCGAGTTCCTCTTCCTGGCGCTTGGCTTCGGCCTGCTTGGTCTTCTGCGCCTCCAGCTTGCGGGCCTCCTCGGCCTTCTGGGCCTGCTCTTCCGCCTGCTTCTGCTCGGCTACCTTCTTCTGCTTCTCGGTCTCGGCCTTGCGGGTGGCCTCCTCGGCCTCCTTGCGCTTGGTCTCGGCGATGCGCAGACGCTCCTGCTCCTTCGCCAGCTCGCGCCGGGCCTGATCGGCGTCTTCCTTGTCCTTCTCTTTCTGCTGCTGGGCAGCCTTGGGCTGAGCTTTCTGCTGCTGGATCTGCTGTGCCTGTTGCTCCAGGAACTCGCTGTCCAGCATCACTGCATTGACGATCTGTCCCTTCGACTCGGGGCGCTTGGGCTTGCTGAAGTCGACCCCGACCAGCAGTATGATGCCGATGATCAGATGCAGCAGCAGCGACGCGACGAGATAACCGGAAATACCACGCTTCACATCCATCTCCGTCAGTTCACCGGATCCGTCATCAGGCCAACCTGAGGCACACCGGCTTTCTTGAGGGCCACCATCAGCAGGATCACCTCTTCGTAACGCACGGACTTGTCACCCGCCACCACCACGGGAGCGTTCTGGTTGATGGCCAGATAGCCCATGGCCTTCTCGGTGATGTATTGCTGCATCGCCTCGGGCGTGCCGCTTGGCACTGGCTCGTCATCCGCCTCACCGGCCTTGATGACGTACTCACCCTCGGTGTTGACGCTGACGATGAAGGGGGGCTTGGCGTCCTCGGGCAGTTGCTCGGACTCCGCCTGGGGCAGGTCCACCTTGACCCCTTGCGTGATCACCGGCGTCACCGCCATGAAGATGATGAGCAGCACCAGCATGACGTCGATATAGGGCACCACGTTGATCTCGGCGACCTTCTTGCGCCGGATCCGCTGATAGGTTTGCATTTACTTGTCACCCTGCTGCTGTGCAATCTGACGGTTCAGTATGGTGGTGAACTCGTCCATGAAGTTGGCGTAGGCGTTCTCCAGCTTCTCCACCTTGTTGGTGAATCTGTTATAGAAAATAACCGCGGGAATGGCCGCGAACAGACCCATGGCGGTGGCGATCAGCGCCTCCGCGATGCCCGGTGCCACCATCTGCAGGGTCGCCTGCTGCACCTGGCCCAGGGCGATAAAGGCGTTCATGATGCCCCATACGGTACCAAACAGGCCGATATAGGGGCTGATGGAACCGACGGTCGCCAGCACTGGCAGGTTGGATTCCAGCTCGTCCACCGCACGGGACAGGGAGACGCGCATGGCGCGGTAAGTACCGTCCATCACCGCATCCTGGCCACGGGCACCGGCCTTGAGCAGGCGGGCATACTCCTTGAAACCGGAATAGAAGATGTCTTCCATGCCTTCGATGTCATCGCGGCGGGAGGAGGACTCCTGATAGAGACGGTTGAGGTCGACGCCGGACCAGAATCTGTCTTCAAACTGCTCCGAGGCGAGGTTGGCCGCCTTGATCACCTTGGAACGCTGGATGATCAGCGCCCAGGAGACGACCGACATGCCCATCAGGGTCATCATGACCAGTTTCACCAGCAGGCTGGCTTGCCAGAACAGACCAATAAACGAAATTTCAGCGTGCACTTAACAGCACTCCCTTGATTTTTTCAGGTATTGCAACAGGTTTCATTTGCGGATGACTGACACAGGCAATCTGTACCATGGCCTGGGTGATCAGTCGTCCATCAGCCGCCAGGATCTGCTGTGAAAAGCGCATGGAAGCACGTTTCACTTCAGTCACTTGCGTCAATACGGTCAGCAGTTCATTGAAGCGGGCCGCGGAGCGGAAATCGATCTCGGTGCGACTCACCACGAAGGCGATCCCCGCCTGCAACAGGACATCTTGCTCGATGTCGCCGGCGCGCAGGAACTCGGTGCGAGCCCGTTCCATAAACTTGAGATAATTGGCGTTGTAGACGATGCCTCCGGCGTCTGTGTCTTCGTAGTAGACACGTACCGGAAACTCAGAGACTTCCCCCATAAAAATCTGTGATCCATTCGACAGTCAGATGGGGGGCTATCATAGCGCAGGGCTGAATAGGAAAGAAGCAGGGGGAGACAGGGAAATCCCATCTCCCCCTGTTTTTTATGGCAGGCAATAACGGCCCATCCGCCGGGGGCAAAACCACGGCCGCACTGCGGGGTACAAAAGCAGAGGGAGGCAGAAAATGTCTGGCCTCCCTCTGTGTTTATGGCAGGTAATAACCGCTGGTCAGCCAGAGCCCGTACAACAGGCTTGGCAAGGCGAGCCAGGGGAAAAACAGCAGGCGCCCGACCAGGCTGCGGGGGTGAAACCCCAGTCCGTGCATGACACCGCAGCAGACCGCCCACATCAGCCAGGGGGCCAGCCAGAGACCGTGGTCACTGGTGTTGGCGGCCACCAGATTCGGTGCCTGCAAGATGGCGACGCCCAGCAGGGCCGCCGCCAGCAACATCAGACCTTGCCATGGCTGGCGCTCCAGGGGAGCGGCCAGCCGGGCGAGCCTGTCACTTGTCTTCATCGATCTGACGATCCAGGTTCTCGGTGTGCTCCAGCCAGAGCGCATTGATGATCCCAAACGCACAGGCCAGCAACAGCCCCAGGATCCAGGTGAAATACCACATATCAGGGCACCTTCTTAGTAGAGCGATTGTTGGTTGTCTTCGATGTGCTTGTTGCTCACCCGGCCAAACATCTTGATGTAGGTCCAGATGGTGTAAGCCAGCACTGTCGGTACGAAGACGACTGCGACTACCGTCATCACCTTGAGGGTGTTGAAGGAGGCGGTGGCATCCCACATGGTCAGGCTCTGGGACGGCTCCAGGCTGGAGGGCATCACGAACGGGAACATGGAGAAGCCCGCGGTCAGTATGATGCCGGCAATGGCCAGGGAGGAGAACAGGAACGCCATCCAGCCCTTGCCCAGCTTGGCCGCAAGCGCGGTCAGCAGGCTCATCACCAGACCCAGCACGGGGGCGGCAATCATCCAGGGGTAGAGGTTGTAGTTCTGCATCCAGGCACCGGCCTGCACCACCACTTCCTTGTGAAGCGGGTTGGTGACGGCGTCGGTGGCGACGGCGCCCACGATCACATAGCCATCCATGCCGCTCACCCAGACACCGGCCAGGGCAAACAGCACCAGGGTCAGCAGGGAGAAGATCATGGCGGCGGTGCGGGAGCGGGCCAGCACTTCACCTTCGGTCTTCATCATCAGCCAGGCAGCGCCCTGGGTCACTATCATGAACAGGCTCACCAGGCCAGCCAGCAGACCGAACGGGTTGAGCAGGCCGAAGAAGTTGCCGTGGTAGGTCAGCATCAGGAACTGGTTGAAGCTGAAGGGAACCCCTTGCAGCAGGTTGCCGAAGGCCACCCCGAAGATGACGGGGGGAATGGCACTACCGGCGAACAGCGCCCAGTCCCAGCTGGTGCGCCACTGGGCGCCTTCCTGCAGGGAGCGGTACTTGAAGCCGACCGGACGGAAGAAGAGCGCCATCAGGGTCAGGATCATGGCGATGTAGAAGCCGGAGAAGGCCGCCGCATAGACCATGGGCCAGGCCGCAAACAGGGCACCGCCCGCGGTGACCAACCAGACCTGGTTGCCTTCCCAGTGCGGCCCCATGGTGTTGAGCATCACCCGACGCTCCACATCCTTCTTGCCGACGAAGGGGAGCAGGGCACCGACCCCCATATCGAAGCCGTCGGTGATGGCGAAGCCGATCAGCAGCACGCCGACCAGCACCCACCAGACCAGACGCAACATTTCGTAATCAAACATGGGTTACTCTCCTTATGCCTTGCTCTGTTCGAAGTGGTACTTGCCCGTCTTCAGGCTGCTTGGGCCCAGACGCGCATACTTGAACATCAGGTACATCTCGATGATCAGCAGTACGGTGTAGAACAGGCAGATCCCGATCAGGGAGAACCAGATCTCGGACGCAGGGATATTGGATGCGGAGACTGAGGTCGGCAGCATCTCGGCGATGGTCCAGGGCTGGCGACCGTACTCGGCAACAAACCAGCCCGCCTCGATGGCGATCCAGGGCAGCGGGATGCCGTACAGCAGCGCCTTGAGCAACCACTTGCGCTCACCGATCTTGTGGCGAGTGCTGTCATAGAAGGCCAGACCGATCAGCACCAGCATCAACATGCCGCAGGCAACCATGATGCGGAAGGCGAAGAACAGCGGCAGCACCTGCGGGATGGAGTCATCCACGGCGGCCTTGATCTGATCGTCGGTGGCGTCGGTCACGTTGGCGGTGTAACGCTTGAGCAGCAGACCGTAGCCCAGATCCTGCTTCACCTCGTCGAAACGAGCACGGGTCTCGTCTGACTTGTCGCCGGATTGCAGCTTGGTCAGCAGATCGTAGGCGGTCATGCCGCTGCGCACGCGCACTTCATGCTCGCTCTTCAGATCCTTGAGACCGGTTACCTGACCGTCCAGGGAACGGGTCGCTATGATGCCGAGGGCATAAGGGATCTTGATGGCGTAGTCGGTGCGCATCTCTTCCTGGTTCGGAATGCCGAACAGAGTGAAGGATGCGGGGGCCGGCTCGGTGTTCCACTCTGCCTCGATAGCAGCCAGCTTCACCTTCTGCACTTCCCCGGTCTCGTAGCCGGACTCGTCACCCAGCACCAGCACGGAGAGGATGGAGGCCATGCCGAATGCGGCCGCGATGGCGAAGGAGCGACGGGCGAAGGCCACATCACGATTCTTCAGCAGGTAGTAGGAGGAGATGCCCAGCACGAACATGGCGCCCGTGGTGTAGCCCGCCGCCACTGTGTGGACGAACTTGACCTGCGCCACCGGGTTGAACACCAGATCGGCGAAGCTCACCATCTCCATGCGCATGGATTCGAAGTTGAACTCGGCACCGACCGGGTTCTGCATCCAGCCGTTGGCGACCAGGATCCAGAGGGCGGAGAGGTTGGTCCCGAGTGCCATCAGCCAGGTTGCCGCCAGATGCTGGCGCTTGCTGAGGCGATCCCAACCGAAGAAGAACATGCCGACGAAGGTGGACTCCAGGAAGAAGGCCATCAGGCCTTCGATGGCCAGCGGGGCCCCGAAGATATCGCCGACATAGTGGGAGTAATAAGCCCAGTTGGTACCGAACTGAAACTCCATGGTGAGCCCGGTGGTAACCCCAAGGGCAAAGTTGATACCAAACAACTTGCCCCAGAACTTGGTCATGTCCCGGTACACTGTGTTGTTGGTCATCACATAGACAGACTCCATGATCGCCAGGAGGAAGGCCATTCCCAGCGTCAGGGGTACAAACAGGAAGTGATAAAGGGCCGTCGCAGCGAATTGGAACCGCGATAGGTCTACCACATGCTCAGCAATCATGATGTTTCCTCACCGATTATTGGCACGGCTATTTTAAGTTTTAAGGACAAAGCTTCCATTGGAAGTCCCCGAATGGTCGATCACCCCTCGCGGACTGACCGGATTCGACTGCCACCACATTAACAACAAGGCAATATAGAGGAACAAAAAAAGCTAATGTTTAACATCTGGTAAACATTAACTGCAGTTCTATTCTCGCCTATAATGATGGCTGTTTTATATCATCTTTATTTGATTGAAATCAATGTAAACCCATCATCAATACATGCCTTTTCAAGGCAACTTACAAGCCGTTTCCCATTAATTTTGGGAGCTTGCTCACAAAAAAAATTAAACCGTAAATACTTGATTTAAATCAATTTTAACTCTCGTCAAAATAGTTTCAATTCTGTTAAACAAATAGATGATATGAGCAGGCTCGCCCTTATCAATCCGATATTTCAAGAATGGTGCAGGCCATCATGAAATCAATTTAAAACCAGCAAAAACACATGTTTATGCGGATAGGGCTACCTCGCAAATACATTAATTTATCTAATCCGAAACACATAGATTTTCTTGTTTGTCCGGCCCGGCAAGAGCTCCTACAATGCGCCTCGCAGTGAGGGCACACCTCTGGATACAGGCCGGTCATTCCGGGTTCCCGGTACGTATTCGATGAACATTTCGAACCTGTTTGTTGGGATTAATGATGAAAAAGTTTGTTGCCAAGACCATCCGTTACTACAAGCTTTCGTTCGTTCAACTCTATCAAATGAACCGACTCTGAGGCCTCGCGACGGCTCCTTTGTTTTTTCCCGACCGGTCTGCAGACGCACTCACTGTCTGTGAACATCCATCCTGAATTGTCTTTGCCCACCGCATCCGCCGTGGGCTTTTTTTTGCCCGGATAATAAAAAACCGCCCTTGGGGCGGTTTGTCGTTCAAAAGGCTGCTTTTACTGCTCATCTGGCCGTTGCAGGCCAAAGTGCGCATAAGCTCTCGGTGTCGCGATCCGCCCTCTGGGTGTACGTTGCAGATAGCCTTGCTGGATCAGATAAGGCTCCAGCACGTCCTCTATGGTGTCCTTCTCTTCCCCTATGGCGGCGGCCAGGTTGTCGAGACCCACTGGCCCCCCCATAAACTTGTCGATGACGGCCAACAATAGCTTGCGGTCCATGAAGTCGAACCCCTCATTGTCCACGTCCAGCATGTCCATGGCACGGGCCGCTATGGGTCCATCAATGCGACCATCGGATTTCACCTGGGCGAAATCCCGCACCCGTCTTAACAGACGGTTAGCAATCCGCGGGGTCCCCCGGGAGCGGCGAGCCACCTCCAGCGCCCCGTCCCCCGACATGTCGAGCCCGAGGCAGCGGGCGCTGCGGGAGACGATGTCGGTGAGATCCTTGACGTTATAGAACTCCAGGCGCTGGACGATGCCGAAACGATCCCGCAGGGGACTGGTCAGGGAGCCGGCCCGGGTGGTGGCCCCGATCAGGGTGAAGGGAGGGAGATCGAGCTTGATGGAGCGGGCGGCAGGCCCCTCTCCTATCATGATGTCGAGCTGGTAATCCTCCATGGCCGGATAGAGCACCTCCTCCACCACTGGGCTGAGGCGGTGGATTTCGTCGATGAACAATACATCGTTCGGTTCGAGGTTGGTGAGCAGGGCGGCGAGATCGCCGGCCTTCTCCAGCACCGGGCCCGAGGTGGTCTTGATATTGACCCCCATCTCGTTGGCCACGATATTCGCGAGCGTGGTCTTGCCAAGCCCGGGCGGGCCGAAGATCAGCAGATGATCGAGGGCCTCCCCACGCTGGCGGGCGGCCTCGATGAAGATCTCCATCTGGTCGCAGACGTGATCCTGCCCGGTGTAATCCGCCAGCTTCCTGGGCCGGATGGCCCTATCGATGACCTCGTCCTCGCGGGCGGCACCGGCCGAGATGAGACGATCCGCTTCAATCATGCACTACCTCACGCTCTGCATCCCCGCGGTCACAGTCCAGTGACCCGGGATGGTCCGCTTGCTTCATTGTCATCCTCACACCAGGCTGCGCAGGGATTCACGGATGATGGCTTCCACCGACATGCCCTCGCTGGCCACCTTGGCCACGATCTGGCTCGCCTGCTGCGGCTTGTAACCGAGCGCCACCAGGGCGCTGGCCGCCTCTTCGCTGGCATCGGGCGCGCGCAGCTGGCTCTCCTGGGCGGGCAGGCTGATGGCGGCAGGGGAGAAGAGATCGTGGCTGACCCAGCCCTTGAGGCGGTCTTTCATCTCCACCACCAGCCGCTCGGCGGTCTTCTTGCCCACACCGGGCAACTTGACCAGGGAGCTTATCTCCTCGCGCTCGACGCTCATCACGAACTGGGTGGCCGTCATGCCGGAGAGGATGGCCAGCGCCAGCTTGGGGCCGACCCCGTTGGTCTTGATCAGCTCGCGAAACAGCGCCCGCTCCTGCTTGTGGTTGAAGCCATAGAGCAGCTGGGCATCTTCGCGCACCACGAAGTGGGTGTGAATGACAGCTTCCTTCCCAAGCTCAGGCAGATCATAGAAGCAGCTCATGGGCATGTGCACTTCATAGCCCAGGCCCCCCACTTCGATCAGCACCTCAGGGGGTTGTTTCTCGATGATGACGCCTCTCAAGCGACCGATCATGTTCTCTTCCTCGCCACGCAGACTCTTGCAAATTGGGTCATAGCATAAAGAATAACTGGATAAGTATCCAGCATAGGGCTTGTCCCGCGATCTGCCGCTCCCCCTCCCCTGCCCGGGGGGACAAGACCCGTGCCAGCGCGGCCCTTCCCCCCTGCCTGGCTGAATTTAGCCCTTGGGCCACGGGGCTCGGCCTGTTAAAATTCCGCACTTGAAATTTTCCAGGGCCAAGGGCCCGAACTAGCGAAGGTCTACCGCGATGCGTACCAGCCAATATCTGCTTTCCACTCTCAAGGAAACCCCCTCCGACGCTGAAGTCATCAGCCACCAGCTGATGCTGCGCGCCGGCATGATCCGTAAACTGGCCTCCGGCATGTACGCCTGGCTGCCAACCGGTCTGCGGGTACTGAAAAAGATCGAGAACATTGTTCGCGAAGAGATGAACAATGCTGGTGCCATCGAAGTTTCCATGCCGGTGGTACAACCCGCCGAGCTGTGGCAGGAGTCCGGTCGCTGGGATGACTACGGCCCCGAGCTGTGCCGCCTGACCGACCGTCACAACCGTCCCTTCGTGCTGGGCCCGACCCACGAAGAGGTGATCACCGCCCTGGTCCGTTACGAAGTGAACAGCTACAAGCAGTTGCCGCTCAACCTCTACCAGATCCAGACCAAGTTCCGCGACGAGGTTCGCCCTCGTTTCGGCGTGATGCGCGGCCGCGAGTTCCTGATGAAGGATGCCTACTCCTTCCATATCGACAAGGCCTCGCTGATCGAGACCTACGAGAAGATGCACGCCGCCTACTGCGCCGCCTTCACCCGCATGGGTCTGAACTTCCGTCCGGTGCAGGCCGACACCGGCTCCATCGGTGGCACCGGCTCCCACGAATTCCAGGTGCTGGCCGAGAGCGGTGAAGACTTGATCGCCTTCTCCGATACATCCGATTACGCCGCCAACATCGAGATGGCCGAAGCGTTGGCACCAGCCGGTGAGCGCGCCGCTGCCACCGCAGCCCTGACCAAGGTCGCCACCCCGGCCGTTCACACCATCGACGAGGTTGCCGCCTTCCTCAACGTGGCGCCGACCGCCATCGCCAAGACCCTGCTGGTACTGGCCGAAGCGGACGAGCACGGCAAGCAGGCCGTTATCGCCCTGGTGCTGCGTGGCGACCACGAGCTGAACGAAATCAAGGCCGAGAAGCTGGCTGGCGTCGCCAACCCGCTCACCTTCGCCAACGACGAGCAGATTAAAGCGGCCGCCGGTTGCGACGCGGGCTCCATAGGTCCGGTCGGCTTTGCCGGTCGCATCATCGTCGATCGCAGCGCCGCCCATCTGAGCGATTTTGTTTGCGGCGCCAACGAGACCGGCTTCCACCTGACCGGAGCCAACTGGGATCGCGACATCGCTACCTACGAGGTTGCCGACCTGCGCAACGTGGTGGAAGGCGACCCCAGCCCCTGCGGCCAGGGCAAGCTGCTGCTCAAGCGCGGCATCGAAGTGGGCCACATCTTCCAGCTGGGGACCAAGTACTCCGAAGCCATGAAGGCGAGCGTGCTGAACGAGGGCGGCAAGTCCGTCACCATGGAGATGGGTTGCTACGGTATCGGGGTTTCCCGTCTGGTGGCCGCCGCCATCGAGCAGAACAACGACCAGTACGGCATCATCTGGCCGGAGGCCATAGCCCCGTTCGAAGTGGCCATAGTGCCGATGAACATGCACAAGTCCGAGCGCGTCACCGAGCAGGCGCAGCAGTTCTACGCCGAGCTGAAGGCCGCCGGTGTGGACGTCCTGTTCGACGACCGCAAGGAGCGTCCGGGCGTGATGTTCGCCGACATGGAGCTGATCGGTGTGCCGCACGCCATCGTCATCGGCGATCGCGGCCTGGACAACGGCGTGGTGGAGTACAAGTGCCGCCGCACCGGCGAGAAGCAGGAAGTGGCGATCAAAGACATCATCGCCATGCTCAAGGCCAAGCTGGGTCGCTGATAACGCCGACACCACCTTTCACTTTTCATAAGAAAGCCCCGAGTGCCACGGTACTCGGGGCTTTTTATATGGCTTTCAGCCATGATGCACAAAAATGCGTCTCCAGCGTGAACCAATGAGATAACTGTATTGCCCTGTACACGGCACGGCTGATTTCCTAGACTGACGCTCTTTACCCAGCTTGCCCGAGAAGTTATGTCCATCGCCTCAGCCAATACCGTTGTCGTGCTCGACTTCGAGACCACAGGGCTTTCACCCGGACAAGGGGATAGAGCCATCGAGATCGGTGCCGTCAGAATCAAGGATGGCCATATCAGCGAGCGGTTCTCTGCGCTGATGAATCCAGGCTTCAAGGTCAGCAGCTTCATCGAGCAATACACCGGGATCAGCAATGCCATGCTGAAACAGGCTCCCCCCTGCCACGAGGTGATGGCGGATTTCGTCGACTTTATCGGTGATGACAATCTGGTCGCCCACAACGCCTCCTTCGACAAGCGCTTTCTGGACGCGGAAGTAGAGTGGCTGCCGGCGCGATACCGCGGGCAGTTCGCCTGTTCCCTGCTGCTGTCGAGGCGGCTGTTTCCCGATGCCCCGGATCACAAGCTGGGCACCCTGGTGCAATACAAGCGACTGCCCAATGACGGGGTGTTTCACCGCGCCCTGGCGGATGCCGAGGTGACGGCCCACCTCTGGCTCGCCTTGTTGGAAGAGCTGGCGTGTCGATATGGCATTATCGACCCGGATTTTGAATGGCTGCTGACCCTGGGCAAGAAGCCAAAACAGGTGATCCCATCCTTCCTGCGGGAATATGCGGCGCGGAAATAATATGTGCCGACATACATCATCATGACCCGGCTTAACGACAAGCAAACCCGATAGTATTTACCACTGCATATGAATGAAAAAAGCGCGCCTATTGGCGCGCTTTTTGTTTCTGCTTTCGTGAACGACGGGGCCTGTTGGCAGGAGATCGCCTCAGGCGTTGCGACCGATAAAGAGATCGGTCACATGGCAGCTGCTTCTCGCCTCCAGCGCGTCGAGCATGTAGGCCGCCGCATCTTCCGGTGTCATGAAGCCGCTCGGGTCCAGGTGATCCGAGTTGTCCCAGAATTCGCTGCGGATCCCGCTCGGGTAGAGGTTCACCAGCCGCAGGGGCGAGCCTTTCAGCTCGGCCCGCAGGGACTCCAGAAAGCCGCGCATCCCCCATTTGGAGGCGCAGTAGAGGCTCTCGTTGGCCTTGCCGGTCTGGGCCGCGGAGGAGAGCACATTGGCCAGCACCCCGCCTTGTTCGCCGATAAGGCGCACCGTCTGCTGGGCCACCAGTATGGTGGAGACCAGATTGCTCTCCACCACCCGGCGCACCTGCTCGGCGGTGTAGACACCGACAGGACCGAATTCCCCGACACCGGCACAGTGGATCACGAGGGAAGGCAAGCCACCCCAGGCCACGGCGGCACCGAAGGCCATCTCCACCTCTTCGTGGTGGGACAGATCGGCGGCGATGCCGACCACGGCGCTGCCGAGCCGCTGTTCCTGCTCCTGCAACTTGTGATAACGGCGCCCCATCATGGAGACCCTATGACCGCGCTCAACCAGTCCGATTGTCAGAGCGCGCCCAAGGCCGGAGCCCGCGCCAGTCACTATGATATGGCCCATTATCTCTCCTTCCTCACCCTTGCCCGTCAAACACGTCCGGGTGGCCCATCGCCACCCTTCGTCAGATTAGAAGGTGAATTCGCCACCGATGAACCAGCCGTCGATGCTCTGGTCGACACGATCGAAGTCCATCTCGGCCTCACGCCAGCCGGCACGGATCTTGAGCGGCACTGTGGAGAACTTGTAGGAACCACCCAGACGGTAGTCATAGTTGTCCGCATCCTGCACACGCAGATCACCAAAGGCGGCAAAGCCGGTACCCGGGATGCGCACTTCACCACCGGTGTAAGCCATCAGCACGTCCTTGTCGTAGGAGTAGTGCTGGGTGTTGAAGTCGCCATCGTAGCGACGACCGGTCAGACCCAGATCGAGCTGGAACAGGTCGTTGTTCATCAGGCGGTAATAGAGGCTCAGATCATAGGCCAGCAGATCGTTGCTGAAGGAGCCGCCGCTGGTGCTGAAATCGGACATCTCGAACTTGGCGTTCGGCAGCAGGAAGATGCCGTGCTCCAGTTGCAGGTAGCCGCTCCAGTTGTAGTTGTCGTCATAGCTGCCATCGGCACCGACACCGCTGACCTGGCCGCTCCCCTGGGAGTTCCACATATCGGCACCCGCCGCGAAACGCCAGTCATCGGCGGCCATGGCTGCATGGCTGAACAGGGCAATCAGGCTGCCGGCAATCAGGGTCTTCTTCATTACATAGCTCCATTATGGACTGGAAAGACCATCATTTTACCCGGTGAGCAAGGAATACCTAGAGTAAAAAGCTGAACAAGCGTCCATTAATGTCAGTGCTGCATGCCCTTCATCGGCTCGACCGGCTTCACCGGCAGACTCAGGCTCAGGGTCTGACCATCGTCCAGGGTCAGGGTCAGGGGGAAGGGCCTGTCCTCCGAGAGATCCCGCACCTCGAACAACATGATGTGGAGGCTGCCGGGTTTGAGGACGGCTTCCCCCCTGGCCGGGATTTCGATGTTCTCCACCTGGCGCATCTTCATGACGCCATTCTCGTGCAGATGGGTGTGCAGCTCGGCACGGCCCGCGTCAGGGGAGGCAGCAGCAGTCAGGGTCACCGGCTTGTCCGCGTCATTCTTGAGCACCATGAAGGCCGCCGTGTTGGGCGAACCCGGGGGGAGCAGGCGCACATAACCGTCGACGGCCTCGACCTTGGCCAGCGCGGGGGCGGCCAGCAGCAGGGCCAGGCTGGAATAAAACGCACGTTTAAACATGGTTGAAATCCTTTTATGATGTTGTTAAACGAAGCGAAGCTTACCCCTATGGCAAGCTTTTGGCAGCCCCCGAACACAAGGATTCAGACATGGCCCTCACAATTCTGGCCGAGCAGCAGGATGGCTTGCTCCTCCTGACCCTCAACCGGCCGGACAAGCGCAATGCCCTCAACACCGAGATGTACCTGGCCCTCACCGAGGCCTTTCAGCAGGCCGCCCAGGACGAGAGCGTGCATGTGGTGTTGCTGCAAGGGCAGCAGGAGTGCTTCACCGCGGGCAATGATCTCGCGGACTTCATGGGCAAGAGCAATCTGGAAGCGGATGACCCCATCCTGCAGTTCCTCCACACCCTGGCCGATTTCCCCAAGCCGGTGATCGCCGCCGTGGGCGGCCCGGCGGTGGGCATAGGCACCACCCTGCTGCTGCACTGCGATCTGGTCTATCTGGGGGAGAACGCCCGGCTGCAACTGCCCTTCGTCGAGCTGGGGCTGGTGCCGGAGTTTGCCTCAAGCCTCTTGCTGCCCCGCGCCGTGGGGCACCTGAAGGCGGCGGAGCTGCTGTTGCTGGCGGAGGCCATAGACGCCGGGGAGGCGCTGCGGCTAGGGCTCGCCAACCGGGTGCTGGCGGTGGAGGAACTGCTCCCCTTCGCCCGCGAGCAGGGGTTGAGGCTCGCGGCCAAGGCGCCCAAGGCACTGCAAAAGAGCAAGGCGCTGCTCAAGCAGGAGCTCAGACAGGCGGTGCATTTCGTCATCGATCTGGAGGCCCGCGCCTTCTCCCTCGCCCTGCAAGGGGAGGAAGCCCAGGGCCGCATCGCACGGCGGCTCGGGCGCACAACCGCTAGTTGAGGCGAAAGCGCCCTATCAACTCGCAGCCCTGCACCTTGTCCTGCACCTGGATCAACCTGGCGATCTCGGGGTTGGGGTGGCGCTTCAAGAAGGAGAGCAGGGCGGCGCGGCAGCAGCCCAGCTCGCTGATGAGGGACTCGCACTCCCGGTTCGGGCACTGGGGCACTAGGGCGGTGACCAGCTCGGAGGCGAGCTTGAGGTAGCGCAGCTCATAGGCGGGCTCCTCCATGGCGCGCCAGAAGTCGGCCATCCGGTGACAGGTGGCAACCCGCATACTGGCCAGTTCGTCCAGATCCCCGGACGCCAGCTCATACACCTCCCCCAGGGCCTGCTGATAGAGGCAGATGGCCGTGCCCAGTGCCCCCATGCCCAGGGCATTCTCCGCCTCCAGCATGTAACGCTGCCAGTTCTGATTCGTCATTGTCCTCTCTCCTGCAGATACGAGTGGAGCCTGTATCATGGCTAATCGAGAATAAATATCAACCAGACCCTTTGTGCAGGTTTTGACCAGCAGAGCCCCTCTGCTTGGCATAACCCTCCCCATCCCTTACCATCTGGCCTCTTCTGTCGGGAGCCCCTCCTCATGCAACGACCCCGTTCATCCCAGGCGCTGGGCTGCTCCACCCTGTGCGTGCCCCGCCTGCTGGTCTGGATCTATTAGCTGCGCCAATCCGCGCATCCAATACCTATCCATTCAACGAGGAACACAGCCATGACCCTCTGCCAGCATTGGTCGCAGGTCGAGTACCTGCACCTGACGGTGACCAATCCCAACATCTGCCTCAAGGGGCGACACAGCTACTACTCGGGCGCCTGGGACGGTCCTTTCGAAGAGGAGGCCGTGCGCTACCTGCACGGCGACCGCTGGAGCCGCTCAGCCGACACCGGCTGGGACCCCATCTGGCACATAGACAGGCTCCATCTCGGCGACTATGTGCAAATCGCCGCCGGGGTGAAGATCATCATGGGGGGCAACCACACCCACAACACCGACTTCATCAGCACCTATCCGTTTGCCGAAGTGGCGGCACTCAAGCGCAGCTACAGACCCGCCGGTGATACCCGCATCGGCAATGACGTCTGGATCGGCATGGAGGCCATGATCATGCCGGGGGTCACCATAGGGGATGGCGCCATCATAGCCGCCCGGGCCCTGGTCAATCAGGATGTGCCGCCCTATGCCATGGTGGCGGGTACCCCGGCCAGGGTGGTGCGGATGCGCTTTGGCGACGACGAGATTGCCCGGTTGCAGGCGCTCGCCTGGTGGGATTGGCCGGATGACAAGGTGCAGGCCCTGCTGCCGCTGATCCAGCAAGGAGAGGTCGCCCTGCTGGAACAGGCCGCCGCCCGCTGGCAAGGTGCCGGTCAGGGAGAGTGACGAGGGGCGCCTGGGCGCCCCTTCCTGATCCCGCGTCAGCTACCGCTGCGTGGCGGGTTGAGGCGGCACTGCTTGCCGGGATAGCCGGGCAAGGCACTGGCCTTGCTGTTGCAGGCCAGGCGCTTGGCCTCGGCGAGGCGATCCGCCAGATTGGCGGCATTGACCGGCTGCCAGGCCATCTGCTGGCCGAGCCAGCTGGCCCAGGCGAACTCGACGAAGTAGACCTGATCCTGCTTGCTGAAGTAGCCCGCATCCTGCAGCAGGCCCGCCAGGGTGCGGTAGGGGTAGTCCGGCAGCTCGCCGATATGGCCGGGCAGTTGTTCCGGGGTGAGCGGCTGACCCCGCTCATCCTTGAGCCAGGCCCAGTGGTTGTTCTGCATCTGGCTCCAGAAACTGGCCCTGTCCTGCAAGCGGGCGATCACCTTGACCCTCACCGCCTTCACCCCCTGTTGCCACAGCGCCTTGGTCAGGTGATGCCTGTCCACCAGCCAGTAGCCGCCATCGGGGGCGATGACCACGGGTATCTCTTTCTTTTTCATCAGCTTGTCGAGCTGCTTCTCGCTCTTGTCCGCCAGCTCTGCCATTGTGGTATCGACCTGCAACTGCCCCACCCCGCCCTGAGTCGGATGCAGCTGATCTATGCTCACCTCGCACCAGCTCCCCACCTGGCTGGTCTGCTCGCAAGGGGCCAGTGCCCAGGCCCCCTGGCTCAGCACACAGGCCAATAACATCCATACTCTCATCGCTTGCTCCTCTTGCCCGCACTCGGGGCGGGCGTACATAGGGTTGTCGTCCCGGATATCATGGGACTCACTCTGGCGGTCTGACCAGCAAAGGGGATATCATGATTCCCCGTCTGCCGGCGATGAATTCTCGCCGAGTTTTCTCCTCGCTTCACACAATTTGAAGGATTCGCCATGAAAGGATGGAGCCCCCTGCTGGCCCTGCTGGGCTGTGTCTGTGCCCAGGCCGCCGATGTGCCGGCCGGCACCCAACTCGCCGCCGAACAGGCCGTCGTGCGTCATCTCAAGGACGAACCGACCAGCCTGAGCCCGCTCAAACTGGTCGGTCTGCCCGAGCTGCAAGTGCTCAGAGACCTCTATGAGGGGCTCTTGACCCAGGGGGCGGACGGCAAGGTGCTGCCCGGTGTGGCCGCGAGCTGGGATAACGAGGGGAACCAGAGATTCACCTTCCACCTGAGGCCGGATGCCCGCTGGTCCAACGGGGATCCGGTGCGCGCCAGCGATTTCGTCTACGGCTGGCGCAAGCTGGTGGATCCCAAGGAGGCGGCCACCTTCGCCTGGTTTGCCCAGCTGGCCCATTTCGACAAGGTGGACGAGATCGTCGAGGGCAAGCTGCCTCCCGAGGCGCTCGGGGTGCAAGCCCTGGATGAGCACACCCTGCAGGTGACCCTCTCCCAGCCGGTGCCCTACTTCCTGAGCCTGCTGACCCACCCCAGCCTCTCCCCCCTGCACAGGGCCAGCATGGAGCAATACGGCAACCAGTGGACCCAGCCGGGCAAGCTGGTGGGCAACGGCGCCTTCGTGCTGAGCCACCGGGTGGTGAACGAGAAGCTGGAGCTGACCCCTAACCCCTATTACTGGGATCGCGCCCATACGGTGCTGACCCGGGTCACCTTCGTCCCCATCAATCAGGAGAGTGCCGCCACCAACCGCTATCTGGCGGGGGATCTACACATCACCGAATCCTTCCCCAAGGAGCAGTACCACAAGCTGATGAAGCAGATCCCGGGGGAGGTCTATACCCCGGAGCAGCTCGGCACCTATTACTACGCCTTCAACACCCAGCGGGCCCCCCTGAACGACGTGCGGGTGCGTCAGGCGCTCTCCTACACCATCGATCGGGCGCTCATCGCCGACAAGGTGCTGGGCACAGGGGAAAAACCCGCCTACCACTTCACCCCGGATGTGACCGCAGGGTTCGTCCCCAAGCCCAACCTGCTCTCCACCAGCAGCCAGCAGGCGCTGGACGAGAAGGCCAAGGCGCTGCTGAAGGAGGCGGGCTATGGCCCGGACAAGCCCCTCAAGCTCACCCTGCTCTACAACACGGCTGAAATTCACAAGAAGATGGCGCTGGCCATCGCCAACCTCTGGAAGCAGAAGCTGGGGGCCCGGGTCGAGCTCACCAATCAGGAGTGGAAGACCTACCTCGACAGCCGCCAGAGCGGCCAGTTCGAGGTGATCCGCTCCTCCTGGGTCGCCGATTACAACGATCCTTCCGCCTTCCTCGGTCTGTGGGGCTCCCACCACAGCGGCAACATGGCCCGCTTCGCCAACCCCGGTTACGACGCCCTGCTGACCCGGGCGGCCAGCAGCCAGGATCCCGCCGAGCGGGCACGCCTGTTCGACGAGGCCGAGACCATATTGCAGGAGGAGGCGCCCATCGCCCCCATCTACCAGTACACCAACGCCCGTCTGATCAAGCCCTGGCTCAGGGGCTATCCCATCAACAACCCGGAAGACGTGGCCTACAGCCGCCAGCTCTACCTCGTCAAGCACTGATCCCTCGGGGGCCAGCCCGGCTGGCCCCCTCTTCCCACTGTACCCATTCAAGTTCCCGGCATAAAATGCCGCCTCTCTTCGTCCATCAGCCCGTTAGATAGATGTCCCTATGCCTTGTCTGCTCCTGCTTGCCCTGTTGTTTGCCCTCCCCGCCAAGGCCGCCGATGAGAGCCAATGCCGCCAGGCCTTCCTCGAATGGATGTTGAGCCAGCAGAAACAGTTCAGCGATCGCAAGGCCAGCAAGATGGAGCGGCGCAACGCCGAGCGAGCCATCGATCAGGCCCGTGACGAGTTTGCCAAGCAGGAGAGCTTCTGCCAGGCCATGGCCTGGGTCTCCCGCGACCAGAGCCAGGATCCCCGCTTCAAGCCCCGGACGGGGGAGATCCACGACTTCACCCCCCGCAGTTGACCCCGCCCCGACGTCACCCTTCATCTACTCCTTTTTTCAGTCGTCATAGTGTTGATTTATTGACCCAAGCCAAGATAACCACTTGGGTCGCCCCTACAATGAAGCCGTAACGACAACACACAATAAAAACAAATTTATCAGTTACTTGGCTCATTCAGGATGCGCACATGACCACTACCCGGCAAGAAGGGGAGATCCGTTTCCCCGATCACATATCATTGATTTCGACCACGGACCCCGCCAGCCACATCACCTATGCCAACCAGCACTTCTGCGACGTGGCCGGCTACAGCGCCACCGAGATGGAAGGAGTCCCCCACAACCTGGTACGCCACCCGGACATGCCCAGGGCCGCCTTCGCCGACATGTGGCAGCGGCTGCAG
Source organism: Aeromonas genomosp. paramedia (assembly GCF_023093515.1). Taxonomy (NCBI): domain Bacteria; kingdom Pseudomonadati; phylum Pseudomonadota; class Gammaproteobacteria; order Aeromonadales; family Aeromonadaceae; genus Aeromonas; species Aeromonas genomosp. paramedia. The sequence goes on from NZ_JAAROG010000031.1 coordinate 107,679, forward strand.
CAAGGCAAGAGCTGGATGGGACTGGTGAAGAACCGTGCCAAGAGCGGCCAGTTCTACTGGGTCAATGCCTATGTCACCCCCATCCTCAACGAACGGCAGCAGATCATCGAATACCAGTCGGTACGCACCCGCCCGCAGGATCACGACATCGCCTGGGCGGAGCGGCTCTATGCCCGGATCCGGGCGGGCAAGGCACTGCCCTGGCAGAGTCGCTTCACCCTGGAGCCGGGGCAACTCGGCCTGCTGCTCTCGGGCACCGCCCTGATCGGCATGGGGGCCAGCCTGATGACGGGCCAGGCCGCCTGGGGTGGCCTCACCCTGCTCTGCCTGCTGGCCCAGATGGGGCATGGCTGGCATCTGCAACGGCGGCTGGCCCGGCTGCTGGCCATGGCGGGGGAGGAGCTGGGCACGCCCCTCTGTCAGGTGCTCTATGCCAGACGTCAGGACAGCCTGGCGGCCATCGAGCTCTTGCTGCGCATGAAGAAGGCCGAGCTCAGGGCCGTGGTGGGGCGCAGCGCCGACACCAACCAGCAGATACTGCAGGCGGCGGAGGATGACAGGGGACATATCCAGACCATAGACACCCACTTGCAGCAGCAGCGGGCCCAGAGCGAACAGCTGGCCGCCGCCATCACCCAGATGAGCCAGTCGATCCGCGATGTGGCCGACAACGCCCATCAGGCCAACTCCCTGGTGAGCGAGGTGCAGCAGGTGTCAGCCAGCGGCCAGCAGGCGCTGGCGACCACCCGCGCCTCGGTCAACCGACTCCACCAGGAGCTGGACGCCAGTCAGGGTGTGCTGGCCCGCCTGACCCAGGACAGCCAGAAGATCAGCGGCATCCTGGAGGTGATCGGGCAGATTGCGGATCAGACCAACCTGCTCTCCCTCAATGCGGCCATAGAGGCGGCCCGGGCCGGCGAGCAGGGGCGTGGCTTTGCTGTGGTGGCCGACGAGATCCGGGCGCTGGCCCAGAAGACTCGCAGCTCCACCGGCGAGATCAGCGACATGATAGGGGCGCTGCAGCAGAGCACCCGGCAACTCTCAGACGGCATGACCCAGGGGGCCCAGACCTCGGCCCTCTGCCAGCAGCACATGGGCGCCACCGCCGAGGTGCTCGACCAGATCAACCAGATGCTGGCCCAGGTGACCCACACCAGCGACGAGATAGCCCAGGCCGTCAGCCAGCAGGCGGACGTCACCAGCACCCTGGATCAGGGCATTCACCAGATCCACCAGTTGGCCAGCCACACCGCCGACAACAGCAGGCAGGCCCTCGATGGCATCACCCTGCTGGTGGAGCGGCTGCAAAACCTCTCCCGCCTGATCAATCAGTTCCACGACTGAGTTTGCCCCCCGTGTAGCAAGGCGCGTCTGCGGACGCGCTGCCCTTTCCCTCCCGACGCGCCGCAAACCCCCTTCATCTTCTTGTCACGAATATCCAGGTAAATGGATCCCGTTCCCCAGCTCCCGGCGAGCCTCGACAAGGATCCCATGATGCCCAAGCCTCTCGGCTATGCCGCCCTGCTGAGCATGCTGTTGCTGCTCCATCTGACCTGGCAGGAGCCCTCAGGGCAAGGGTGGGAAGATGCGTTGCGGGGCAGCCTGAGCCGCCACCTTGCGCGGGCCGAGGCCAGCATGAACCTGGCACTGTGGCTGCCAGCGGAGCAGGGAGCCCGTTATCAGCAGCAGTTGGCCGAGCTGGAGCAGCAGTTGGCGGCAAGCCGGGACACCATGGGCGCAGCACGCTGGCAGCAGCACAGGGCGACGGTGCTCGGTCAGTGGCGACGCGACTTCTTCGGCCAGGAGCAGGCCCAGCGCTGAGTGACCCCCATGAGCCGGGCTCATTGTCGGCTCAGGAGTCATGGAAGAGGAGAGGTTGCGTCAGGCCTTGCCCTTGAACTGCTTGACGCTGCGCTTGGCCTGGGTGCGGCGGTTCGCCTGCTTGTCCCGGGGGGCCCGCTTGCCCTCCCCGCTCGCAGGCTGGTCGGTGACCGGGAAGCCCTCAAGCTCCTCCAGCGGCAGCGCGCGACCGGTCAGGGTACGGATGGCCGCAAGCGTCTCGGCCTCCCCGTGGCAGACCAGGGAGAGGGCGAGGCCTTTCTGCCCGGCGCGGGCGGTGCGGCCGATGCGGTGCACATAGACGGGGGCATTGGCAGGCAGATCCAGGTTGATCACCACCGGCAGCGCCTCCACGTGGATGCCCCGCGCCATCAGATCCGTGGCCACCAGCACCCGCACCTTGCCCCCCTTGAAATCGGCAAGCGCCTGCTCCCGCGCCCCTTGATCCTTCTCACCGTGCAGGGCCGCCACCGCGATCCCCGCCTTGGCGAGTTTTCTGGCCACGGCGTCGGCATCGTCCCTGGCGCTGATAAACACCAGCACCTGGGACCACGCCTGCCCCTTGAGCAGGCTGATGAGCGCAGGCACCTTGCTGCTCTTGTTAACCAGATGGAGCCGCTCCTCGATGTCGTCGGCCACGCTGTTGCGAGGATCCGCCTCCACCCGCACCGGCGCGTCCAGCAGGCCGATGGCCATGGCCTCGAGCTCGGGGGGCAGGGTGGCAGAGAACAGCAGGGTCTGCCGCTCGGTCGGCATGGCATTCATCAGCCACTGGATATCGGGCCAGAAGCCCATCTCCAGCAGGCGATCCGCCTCATCCAGCACCAGGGTGCGCAGCTTGCCGAGGCCCAGCAGCCGCTGGGCCAGCAAGTCCCGCAGTCGCCCCGGGGTCGCCACCAACAGTTGGGGCCCCAGGGCCAGCTCGGCCTGTTGCTGCTCCTGAGCCACCCCGCCGCACAGGGTCAGGAGACGCAGCCCCAGCGCCTCGGCCACACATTGCAGCGCCGCGCTCACCTGGGTCGCCAGCTCCCGGGTCGGCACCAGCACCAGCCCCTGCACCCGGTCGGATGCCGCGTCCAGCCCCTGCAGCAGCGGCAGGCCGAATGCCAGTGTCTTGCCGCTGCCGGTCCGGGCCAGGGCCAGCAGATCCTGGCCCGTCAATGCCGCCGGAATGGCGAGTTGCTGGATGCGGGTCGGGGTGTGCAGCTCGGCAGGCAAGGCGGCCAGCAGAGCGGGATCGAGGTGGAGTTCGTTAAAGGTCATGAGGCTACGCGGCAGGAAGAAGTGGGAGGCGAAGTCTAGCCAGCCTGACCCCATAAGTAAAAGGCCGGTGAGAAGAAGCAGGGGGATATGGGTCAGCGAGTCTGATCACCTCAACCTTGAGGGTCACTGCGCCCGCAATAAAAACGGCCTGCATCGGCAGGCCGTTGGCAATCAGCGCAAGACGAAACTTACAGGGCGGCCAGGGCGGCGGCGTAGTTCGGCTCGTCGGCGACTTCGGCCACCAGCTCGCTGTGCAGCACCTTGTCGTGCTCATCCAGCACCACGATGGCACGGGCAGCCAGGCCTACCAGGGGGCCGGAGGAGAAGGCCACGCCGTAGTCCTGCAGGAAGGAGACGCCACGCAGGGTGGAGAGGTTCACCACCTTGTCCAGACCTTCGGCGCCGCAGAAACGGGCCTGGGCGAACGGCAGATCGGCGGAGATGCACAGCACCACAGTGTTGTTCAGGGCGCTGGCCTGCTCGTTGAACTTGCGCACTGAGGTGGCGCAGGTCGGGGTGTCGACGCTCGGGAAGATGTTCAGGATCTTGCGCTTGCCGGCGAAGGTCGCCAGGGTCGCATCGGACAGATCGCCAGCTACCAGGGAGAAGGGCTTGGCCTGCTCGCCGGCAACGGGGAAGTGGCCGGAGACGGAGACGGGGTTGCCTTGCAGGGTGACGGTATTGCTCATGTTAGGTCCTTGATTATCGATGGGGGATCCAGGGTTCCCAGTATAGGCCCAGCGGCAGGGGACAAACACCCGCTAACAAGAGGGATTTGTTGCCACCCTGTCTCGTCCACCCCGCCGAGGTGGGAAAGAGAAGGGCTTGACCTTGGACTTAACACCAAGGTTTACACTGGGTTCAGACATAGGCGATCCCGCAGGGGCGGGATCCACTCAAGAGGGACTCATCATGAGCAAATCCTGCTGCAGCCATTCCCATGCCGCCCCCATCAAGGCCATCGGCAAGGCCGCCCCCCACCAACACGAGCACGGGCACGACAGCCACTGCTGCGACAAGGTCGCCTCTGCCAGTTGTTGCGCCAGCCCGGCGCCCCAGGATCACCAGGCGCACGGGGTCGACGAGGGGCCCGGGGATGAAGACCCCCCCAGGGGCCATGACGCCGGAGCCAAGCCCTCCCATTCGCACGACCATGATCATCGCGGCCATGGCGCGGCGGCCGAGGGGCCTCTGCCCGCCCCGACCCGTGACAGTCGCCGCCACAGCTGGCAGGTGCTGGGGATGGACTGCCCCAGCTGCGCCCGCAAGATAGAGACGGCCGTCAACCGTGTCGAGGGTGTCACCCAGGCTCGCGTGCTGTTTGCCACCGAGAAGCTGGTGGTGGATCTCGCCCCCGGCCTCTCCCCCGACCCCGTCACCGCCGCCGTGCTGGCCGCAGGCTTTCAGCTCAAGGGCAACACTCAGGCGACAGAGCGCGATGACAAACGGCTCAGCCCCCTGATGACGCTCCTTGGCAAGTATTGGCAGCCCCTCTCCTTGGCCGCCCTGATGGGGGTGGCCGCCCTGCTGCCGGTCCAGCTCGGCCAGCCGCTCTTTACCCTGGCCACCCTCTGGGGGCTCTGGCCCGTCGCCCGCAAGGCCTGGGCATTGACTAAGAGCGGCTCTCCCTTCGCCATCGAGACCCTGATGACGGTGGCGGCGCTCGGCGCCCTCTTCCTCGGGGAGACCGCCGAGGCGGCCATGGTGCTGCTGCTCTTCATGCTGGGGGAACACCTGGAGGCCTATGCCGCCGGCCGTGCCCGCGCCGGGGTCACCGCCCTGATGGCCCTGGTGCCCGACCAGGCGCTGCGCATTCGTACCACAGCAGAAGGTGACGTACGGGAAGAGGTGGCCGCCGAGATGCTGCGCCCCGGCGACATCATCGAAATCGCCCCCGGTGCCCGCCTGCCCGCAGATGCCCGCCTGCTCGACGCCCTCGGCGCCTTTGACGAGAGCGCCCTGACCGGCGAGTCCATCCCGGTGGAGCGCCGTCAGGGGGACAAGGTGCCGGCCGGCAGTCTGGCGGCGGATCGGGTGTTGCGCCTCGAGGTGGTGTCCGAGCCCGGCAACAACGCCATCGACCGCATCCTGCACCTCATCGAGGAGGCCGAGAGCCAGCGCGCCCCCATAGAGCGCTTCATCGACCGCTTCAGCCGCTGGTACACCCCGGCCATGATGCTGGTCGCCCTGCTGGTGATGCTGGTCCCGCCGCTCGCCTTCGGCCAGGGCTGGGACGAGTGGATCTACCGCGCCCTGGCGCTGCTGCTGATCGGCTGCCCCTGCGCCCTGGTGATCTCCACCCCGGCGGCGGTCACCTCGGCGCTGGCCGCCGCCACCCGGCAGGGGGCCCTGATCAAGGGCGGTGCGGCCCTGGAGCGGCTGGCCCAGATCGATACCGTGGCCTTTGACAAGACAGGCACCCTGACCCTGGGCAAGCCGCAGCTGACCGAGCTGGTCAGCCTCAATGGCCGACCGGAAGCCGAACTGCTGGCCTTGGCCGCCGCCATAGAGCAGGGTTCCCACCACCCCCTGGCCCGCGCCGTGGTGGCTGCCGCGAGCGAGCAGGGGCTGACCCTGGCCAACGCCCGGGATCTGCGCGCCCTCCCCGGCATGGGAGTAGAGGGGCGCATCGACGGCGCCCTCTGGCAACTGCTGGCCCCGAGTCGGGTCTCCTCTCTGGACGAGGCGCTCGAGGCACAGATCGCCGCCCTGGAGCACCAGGGCAAGACGGTGATCCTGCTCTGCCGGCTGGGAGAGACGCCCAGTGCCCTGCTGGCGCTGCGGGATCAGATCCGGCCGGACGCCGCTGCGGCACTGCAAGAGCTCAACCAGCTCGGACTGCAGAGCATCATGCTGACCGGGGACAACCCGCGTGCCGCCGAGGCGATTGCCACCGAACTCGGCATGGGCTGGCGCGCCGGCCTGCTGCCGGAAGGCAAGGTAGAGGAGATAAGCCTGCTCGCCAGCAGCCGCAAGGTGGCCATGATAGGGGATGGCATCAACGACGCCCCCGCCATGAAGCGGGCCAGCATCGGCATCGCCATGGGGGGCGGCACCGACGTGGCGCTGGAGACAGCCGACGCGGCCCTGACCCACAACCAGCTCGGCGGGGTCGCCGCCATGATCCGGCTCTCCCGCGCAGCGCTCGCCAACATCCACCAGAATATTGCCCTGGCGATCGGGCTCAAGGCCATCTTCCTGGTCACCAGCCTGCTCGGCATCACGGGTCTGTGGATTGCGGTGCTGGCCGACACCGGCGCCACCGCCCTGGTCACCGCCAACGCCCTGCGCCTGCTGCGCAAGCGCTAAGCCGGCCGTTAACGGTACAACCAACAGCCGCCCCAGCAGGGCGGCTTTTTTATTGCCTCGCCCACCACGACAAAGAAAAAGCGCGGCTGCCGGTCGGCAGTCGCGCTTTGCTTACTCTCTCGGCTTATCCCACCCTTGGCGAGGTGGAATTCAACCCTGGGCTGCCGAGTCAGTCCCGGGCTCGATAGGTTGGCTTACTTGGGTGTGCACTCCTGGACTATGACGGTGCCCACCTCGCCAGCGGCCTTGGTCGGATCGACCTTGACCAGGAAGCTCCACAGACCCTGGGGCAGGGTCATGCTGTTGTTGCCCATGCCGCCATCGCCGTGCTGCAGCGGATAGGACTGCTCTGGCTCCAGGGCAATCAGGGTGCCACCGGCATCCTTGACGAAGAACTGCTTGCTCCAGTTGCCGTCATCGTTGGCAAACTTGAAGTCAAAGCTGCCCGCGTAGTTGAAGGCGGCCTGATAGATGGCGAGGTTGCCCTCCATCCCCTTGTAGCTCAACTGGTAAGCCGGTTGCGCGTTCCAGTCGCTCAGGCTGCCGCGAACATAGAGCGGGTAGCCCAGCGGGTTGCCCGCCACCGTATCCAGCACCTTGCAGCTCTGCACCGGCTCGGTGTAGCTGACGCTCAGGGTGGGCTTCTCCTTGTTCATGGCTGTGAAGACGAACTTGTAGGTACCGGCCTTGGCCAGATCCAGCCCGATATTACCGGTATCTCCCCCCTTGCAAAGGGTCAGCGGCGTGCCCACCACCAGCTTGTCACCGGCGTTGCAGCTGCCGTAGTTGACCGGCCCCCAGCTGGCGTCGGCGATCTTCACTTCCGTCGTGCCCAGCTTGTCGGTTGCCACTTCGGTGGTGAACTCGTACATGAAGTTGCTGGTGAAGCTCATTGGGTTCGCTTCGCCCCACTCCCCGAGGAAGCCTTTCAGATAGACAGCGGTGTCACCGAAGGGAGGCAATGTGCTCAGGTCCGTCTTCTTGCCCACCGGCAGGCCCGCGCCCTGGGCGCCACTCTGCGGCTTGACGAAGACGGCGGCAGACCAGGCTCCCAGCGTCAGCTGGCCGTTGTCGTAGGCGGCGCCACTGGCGATGCTGTCGACCCCGCGATGTTTCCCGCTCAGCACCATGCCGGAGAGATCGATGGGCTGATCGTCTCCGTCACGGAAGTCGCCGATGCTCTGGGGGGCATTGGTGGCGTTGATCATCACCACCAGGCCGTCGATGGCGGGATCCAGATCCGCACCGGCCTTGCTGCCATCATCCACGCTCATCACGATGAGGCCAGGGATCTGCTCAGGCCCGGTGTTGCGGAAGTCGACGCGCTTGATCACCTCAGACCCGCTGCCAAGACGCAGCAGACGGGAGGATTGACGCAGCTCGGAGAGCTCCTGGTAGAAGCTCACCATCTGCGCCATCTCGGCCGAGCCCGGCTTGGCATGCTGGTCGAGCACCTGCTCGATCAGCGCGTAGTTGGCCTCGTCCTTGTCCTTGCGCGGCAAGCCCTTGTCGAAGTTGTTGTCCCCCAGGCTGTAATCGACCCTGTTGTACCAGTCACCGGAGTCGTAGCTGTCCCGCTCCATGGACTTGGAGCGCAGCAGTTCGACCCCGGCGTGGGTGAAGGGGATCCCCTGACCCAGCATGGCGGTGGCCAGCGACACCCCCTGCATCCGCACCAGATCGGCTCCTGCTGGCGCCTTGTAGACCAGGTTGTCGAACAGGGTCTGGTTGTCGTGCTTGTCGACGTAGTTCTGCACTTCGGTCGGATCCTGGGCATAGCCCGCCGGTTGACCGTTGTAGTCGATGTCGGACCCCTTCTTCGGCACGCCGTCCTTGTCGGTCAGCACGAACTCCTTGAGGTTGCCCGCCATGCCGAGGCGCACCAGGTCGGACTGATGCAGGGCGGTGGCGAGATCGACGCCGTCCACCTCGTTGGCATCCACCAGGGCGCCGTTGCCGAAGCCCTGGGTCTTGCGGATGGCGTCGCCGACGTCGAACGGGCTGCCGCCGCGCACCGCATCCCGCAGCCGGTCGGAGAAGGAGCCGATGCCGGTGCCGGCCAGGTGCTTCTGGGTCGCCTGCACGAAGCGCTTGTCATCCTGCACTTCGCCGAAGTTCCACCCCTCGCCGTAGAAGTACATGTCCGGATTGACCTTCTTCACCTCGGCCAGGGCCTGCACCATCTGATCTTTCGGGTGGTGACCCATGAGATCGAAGCGGAAGGCATCGATCTTGTAGTCCCGCGCCCAGGTGACCAGGGAGTCATCCATCAGCTTGGCGAACATGGCGTGTTCAGGCGCCGTGTTGGAGCAGCAGGTGGAGTTCTCCACCGAGCCGGTCTCCGGATTGAGGCGCTGGTAGTACCAGGGCACTATCTTGTCGAGCACGGATTTGGGGCCCAGGCCAGCCTCGTTGGTGTGGTTGTAGACCACGTCCATCACCACGTTCATGCCGATGTTCTGCTTGATGGCCTTGACCATCTCGCGGAACTCCTTGATCCGGACCGTCCCCTCCGCATTGGTGGCGTAGGAGCCTTCCGGCGCTGTGTAGTGGTAGGGGTCATAGCCCCAGTTGAAGGAGTCGACGCCGCGCAGATAGCCGTACAGCTCCTGCACCACCGGGTTCTCCTTGCTGTCGCTTGCCTGCAGATCTTCCAGCACGGACGCTATGGTCTGGCCGCCACCGCAGTGGCTGGCAAACCTGGAGCTCTTGACCTCGTCATTGACCTCGCACAGCTTGCTGAAGTCGTCGCTTATGTTCGCCACCTTGGCCGGATCCTCGTTGACGGTGGCGATGTCGAACACCGGCAGCAGGTGCAGGTGACTGACACCGCTCTTGGCCAGGGATTTCAGGTGGGTGACGGGGACGCTGTCGCTGTCGGTCAGCCCCAGGAACTTGCCGCGGTGCTCGGCCGGGGTGGAGTCGTCGTTGCCGGTCAGATCCCGGACATGGGCCTCATAGATGGTGATGTCGGCGGGATTGGCCTGGCTGTGGGGGGCCTTGAGGCTGTCCCAGCCCTCTGGTTTGAGGGCAGGATCATCGAGATCCACCACCTGACTGAACTCGGAGTTCATGGCCAGGCTCAGGGAGTAGGGATCGGTCACCTGGTAGGATTCCAGCTTGCGACTGACCGGATGATAGACCTCGACGACATAGCGATAGTACTTGCCCACCAGGTCACTGCCCCCCTGCAGGCTCCAGCTGCCGCTGGCCTCGTCCTGTGTCATGGCGCGCTCGCCGAGGGAGTTGTGCTGCTCGTCGAAGAGCGCCAGCTTGACCGACCTTGCGGTCGGTGCCCAGAGCCGGAAGTTGACATTGCCCCCCTCCACCACGGCGCCGTAGGCCAGCTTGGTGGCAGCCTCGGCGTAGAGGGCATCGAGGGCACCGGCGCTCTGCACCAGGGTGGCCCCCTGCAGGATGCCGTCCGCATCGGTGCCGATGGCTACCAGCTCCCCCTTGAGCAGGGGCTTGAGATCTTTCCCGGCGGGCAGGGCGAAGGCGGCGGCATCCTTGAGGTGCGGGTACTTGGCCTGCTGCTCGGCACTGAGGCTGGTCGGGGTCAGCTTGAGGTAGGGGAAATCGAATACACCTTCACTGTTGGCGGTGATGGTGCCGGACTCTGTGTAGTAGAGGCGCACATAGGGCTTGTCCTTGCCCCCTTGCCAGATCAGGGTGTTGCCGTCGATCAGGTGGGCACTGGCCCCCGCCACGCCGAAGGCGGCGGTGAAGGCCTCGGCCCGGCTGCCGAAGATCTCGTTCTTGCCCGCGACGATTGCCACGGTGCGATCCGGGTGATCGCTGAAGACCACCTTCATGTCGCTGCCGGTCAGGTTCGCCAGATCGCCGTTGCGGGCGATGAAGTTGATGCAGCCCTCCATCTTGGCCAGCGGCACCACCCAGGCCGGGCCGAAGCTGTCCGCCGCCGCCGGGGTCTTGCTGGCGTCATCCCAGCCTGTGTTGAGTCCGCCCTCCGACGTTGCGCCGCAGGCGTCGTTGTTCCACAGGTGCAGGCTGTGACTGGCGAAGGGACCCGTGATCCCGCGCGCCGCGCTGCTCTGGGTATCCACCAGGGCGACCACGGCCTGGTCGGGGCCGGCCACCAGCAGCTCGGCCGGGGGCTGGACATTGGGAAGGCGCGCGACGGGCTCATCCTGGGGGGTGGGAGGGGTGGAGGGTGAAGAACTGTTGTCGTTACAGCCTGACAAAAGCGCGAGCAGTGAGGCTGTTACCAGCGCCACCTTGGTCTTTTTCATATCCATTTTTTTATAATTCCCGCTGTAGTTGGTCTCGATACTCGAGGTACCCGGTCGTAGCCGAGCGATGCCATATTAATCAGCGGAGATTGTTGTAAATGTGAGCGACCGGGCAAAAAAAACCAACCCGATTCAACAAGATAACGTTTTCATAACGAAAATTGGATCGCGCTCACAGACTCGCCCCCGCTTTGGGCCCATACCAGCAAAGAGAGGGGTTCATGCCGGAAAAATCAATTTCCGATCAAATGGATAGCAAGGAGCCATGGCCTATGAAACGGATCGAGGAGCAGGCAAAGCGGCTGGATCAGGAGTATCAGGGAATTGCCCAGCTGTTCCACCAGTTCTGCCAGCAGGCCGGGGGACTCGCCGAACAGTATCACTTCTTCAGCTGGCCCGATTATGAAGAGACGCCGCCCCTCTGCCGGGCCTTCACCCTGCTGGGCGAGCCCCGCGAGCTGCGGCTGCGCTGTCAGCCCGGTGAGCGGGGAACCCTGGTCGGCATCATCCAGATCCTGGATGACGAGGGACAGACCCACGCCAGCCTGGGCTTTCGCGCCGACGGCCACCTGCTGCTGGAACCCGGTCGACTGCTGGATGACCCCCCGGGGTTGCTGCTCAAGCTGATGCTGGGCTCCCTCTGGCAGGATCAGGCCAAGGGGGAACACGAGCGCCCGCCACACTGAGGCCGGGCCCCGGGGCCCGGCCTCATCCCTGCGCTATCTCTATGGTCAGATGCACCAGCTCCTCGTGGATGGCGAGCCGCTCGCGGATCGCCTGTGCCGGGATGGGAACCGCCATCCGCGGCGCCGTCAACGGCCTGATGCTGGAGGTGCTGGAAGGTCATATGCGCGAGCACCTGGGGGCACCGGAGGCGACCCCGGCCGAGCGGCTGGAGGATCTGGACCAGGTGGTGAGGGTGCTGCGCTCCTACCTGAAATAAGGGCGCCCGGGCAAGCCGGGCGCAGGAGTCAGTCGAAGTCCGCGTAGGGGGTCAACGGCCTTGGCGGCATGTCGAGATCCCCCTGCCAGGGCTTGAAGGTGTAGCGCAGGAAGAGGGTGGCATGGCTGGGGGCATAGTCATCCGCCTGCTGGATGTCGATCCGCCCGCCGATGCGCCAGTGCTCGGTCAGGCGGTGCTCCACCACGGCATTCAGGGTATAGCCGAAGCCGCTGCTGCTGCCCCCCTGCACCGGCTCGTTCCTGTCCGGCAAACCGGCGGGCAGCAGGCCTTCCAGGGGGTAGCGACGGCTGTCCTCGGTGCGGGAGCGGGACCAGGATCCCGAGCCTCCCAGCTCCCATGACCAGTCGGGGGTGCGCTGCCGGTAGCTGACCGGCACCGAGATAGAGAAGTACCCTTGCGGACTGTAATAGCCCCCCTGCCCCAGGGTATAGCCGCTCAGATCCTGCTGGTAATGCCACAGCATGCTGCTCAGCCCCACGCTGGCCCGGCGGTTCGTCTCGTTGATGAGCTTGTAGTAGCCACCCCCCATGAGCCGGGTGCGCCAGTTGTCCGGCACGTTCTTGCCCGTCAGCAGGTGTTGCTGGGCGCTGCCCCAGAAGCCGACGGCGCCCCCGAGATCATGGCTGAGATCGAGGCGGACCCCGTTCGCTCTCACCCCACCCCAGCGGATGCCGGTCCCCGGATCCACAGTGCCCGCATAGGAGAGCAGCGAGCTGCTGACGGGGCGCCGGGAGAGGGTGAGCCCCCACCCCAGCTCGCGCCAGTCTCCCGTCACCGTCGCGCCGCCGACCCAGTCCACCACCTCGAAGCCGAGGGGCGTGGTGCCGAGATCGAAGGCCCAGGCCCCCTTGTGCCAGCCCGCCGCCAGTGTGGTGCCCCGGCTCTGCTGATGCTCCCCTCCCCGGCAGTCGCGGGCGGCGCAGGTGCCGAACTCCTCCCGGTAGGGGGAGGCCGGCAGCTGGCCCGCATCCATGTCCACCAGCTCGAGGCGGCCAAAGGCGGTGCCGCCGGCCAGGGGGGTGTCCAGTTGCATCATCTGGGTCAGGGCCCGCAGATCGGAGACGCCGCCGGTGCCGCTGGATCCCCAGTAGTCGCTGTCGAGGGAGACTGTGGTCTGGCTCTGCCGATAGTGACTGTCCAGATCCCCGCGCAGCCCGGAGGCCAGCCACTCCTCGCCGTCGCGGCTGCGGGCGAGCACGGTCAGGGCACCCCCATCCAGATCCTCCCCGGGGGCCAGGCCCGCCGCCACCAGTCCCTTGCGATCCCGCGCCAGGGCGCCCTCGGCGTCGCCGTTGGCGAAGCGCTGACGGGCGGCGTCCCGCCAGAACAGGGCCGTCTGCTGGGAGGCGGGCTGCGTCGACACCAGGGGCTCGTAGCCGGTGAAGATGGCCTGCGCCGTCTCCCCCTCCCCCAGCGCCTGATAGAGGTTTGCCACCCGGCGGTAGTAGTTGAACTCCTCCAGGGGCAAGGGGCTGACCGGCCAGGCCGGCAGCCAGTGGCGAGCCTCTGCCGGATTTCCCCTGGTCTGCGCCAGTTCGGCCATGCCGAGCCTGGCCTCGGGGTGCTGGGGGGTGTGCGCCAGCACAGCGCGGTAATGGCGCTCGGCCCCGGCGACGTCCCCGCGCTCCGCGGCCCATTCGGCCAGCATCAGGGTCACCTCGTCATCGGGCTGCAACGGCTGCAGCAGGCGTTCGGCGCCCGCCTCATCCCCCTGCTGGTGCAATTGCCTGGCGTTGGCCAGCAGCTCGCCACGGGCGAGGCGGCGATCCAGCGCCTGCATGTCCGCCGACCAGCGCGTGGCCGGCACCTCGGCCAGCATGGCGCGGGCCTGGGGCGACTGATCCTGCCCCGACAGGTAGAGGGCAGTGGCGTAGCGCAGGCTGTCGTTCTGTGGCTGCGCCGCCAACCGCCCCCGCAGCAGCCGCTCCCCGCCTGCAACATCCCCGAGTCGGGCCTGGGTGGTGGCCACCCGGTAGGCCAGCCAGACATCATCCGGCATCAGCCGCAGCGCCTCCTGGCGCTGGGCCAGGGCCTGGGGCAGCTTGCCGGCCTGGTCGAGCTGATCGGCCTGTTCCTGCAACAGCTCGGCCCTGAGCCGCTTGCCCTCGGCCTGCATGGCCGGGGTGCCGTGTTGATCCAGCAGGGCCAGTGCCCGCGCCGGATCCTGCCCCTTGTAGAGATCGAACAGCCGGGCCAGGGCCCGATCACGGGCTCCCGGCATGGCGAAGGCCTTCTGATAGGCAAGCTCGGCCTCGCCGTCGCGATGACGGCCCCGCTCGCTGTCCCCCAATCCGAGCCAGGCCTCCGGCTCCTTGCCATCCAGGGCGATGGCGCTGCGATAGCGGGTCGCCGCCACCTCCCATTGCTGCTGCTCCAGGGCCTGGGAGCCCTGGTTGACCAGCAGCCAGTAGCGGTTGGTGGCCAGCAGGCTGGCCCACTTGTCCTTGTCGGTCACATCGGGATGGCGCAGCACCCGCTCGAACTGGGCGATGGCGAGCGCGCGCTGATCGTGGCGGGAATAGGCCTGACCCAGAGCCCCCATGAGGTCGGGATCCCCGGGATTGGCGGCAAGGGCCCGCTGCAGCTCGGCTATGGAGGCTCCGCCGCTGGCGGTCCGGGCCAGTGCCAGCTGTCGGGAGCGATAAGCCGGAGAGGCCCACTGCGCCTCCTGGGTGGCGAGCAGCGCCTCGGCCTTGTCGGCCTCCATCTCGGTACCGAAGAGGGCTATGTATTGCTTCAACTCGTCGATGCTCCGGGGCCCGACCGGCATGGCCTCGATGTCCGCCAGCCAGATCTCCGCCGCCTCCCCGCGGCTGTTGTCATCCTTCGCCATCTCCCGCAGCAGCCCCAGGGCCTGCTGGCGCCGACCGTCGGCCAGGTAGTGGCGGGCCAGCCCGCTGCGCACCCGTGGCTCACCCGGATATTGCCGGTTCAGGCTCTCCAGAGAGGCCATGCCCTTCGCCTTCATGGCGGGCATGCGCATCTGCAGCAGGGCATATTCCACCGCCACGTCGAGATTCGGGGGCAGATCCCCCATAAACAGGGAGCGATAGAGGCGCTCGGCCTCCTCCAGCCGGCCGGCATTGGTCAGCAGCCGCGCCTGTTGCAGTTGCTGGCGCTGGGCCGAGTCGCTCAGGGCGAGATTGGCCATGCCCTGGCGGTAAATCGGGGAGTCCGGCGCCAGCTTGCCGAGCCGGGCCAGCAGCGCCTTTGCCTCCCTGATCTTGCCCTGACGCAGGGCCTGGCGCGCCTGGGCCGCCAGCAGCTCCGGGTGATTGGGCTCCACCAGGGAGAGGGAGTAGAGACTGTTGCTGACGAGATCCTCACGCCCGCTGGCCTCCCCTATCCTGACCTGCTCGAGCAGCCAGTCCACCGGCTGCACGGCCCCCAGCGCCAGGTTGCCGCTCATCAGGCAGGCGAGCAGGCAACCCAGGGTCAATCTGCTTGGCATGACTCGCTCCAGCCTGGCTGCAGGGTGCCGTCCGCGGCGAAGCGATAGCGGCCCTGATCCCAGCCTGCGCCAAACAGGGTCAGGACGCTGCCGTAATAGGCGTCGGCCTGCTCGCCATGCTGTTTCACCTGCTCACGCAGGCTGGCCAGCATCGGCTGCCCCTGGGAGAGGGGCAGCAGGGCGGCGGCAAAGCCGACCGGTCCCCGTCCCTGGGTCTGACCACTCTGGGTGTCGACCCGCTCGGGGACGGCGCCGAGGGCCGCCGTGCTCTCCAGCATGGGGGTGAAGTGCGCCACCAGGGGCCCCTTGGCGGGATCCTCGTCGTTCAGCATGCCGAGCCAGAGGTAGACGCGGATGGCGTCGTAGCTGCCCTGGGGCCCCTTGTCGGCCGTCACCTGCCACCCCTTCTCCCCCTGCCAGTCCACCCAGTCGGGGGCAAAACCACGGGGGGCGCTCTCCTGCAGCAGCCTCGGCAGTTGTGCGCGCATCTCGCGCCAGGGCCCCTGCAGCGCCGCGAAGCGGGCCAGCAGCTGGGGCGGCAGGTAGCTCGGGTTCAGGGTCCAGCGCCCCTCCCCCGTATAGCCGTGGGCGCCGGGCAGCAGCACCGGGCCCAGACCGGGGACGGTGGCGACCTCTTCCCGGGCGATGCGCCGCAGCAGCAGGGTGCCGATGGACTCGTAGCTGTGGTTGTCCCACAGGCGCCCCGCCTCCAGCAGGCTGTAGGCTATCCAGAGATCCGAGTCGGACGCGCTGTTCTCATCCAGCACGCCCCAGCTGCCATCCTCCTTCTGGCCCCACAGCCAGGATGGCAGGAAGCCGGTCAGATCCCCCCGGGCGAGCCGCCGCTCGGTCCAGTCGAGCAGGCGGGCGAAGGTCTCCCTGTCGTTGTTGACCAGGGCGAAGAAGAGGCCGTAGCTCTGGCCCTCGGAGGTGGTGATCCGCCGACCGTCGGCCGGGTCTATGACCCTCCCCTCCTCGCTGATGTAGTGCTGGCGAAAATGCTGCCACGCCGGCCAGTCACAGGCCGCCAGGGCAGGCAGGGTACACAGGGCCCAGAGCAGCAGGGCACCACAGGCTTTTTTCATCTGAGTCATCTCTTAATCTTCCTTCAGGCGGCTACGGCTGGCACCGGCCAGCAGCACCCGCAGGCCCCAGCCCAGCACCAGCATGCAGAGCAGCGTCAGTCCGGCGAGGCGCAGCGGGTACTCGGCAAACAGCTGCCAGACTCGCTCCCACCAGGGCAGATAGCCCACCTCATAACGCTCCCCGACCTCCAGGCTCTTCACCCCGGACTCACGGATGATGGCCACAGAGCCCGCGACCTGGCCGCGCAGAGTGGCGTTTTGCAGGGTGTCGTTGAGCAGCCTGACCCCGGCCGGACCGTCGGCCAGCAGGGCCACCAGGCTGCGCTGCTCGTGGGTCGGCGACTGCAGGCCCAGGATGACGGCGATGGCGCGGTTGCCCGTCATGCCGACCCTGGCCTGGGGCTGGCGATCGGCCATGCTGTGCAGCAGATCCCCCTGATGCTGGCGGGTCGGCTCGTTGACCCAGCTGCGGGTGGCCTGCAGCAGGGCGTCTGGCGCCAGATCCCCCTGAAACTCCTCGGGCAGGGTGCCGATGAGCAGGGTATCCAGATCGGCGGTGCGGGCCTGCTCCCAGTCATCCAGGACTCGCAGGGAGAGGGCCGGATAACCGGTCTCGGCCCCGATGGCTCCCACCGCATCGAGCAATGTGGTGATCTGCGCCGGGTGCGCCCTGGCGGGCATGACCACCTGGCTGTCGGCAAGATCCGCCATCCGGCTGAACGGGAAGCCCGCATAGGCGAACGCCTTGAGGTTCGGCATCTCGATGAAGTGGCGATAGCCGCTGAAGTCGATGGTGGAGCCCTCGTCGATGCGCACCTGATGGGCGGGGGGCAGCACCAGATCGCAGCGGCCGTTCTCATTGCCCCCCTTCATCTCCCTGGCATATTCAAACGAGAAGCTCAGGCTGTTGGACTGGGTAGTCTTGAGCCCGGGCATGCGCAGCACAGTGGCGTCGTCATCGGCGGCGAACCAGAGCGGCAGGGTGAGCAACTGCTCGCTCTTGGCCTCACCCGGCTCGAGCGGGAACGACTTCATGAACTGGCCGTTGACCGCCACGTCCAGGCGGGAGCCATCCCGCTGGATCGGTGCCGTGTTGTGGTACTTGAGATCCGCCTTGATGCCGTTGGCGCCCAGCAGATAGAGATCCGGCGGCAGCCGCAGCGTCAGGCTCATGGGCCAGAGCCGGCTGCCCGTCGCCTGCAGCTGGCCCGGATAGTCCGTCAGCTCGTCGAACCGCATCTTGCGATCGAGCCGCACCCAGTTGGGGGCATCATAAGGCTGGCGCGGGGCCAGCGGCTTCACCTCGTCCACCAGCACGCTCTGGCCGCGCAGCAGCACCTCCCCCTGAGCCAGCCCCTTGGCCGCGGTCAGCAGATCCTGCTGATCCCGTCCCAGGATCAACAGCAGCTTCACATAGGGGTTGTCCGGGGAGCTGATCATGTCGATGGTGGGCCCCTTCACCTTGGGGTAGTCGACCAGGAAGTCGGGACGGGCGTCGTTGGTGGCGAAGATCACCCCGTTGCGATCCGGCAGCTGGTTGATAAGCACCGGGAAGTGCTGGCCCCGCCACTGGGCCTTGGTGCCGAACCAGGAGGCCAGCACGGCTGCCGCCTGCTGTTGCAGGAGCGGAACTGCGCCGCTGAACACCATGGGCAGGATCAGCTTGCCATTGTCCCGCACGTCGAGGAACGGCATGGGGAAGAAGGAGAGCTCGTTGCGCACCGGCAGGGTCTGCAGTTGCAGGCTCAGCTTGCTGTCCCGGTTGACGTTGAGCCACAGGGTATCGCTCGCCGGGTTCTCGCACACCTTCTGGTAGTGGCCGACGAAGCTCACCTTGATCCGGTTGAAGTCCTTGGCGTAGCGGGGATCCAGCTCGATGCGGGCATGGGTACGCTCCCCCATCTGCTCCTTGGTGAGGGCGGTGACCCCCATCAGCTCGTCATTGAGGTAGACCTTGATCTGGGAGAGCAGCGGCAGCAAGGAGGGGGACGGTGTGAAGTCGAGATCCAGGCTGGCCCGGGTGACCACCTCGTCCCGCCGCACCGTGAAGTCCGCCTGACCGTCAGGGGCATTGCCACGCAGGGAGAGGGTGCCCGGAGAGGAGGACATCTGTTCGAAACTCAGGTCCTGACTGCGCACCGGTGCGGGCACCGGCGGCAAGGGGCCGCCGGCTTCGGCGGCCAGCGCACTCTGCGTCATCAGCAGGAGAGGGATAAGGTAGCGTTGTGGTTTCATCATCCTTTCACTGTCTGTGTGGTCGGAGCCCCGGACCGGAAATCCGGCGAGACGCGACGTGGAACGAAAGAGAGCAGCCAGCGAGCCAGCTTCTCAAGCAGGATACAAACAAAGCCGATGGGTGAGGTGCGCGCCAGGCGCCAGTAGGCTCCCCAGCCGAGCAGCGTGATGTCGAGCAGGCTGTGGAGCGGACGATCCTTGCCCAGGCGCTGCTGCCACAGGGACCAGGTGTCGGCCCGGGCGAAGGTGCATTGGATGAAGGCGATGTGCTGGGCCTGCTCCATGGGCTCCAGCTCCAGCCCCAGCTTGCGACCGAACACCCGCTGCACCTTGGCGGCGAAGGCCTGCTCCCGCTGGCCGTGGCGCAGCAGCAGCCAGACCCTCTCCTTGTCGGCCAGGGGCAGGGCGTCCTCGAGCAGGACGCCGACCCCGCCATTGGAGTAGTCCTTGACGGTGCAGGGATAGAGGTGGCCGTTGGCCAGCTTGATGGCCGCCGGCATCACCATCTCCACCCTGGGGTTGGTGCGCACCTGGCGCGGCTCGAACGCAACCGCCAGCGCCCCGCCCAGTATGGTCATGTTGTAGAGGGTCCACAGCATGCTGAGGATCAGGGTCAGCACCTCGTCGGCCGGGCCGGTACAGATGCGCCAGATGCCGTAGCCCAGCCCGCACAGGTTGAGCAGGATCAGGATCAGATAGGGCCTGGAGACCGACAGATCCAGATACACCTCCTCCGTCATGCCCCCCTTGGCGGTGACGTTGAACTTGCCCTTGTGGGGGGCAAACAGCGCCACCGTGGTCGGCCTGGCTATGTACCAGGCCAGCACAGTCTCGTAGACCTCCCCCCAGAAGGAGTGGCGCACCTTGCCCTGCAACCGGGAGTTGGTCAGGGCGCTGTGGAAGATGTGCGGCAGCATGTAGAGGGCGATGGCCGCCGCCGGGGCATAGATGATGTAGGCGTGCAGGATCAGGAAGGCGAGTGGCGCCGTCAGGAAGATGAGGCGCGGTATGCCCGACAGGAAGTGCAGCATGGCGTTGAAGTAGCAGAGCCGCTGCCCCAGATTGAGCCCCTTGCCAAACAGGGGGTTGTCCAGGCGCAGGATCTGCACCATGCCGCGCGCCCAGCGGATGCGCTGCCCTATGTGGGCGGAGAGACTCTCGGTGGCCAGCCCCGCCGCCAGGGGGATACGGATATAGGCGGAGGTGTAGCCAAGGCGGTGCAGCCGCAACGAGGTGTGGGCATCCTCGGTGACCGTCTCCACCGCGATGCCGCCGATCTCGTCCAGGGCAGAGCGCTTGATGACGGCGCAGGAGCCGCAGAAGAAGCTGGCGTCCCACATGTCGTTGCCATCCTGCACCAGGCCGTAGAACAGCGCCCCCTCGTTCGGCATCTTGCGAAACCGCTGCAGGTTGTGCTCGAACGGATCGGCGGAGAAGAAGTGATGGGGAGTCTGCACCACCCCCAGCCTGGGATCCCGGTAGAACCAGCCCACCGTCATCTGCAGGAAGGAGCGGGTCGGCAGGTGATCGCAGTCGAAGATGGCGACCAGATCCCCGCTCGCCTGCCTGAGCGCGTAGTTGATGTTGCCGGCCTTGGCGTGCTCGTGGGTCGGCCGCGCCACATAGCGGATCCCCGCCTCTTCGGCGAAGGCGCGAAACGACGCTCTGTCCCCGTCATCGAGCAGCCAGACGGTCAGCTTGTCGGCGGGCCAGTCGAGGGCCAGGGCCGCGTAGACTGTGCCCTTGACGATGGCGAGATCCTCGTTGTAGGTGGGGATCATCAGATCCACGCTGGGCCACTGTGCCGGGTCCGCCGGCAAGGGCGCCGGGGGGCGATTCAGCGGCCAGGCCGTCTGCCAGTAGCCGAGCAGCAGCACTATCCAGGCATAGGTCTCGGCGGCCAGCAGCAAGAGGCCGCAGGTGAGGCTGACGGGATCGAACCAGTCCAGGGTGGAGGTGTAGCGCCACCAGATGTAGCGGCAGGAGACGGTGAGGGAGAGCACCATCATCATCAGCATGGGGTAGCGGCCCGGCACGGCGCGCAGGATGAAGGCCATCCCCATCAGCATGATGACGAACACCAGCTGGGCCTCGAGGGTGAATGGCTGGGTGATGCAGAGCAGGGAGAGGGTGCCGGCCACTGCGCACAGCAGCACGCTCTTCCAGCGCGCCTCCCTGGGGGTGGCCCTGGCCGCCGCCAGCCCCTTCTCTTCCTGCCGGATCAGGAAGCGGCCGAGGGCCTGGGTGCCCCACAGCCAGGCGCGCTGCCAGGAGGTGGGCCAGCGCAGGGGTATCGGCCTGGGACGGCGTACGATGATCCAGACACTCTGCAACAGGATGCGCAGGGGATCCCCGACCCGGGGCCGGGCCAGGTGGGGATAGAGCCCCTCTGCATGGCTCAGCACCCACTGCCAGCCATGGCGCTCCAGAGGAAACAGGGTCCAGGCCAGCAGCCACACCAGGGTCAGACCGGCGGATCCCAGCCGGGAGCCGCCCTGGCGGCGCAGCCCCTGGTAATGCCGGGAGCACCAGAGGCTCGCCGTCGGCGTCAACAGCCGGGCTAGCATGGGTCGTCGCCCCCGGCGCCCAGACACCAGCTGGCCAGGGAGGCCAGCTCGTGGGCGATCAGGCTGGTGGGGGCATAGCGGCCCACCGGCTGCTTGGCGGCCATGGCTTCGGCCATCGCCTCGTCCCGGTGCAGCCGCAGGCCGAGCAGGGGCAGGCCGGCCGCCTGCCAGAGATCCAGCAGATCCTGCTGCAGGGCCCGGCGGCTGCTGAACTGGGTCACCAGCAGCCGCTCCCCGGCCGCCCAGGCATGGCGATGGAGTCGCACATGGCAGTTGGCATCGGCATTGACTATGGTCAGCAGCCGGCAAGGGAGCGCGGGAACCGGGCCCAGGGGCAGATCCAGCAGCACCAGATCATAACCGTCGAGGGCCTGCAGCCACTCCCCTGCGGATGCTCCCGGCTGGCCGCCATGGGGCAGCAGATCCAGCCCCTCCTCATAGTGATAGAGTGCCGAGCGCCACTCCCGCGCCGGATCCGCCAGCCGGCTCCAGCCCCTGGCATCGGCATGGGGCAACCCCAGATGGATGCCAAGCAGGTTGTCATGGCACAGATCCACCGCCAGCACCCTGGCCCCCTGCTCCCGGGCCGCCAGCGCCAGGCCGGCGACGAGGGAGCTGGTGCCCACGCCGCCACGGATCCCTTGCAGGGCAACGCAATTCATTCAGGCCCCCTCATCTCCAGTTCCGCCAGCAGGGGGAAACGCTCGCGCAAGGCGACGAGCCGCTCCCTGAAGGCGATGTCCTGATAGGAGAGGCTCACGCCGAAGGCCTGCTGCACCATGGCCACATCGCTCATCATGCCGCCTTCGACCGGCACACCGAAGGGGGTGGGCGTCACGGGTCGCCGTTCACTCTGCATCTCAGCCTCCGGTGTCATAGGGGATAGGGGACCCAGTCCCCCTCCCCCAGCTTGATGTGGTACTTGCCCTGATATTCGAGCACGACCGAGCCCTGGTTCTCCGAGACTGCTGGCGTCTCGGGCAACCCCTTGAGCAGCCCGTCCCAATCTATGGTGGCACTGCCGAAGGTGTTGCCGCCGACCAGGCGCGAGATGAGCTCAGAGATGGCCAGGAAGCTGCTGGGGGTATCTATGGCCTTGGTCGCTCCATGGCCGCCCTTGGCACCGATCAGGGCAACCCCGACCGGCACCTGGGTGATGCTGGGACTGGGGATGTCCCGCAGACCGGCCATCTGCATCTTGTCGCCGGCGATGGCCGCCCCGTGCTCGGGCACCAGGATCACCGCCACCTTGCGACCAGACTGCTCCAGCGAGGTGAGGAACTGATCCAGTTGATCGAGCAGGGTCTGCAGTCGCGCCTTGTAGGGGGCAATCTGGCGGGTGGCCGCGTAGCGGTTGCCGTCGTGCAGGGCGATGAGGTTGAAGAAGGTCACATTGCGTTCGGCCTTGCTCTTCTGCCGCTCACTCAGCCAGCGGGCGAACAGGGCATCATCCCGATAGATGGGTTCCCCATCGAAGGAGGCGAGATCGTGGGGCATCCCCTCCTTGCTCATGAGGGGGACATCCAGGCTGGCATACTGCTGCAGATCCTTGAGGTAGTTGCCGAATGCCCCCGAGTGATCCATGGCGACCTGCTTCTCAAACCCGAGCTGGGCCAGGTTGTCGAACAGCAGGCACTGGCTGGGCGCTGTCGTGTAGAGCCCCTGGTGGCTGGTCTGTCCGCAACTGGCCCGCAGCAGCCGGATGGAGCTCGGGCCGCTGTAGGAGGTGGCCGAGTTGAAGTGCTTGAACATCAGGTCCAGGTGGCGACCTATGGGGTGAGCCATCAGATCGCTGGCCGTCACGTCGCTCCAGGCCAGGGAGCAGATGTTGATGATGAGCACGTCGAAGGGGGCCGCATCCGCCGGCAACTGCTGCGGGAAATGCACGACCCTGTCCCGCTCCTGCGCGTAGAAGCTGTCGAGGTAGGCATTGAGATTCTGGTTGGTCGGCGGGGCGCTCTGATCCAGCTGCTCCGCCATGGATACCTTCTTGTCCACAGGCTCAGCCGTCGGCTCGCGGCCCTTGTCGGTGCTGGCGACCTGGGTTGCCTGCGAAGCAAAGGGATCCCCCACCAGGGGCGAGAGCCACAGCCAGAGCAGGGCCAGCAGGATCCAGGGGGTGAAGCGCAGCCACTGGGCGATGAACAGATAGAGGGTCAGCATCACGAAGCCGGCGCCGACCATCTCCCAGTTGATGAAGCGGCCGAGCAGCTCAAGCCAGTAATCCAGGGTAAAGGAGAAGACCTGCGCCCCCTGGGCGCGAATGCTCTCCATGCCCGGCAGCCAGGTGTCGTGATAGAAGATCCCCACCCCGACAGGCAGTGCCAGCCAGTGCCGGATGCGCCGCAGCCCAGCCCGGGGCAGGGGGAAGATCAGGAAGGTGGCAAACACCAGATTGATCAGGGGATGGAAATTGAGGTAGCCCGCCCAGAGCAGGGCAAACTTGGCAAGGAAATAGATATTCCAGCCACCCAGGCCGTGCCAGTCCAGCCAGGGGGAAGAGGCATTAGAAACGTGTCGAGTCATCGGCGATGGGTCACCCGTTATGGTGGGGCCCCGCAACGGGACCCAGGCACACTGCAATGTGTTGTCAGAAAATTCTCGGTTTATTATGCAACTAATCACTTGTCTCAGGGGGCCCTGCATAAGATGCGGGCAACCCGGTGACCGTCGTGATTGAGCGCCAGATACAGGATAATGTTATCCAAGTGACACTATAAAAGGCATCCTCAGCGACCAAAATGGGGGGATTAATTTTATGGCTGGCCTTTTCTGCAGGAACCACGCCGCCCGCTTGCTACGACAACAGCTGTCATCCTTGCCGCCATGCCGAACAACTTGAGGCCACTTCCAGATTACGCCATGATAACGGCCCCGGCCCAGGGCCGGCGAAAATTGGACAGTCAACTTCAAGGACCCCCCATGTTTGAACACGTCGATGCCTATGCTGGCGACCCCATACTCACGCTCGTCGAGACCTTCCACAAAGACACCCGCGAGCAGAAGGTGAACCTGGGGATCGGCCTCTATTACGACGAGCAGGGCCGCATTCCGCTGCTGCCCTCGGTGCAGCAGGCCGAAGCCCAGCGCGCCGCCGCGCCGGCGCCGCGCCCCTATCAGCCGATGGAAGGGGCCGCCAACTACCGCACCGCGGTACAGCACCTGCTGTTTGGTGCCAACCATGAAGCGGTCAAGGCGGGTCGCATCGCCACCATCCAGACCATCGGCGGCTCCGGCGCCCTGAAGATCGGCGCCGATCTGCTCAAGCGCTACTTCCCGACCTCCGAGGTGTGGGTCAGCAATCCGACCTGGGACAACCACAAGGCCATGTTCGAGGGGGCCGGCATCAAGGTGCACGACTACCCCTACTACGACGCGGCCACCGGCGGCGTGCAGTTCGACGCCATGATCGACTGCCTCGGCACCCTGCCGGCGAAGAGCATAGTGCTGCTGCACCCCTGCTGTCACAACCCGACCGGGGTGGATCTCTCCCGCGCCCAGTGGGACCAGGTGATCGCCCTGGTGGTCGAGAAGAACCTGATCCCCTTCATGGATATCGCCTATCAGGGCTTCGGCGACGGGCTGGAAGAGGATGCCTACGCCATCCGCGCCATGGTGGCCGCCGGTGTCAGCTTCTTCGTCAGCAACTCCTTCTCCAAGAACCTCTCCTTCTACGGCGAGCGCTGCGGCGGCCTGTCGGTGATCTGCCAGGATGCCGAAGAGGCGAGCCGGGTGCTGGGTCAGATGAAGGCCACGGTGCGCCGCAACTACTCCAGCCCCCCCACTCACGGTGGTCAGGTAGCCGCGGCCGTGATGAGCCAGCCCGAGCTGCACGCCCTCTGGGTCGGGGAGGTGACAGAGATGCGCACCCGCATCAAGGCCATGCGCCAGAAGTTGTTCGAGGTGCTTAGCGCCAAGGTGCCGGGCCGCGACTTCGGCTACTTCATCAGCCAGCGCGGCATGTTCAGCTACACCGGCTTCACGCCGGAGCAGGTGGACCGCCTGCGCGAAGAGTTCGCCGTCTATCTGGTGCGCTCAGGCCGCATGTGCGTGGCGGGCCTCAACAGCCGCAACGTCGACTACGTGGCGGACGCCATGGCCGCCGTGCTCAAGGGTTAATCCCCATGCCCCGCTCAAGCGGGGCTTTTTGTTTGCTCCGGCTGGAAGGGCAGACGCCCCCCTCATCCTCGCCCGCACGGGCTTCATCCCGGGAGGTTTCATGGATCTCATCGCGCTCTCACGCCTCGGCGGACGCCATCTGGTGACCCTGCACCTGCTGCTGGACACCCAGAGCGTCACCCGCAGCGCCGAGCGCCTCTGCACCACCCCCTCCACCGTCAGCAAGACCCTCAACCAGCTGCGGGAGCTGCTGGGGGATCAGCTGCTCTACCGCCAGGGCAACCAGCTGTTGCTGACCCCCTTTGCCGAGCGGCTCGGCCCCAGCCTGCGCCGGCTGCTGAGCGAGCTGAACGGCCTCACCAGTCCGGAGGGCTTCAACCCCGCCAGCTGGCAGGGGGAGCTGAATCTGGCGATGCGGGAAAGCAGCATGATCTGGCCCATGGGGCCCGTGCTGGGGAAATTGATGCGGGAGGTGCCCGGGCTGGTGCCCGTCATCTGGAACAAGGATCAGCAGGGACTGGCGGCGCTGGCGGCGGGCAAGCTCGACTTCGTGATCCTGCCCCACGATCAGAGCCAGCCCCTGCCCAGCCAGCCGGGCCTGGTATGGGAGACGCTGCGGGAAGACAAGCTGGTCTGCCTGCTGCGCGCGGATCATCCGGCGCAGGATCAGCCCTGGGATCTGGATGCTTACTTAAGCTGGCGCCATATCGTCATTCGCGACAGCGAGCTGGCCGACCCCTTCTTCGAGCAGAGCCTGGCCCAGCACCAGGTAAGGCGCCAGATTGGTGCCACCCTGCCGGACTTTGGCAGTGCCGCCGCCCTGCTGCGCCAGAGCGATCTCATCCTCACCGCCATCGACGGCTGGGCCGGGCAGGCCAGGCCGTCCGGGCTGGTAAGCCGGCCCGTCCCCTTCGATTACGGCGCCGTGACCCACAGCCTGGTGTGGTACGGCCCTCTGGGGGAAGATCCCGCCCTGCACTGGTTCCGCCAGCGGATCCTGCAGCTCGCCCGGGAGCTGGGTGCCTGAGAGTGCCGGGCGGCTCAGGGCTTCTTGGTGTAGATGGGGCTCGGGAAGGAGGCGACGTTGTTGCCAAGCTCAGTGATGCGAGCAGCCCCCTGCTTGCGCACCTGATCGATGCGCAGCACCTGGTGCATGGGGATCAGGGTGCGGTTGACGTCGGCAAACTCACTCTTGAGCTTCTCGTGGCTGGGATCGACGATGAGCGCCGTGTGGTTGTCCCACACGAAGTTCGCGATCTCGATGAAGCCAAACAGCTGGCCCTGATTCACGTCTCTGACATAGACCTCGTAACGCTCGTTGTGACAAATAAACTGCACTCGATAAATGGCGTTGGCTTCACTCATGGGTATCTGTTGATGGTGGGCGGTTTTCCCATTCTAGCCGCCACGTTGCGCACACCAAATAGACAGACTTCACAGTTGCGTCATATCGGGTCTCAGGAGGCAGAACATTCGGTTCCCGTCACAGCGGCGGCAGGGAAACAGGGCCAAATCCTTTCACCTTCAATGCGTTGGACAACCTTTCAAGCTCCTCCATGGCGGCCTCCTGCCAGAGCGTCGCCTCCCCGCGCACCCCGTGATGGCGAAAGCCGTTGAGACGAATGGGCACGGGTCCCAGGGTCTGCAAGAAGGTGGCCAGGCCCGCCTCCAGCTTGCCATCGGCATCGATGAAATCAGTGCGCCCCGGCACCTGGAGCAGCCGCAATTCCGCCAGCTTGCCCGCCCGCGCAAGCAGTTGCAGCGACGCCAGCACCCGCTCGCGGCCCTGACCGGTGAGCGCCTGGTGCGCCGACTCGCGCCACCCCTTGAGATCGATCATGGCGCCGTCCAGCACCGGCAGCAGCCGCTGCCAGCCCGTTTCGCCAAGGGATCCGTTGCTGTCGAGCAGGCAGCTCAGGTGGGCTAGGTCGGGCGCGGCCTTGATGGCCGCAAACAGGTCGATCACGAACGGCAGCTGGGTGGTCGCCTCGCCGCCGGAGACTGTGATGCCGGTGAGCAGCGGGCCGTAGCGACGCAGCAGGATCAGCACCTCGGCCACCGACATCTGGTGGGTCTTGGGGCTGGCGCTGCGGGGGCAGGCATCCAGGCAGCGATCGCAATGGGTGCAGAGCGACGCCTGCCAGCGCACTCGGCTCTCGCCAGGGCGGCCCTCGACCAGCGTCAGGGCCCCGCTCGGGCAGCCGGGCACGCAGTCGCCACAGTGATCGCACCGCCCTATGGTGTGGGGGTTGTGGCAGCCAGGGCAGCGAAAGTTGCACCCTTGCAGGAAGAGCACCAGCCGGTTGCCGGGGCCGTCCACGCAGGAAAAGGGCAACCAGCGACTGACCGTCGCCGTGCGCCTTCCCTTGTCATCCTCAGTAGTCACACAGGCTTGCCTCAAGGCCCAGCACCCGCGGCGCCCGCTGGCGGATCCCGGTCAGCTCGCTCGCCTCGGCGCCGAGGCAGGTGGTCTGCAACCGCGACCCTTCGGCGGCGAAGCGGGCCAGGTCGCTCTTGCGGATCATGTAGCCGGTCACCCGCACCAGATCGCTGTCCGCCACGTTGGCACTGAATTCGCGCATGCCGAGGGCGAAGGCCCCCTTGCAGAGCTGCAGCAGCGCCTGCGGGTTCTGGCGTATGGTGGGATCCAGGGTCAGGATCTCGCTGATCCCGGAGTGATAAAAACCGTGGTGCGGGGCCAGGGCCAGCAGGTGGCTGGCGGGATCCGGCTCATCCCCATAAGGGATGCGCACCCCGGGGGTGACCCCCTTGTCCAGGCTGAGCCCGCCCTGGGAGTGCAGCAGGGCACGCCCGCCCCAGGCGTGGGGCTGGGGCCGGGCCGTCACCCAGGCCGAGAGCCGGGCCGAGATGCGATGGCCGAGCTGGTTGGCCCCCTCGTCGTGGCCATAGCGCCCGGGCAGCCCCGCCTTATCCATCAGCAGGTTCACCCCCTCCGCCATGCCAAAGATGCCGAACATGGGGACGAACCGCGCCTCCTCGATCAAGCCCTCTTCCACCAGGAAGCTGGCGAAGAAGCCGGACTCTTCGTGCAGGAAGGCGGCCCTTGCCTCGATGAGCCGGGAGGCCTGCTCGCAGTAGTGGGGGAGCCAGCGCGTCATGAACTCCTCGAGGTCGGCGCTCTGTTCGGCCATCCCCTTGAGGGAGAGGCGCACCAGGGTATTGGCGCCGCCCCCGAGCGGCAGGGCGTTGTAGCAGCTGACGATGCCAAAGCCCCGCTCGTCGAAGGTCTCCCTGTGGATCGGGTAGTTGACTATGTGGGGCTTGCCGCACAGGGCTATGTTCTGCACCCCCTGCATCAGCAGGCTGTCAGGGGTCGATGCGGGATCGTGAAACAGGCTGAGGTTCGGCGCCACCTGCCTGAGTTCGCCGTCGATGCGCAGGATCAGGTGGCAGATCCTGTTGTCATCCGGGCCTATGTTGACGTGCATGAAGGCATCCGGCAGCACCCTGTCCAGGTAGATCCAGAAGCCTTTCAGCTTGCGATACAGCGTCTCGTCATCCAGCTCCCCGACGAAGGGCAGCAGCAGGTGATCGAGGCGCCCCAGCCAGACCGGCATGCCGGTGACCGAGGGCACATGGTGATAGAGGATGCGCAGGGCATCGAGCGCCTCGTCGAAATCCTGCGGCGGTGCCAGCTCCAGCCAGGCCGAGCCCTGGCGCAGGAACTTCTGGTAGTCCGGCAGCACATAGCGCGGCTTGTAGGGGGCATGTCCCTCGAACATGTCGCACAGCACCCCTTGCGCCATCGCCTCGCTCACCTCGGCAGGGAGCGCGGGATAGGGCAGCGCATTCTCGGCGGCGAGCGCCAGGGCATGGCTCTTCTGAGCCGGGGAGAGCAGGGGGTCGCGCACTATGCGCTGACAGGTTTCGGTGAAAGACATGAGGAGCTCCTTGGCGGACAGTCCCTAAATCCTCACTCTCGAGAGGCCTTTTTTGAAGTGACATTCATAACATAACGGATGTCTGATAGAGACATCCGTTAGGCGGGATCACGGCTCAACCCAACCAGGGCAGCAGCGCCGCCAGTCCCCCCTGCCAGCGCAGCAGGAAGAAGCCCCCCATGCCGACCACCACCACCACCAGGGTCGGCAGCCGCAGCAGGGTCAGCACCGTCACCAGCAGGGTCGCGGCCAGGTAATCCGGATCCCACTCCAGCCCCTTGCCCGGCTCATAGCTGAAGACGATGGGCAGCCAGATGGCGGTCAGCACCGACTGGGCCGAGAAGCTGAGGAAGGCCCCCATCTCGGCACCGGGCTGATAGCGGGTCAGCCGCGAGAAGAAGGCGAAGCGGTTGAAGAAGGTGATCAGGGCCAGCAGGCCTATCATCAGCCAGCCCATGGTCATCTCCTCATCCGGTGCAATACATAGCCCACCACCATGCCGGCCAGGGCCGAGATGATGATGTGGATCTCCGCCAGCAGCGGCTTGGTGAGCAGCGCAGTGCCGCCGCTCACCACAGTCGCCGCCACCATGGGCAGGTTCTTCATGGCGGGTATGGTCATGGCGATGAAGGTGGCGGCGATGGCAAAGTCCAGCCCCATCTTGTCCAGCCCCTCTATGTACTGGCCGGCGGCGATGCCGAGCAGGGTCGCCAGGTTCCAGAACAGGTAGAACACGAAGCCCGCGATCAGGGCATAGGCGGGGTTGAAGACGCCGTGGCGCTCCCTGTCCTTGAGTGCCACCGCGAACATCTCGTCGGTCAGGAAGAAGGCGAGGCTGGCACGCCAGCGCAGGGAGAGCGGCAGCACGTCCCGGCGGAAGGTGAAGCCGTAGAGCAGATGCTGGGAGGTGATGACCATGGTGGAACCCATGATGGGCAGCAAGGGGGTGCCCGCCCCGAACAATGTGGTGGCCGAGAGCTGGGCGGCGCCGGCATAGACCAGCAGCGACATCAGCTGGGCCTGCACCGGGCTCAGGCCCGCCTGCAACGCCAGGGCGCCGCACAGTATCCCCCAGGGGATCACGGAAATGGAGAGGGGGAGAATATCCAGGGTGGCGCGCCACCAGAGCACGCCCGTGCGCTCGGGCGCAGGGAGGCTCGTTCCTGACATCATGGGATCATCCTTGTGACTTCCAACGCGAGCCGGAAAAACTAGCACGGCGCGGGATGGGCTGTCACGCCATCCAGGGCGGAAATAAAACGCCCGCTGGGCAGCGGGCGTGAGGGGCGAGGATCAGGGCTCGATGATGATGGGGGTGCCAGGCTCGACGGCGTTCCAGATCTCGTCCATCTCGTGGTTGAGCACGGCGATGCAGCCATTGGTCCAGTTGGACGGCTGTACCCTGCGATCCCCCATGCGGTTGAGCTGACCATGGATCATGATCATGCCGCCCGGGCGCACTCCCAGCTCGTTGGCACGCTTGATGTCGTCCAGATTCGGGTAGTTGATGTGGATAGCCTTGTAGAAGCCGGAATTGCTCTTCTTGTAGTCGAGGGTGTAGCGCCCTTCCGGGGTACGCTGATCCCCTTCCTGCAGCTTGTGCCCCTTGGGAGCCGGCCCCAGGGCGACCCAATAGCGCTTGACCGGCTTGCCATCCTTCATCAGGGTCAGGCTATAGCTCGACTTCTTGACCACCACCATGTCGGCGGACAGGGTGGCAAAACTCAATGCGGGCCACAGCCCCAGCAAACACAACAATACGGCTCTCAATTTCCATCCCTCGACAAGCCTTCAGGGCTTTGTATTTAGCTAATCATCTGAATGTCGCCACTCTCTGGCGGCGAGCGAGCGCCATGATATGGGATCGCCGTGAATACTCAATATATCCAGAGAAACATATCTGTGACCCGCCTCGCCAGCGCTCAGCCAAAGCCTCTGCGCATCACCATAATTAATAGCCAAAACAGATAGATGGCGCAAAAAACAGACGCACCTTGCGCCCCGACTCGGCGCCGCGGCCAAGATCCCGTCCCGCCTCGCCAGGCTTGCTTCCCGCTGAAATGAACAAGCCCTGCCGATGGGCAGGGCTTGCTGGTCGAGGCGCGCCTCACCGGGCGGCGGCGGGCTCGCGCTGATAATGCTGGCGGATCCAGACCTCGAAGTCGGCCAGCATGCGGGTCTCCGACTCGAGGTTGTCGGCTATCAGCTCGGCGCCGTGCATCACCCGGATGTGGGCGTCGAGGGGCGTCCCCTCCCCTGCCGGCGGGCGCTGGCTCGCCGCCGTCATGCAGGCTGCGGCCGTCGCCCACGCCTGCGCCACGCTCTGGTTGCACGCCTCGGCCAGGGGAGCGGCGCTGAAGCCTTCCCCAGTGAGGCTGCGCAGCGTCTCATCGTGGGTCATGCCGTTGCCCGGCCCCCAGTAGTGGGCGGCCAGATCCGGCCCGATGCGCGGGTTGTCGGTGAGGTAGCCGTCGCGCCCCAGGAAGTAGGCACGGGTCTGCTCCACCGCCATCAGCGCCAGCAGGTAGCCGTGATAGGCGCAGGCCGACTCCTGATTCAGCAGGTGCGGAATGGCCAGCAGCGGACGCGGACTCTCCACCCCCAGGATCTGGCGCTCCCAGCGGCGGGCCAGCGCCAGCACCGCCTCTGGAGTGCGCTCGCTCTCGGCCATGGCATAGAGATCCCGCTCGAAGTAGGCCACCAGCGCTATCTGGCGCTCGTTGAAGGCCCGAAACGGCTGGCGCGCCTCTATCATCCCCTTGATGAGCTCGTCGGGGATCGCCTCCCCCACCGCGTTCCTGGCGTAGCCCTTGAGCCAGTCGGCGTCGTCCAGCAGGCTGTCGCAGAACATCGACTGGGTCTCGGCATAGGCCATGGAGGTAGGCGGAAACTCCTGGGAGAAGCAGGGGGCGTTGCCGGTGACGTTGGCAAAGTGCGCCGCATGGCCCCCCTCGTGGAACAGGGTGTTGAGACCGCTCCAGCCGCTGCCCACCTGGGCAGGATCCGCCAGGCTGGTGAAGTTGACCACCGCCGGCACCCACTCCCCCTCCTGCCAGAAGCTTGGCACCGGGCCATGGCAGAAGCCGTTCTCGTATTTTCCCTCCCGGGTCAGCAGATCCAGGGTCAGGGTGGCGCCGCGATACTGGATGCCGAGGCGGCGGAAGCTCTGGACCCAATCCTTCAGCGCCCGGGAGAAGGGAACATAGGGGTCGAGCTGGCGGGTCACGTCGCCGCTCACGCTGTAGCGCAGGTTGTGGGGCAGCAGCGCGGCCTCCCCCTTGGCGGCTTTCAGCTCCGCCAGGCTCTGGTGCACCCGCTGCTCGGTGCGGGCGATGAAGTCGTCGAGCACGGCGAACAGCTGCTCCGGGCTCATCTGCTCGTTCTTGTGCACCTTGTAGTCGAAGTAGTCCCGATAGCCCATGGCCCGGGCGAAGCGGTTGCGCAGGGCCACCACCTCGAGAAAACCGTTGCCGACCACCCACTGCTCCAGGGTGTGGAACATGGCGAGCGCACTCTGGCGCACCTGCTCGTCGCTACTTGCGGCCAGCGCCGTGCTGGCGGCGGGCAGGCTGCCGGCCACTTGTTGGCCCTGCTCGTCCAGCAGGGTGAGCTTGAGCCCCTTGCGGCGGGCGAACAGATCCGCCTCGGCGGCCACCAGCTCGTCCATCAGGGCGGCGGCGGCCGGATCTTCGATGACGTTGCATTCGAAGAAGGCTATCCAGCCTCCCAGACCGCGCTTGAGCTCTTCTTCCTCGGCCTGGGCAAGCATCTCCCGCAGCACCGGCAGACGAGCAGGATCGGCGCAGAACGCCTTGTAGGCCTGCTCGGCGGCGGTGAAGCCGGCCTGATCGTCGCTGATGCCCATGTAGGTGGACCAGAAGAGATCCTCCTTGCGCCTGTGTACTCGCAGGTAGTCGGCGTTGAGCTGATTCAAGTAATTCCTGGCAATGGAACTCATAAATTCCCTCTTGTTATGGGGCGGCCACGGGGGCACCCACTCCTTTTTGGTGAAATGCCAACTCATTCACACTTCCTGCAAATAGAGTCGGCAAATGGTGCGCCGGGATGCGCCAGACCACGCTACCAAAAGCGAGGGTTTCTGTCTGCTGGCTATACTGGTTGCCAACACACTCAATTGGCAATCAACCATCACAACCTCTTGAAAGTTAAATAAATGTTAAACACAAAACAATCAAGGCCAGCCAGCTGACTGGCCCTCACCAGATCCGCACGGGAAAGAAGGAAAAGACTATGTTCAAGCTCGGTGATATCGCCGTGAGTCGCAAACTGATGCTGCTGCTCTCGGTGGCGCTGGTCGGCTTCATCGCACTGCTGCTCATCTCCGCCAGTGCCCTGCATCGCAACCTGATGAGTGAGCGGGAAGCCAGATTGCAGGCGGTGCTGGATCTCGCCATGAGCCGGATCCATACCCTGGCCGCCACCCTGCCCGCCCCAGAGGCCCAGGCGCAAGCCAAGGCCATGCTCGACAGCATGCGCTTCGATGGGGACAACTATCTGTTCGTGCTGGACGAGGATCGCCGGGTGGTGGTGCACCCTGCCAAGCCCGAGCTGGTCGGCCAGCAGATGGGCGGGACGCCCGCCGAATCCCACTGGCAGCGCATGGTGGATCTCGGCAAGGGCGGCCATCAGGGCCGCCTGGAGTACCAGTGGCTCTCCCCCTCCGGTGAGGCGGCCCAGAAGATGTCCCTGGTGGCCGGCTACCAGCCCTGGGGCTGGATCCTGGGCTCGGGCGTGCTGCTGCAGGACATAGAGGCCACCATCTGGTCCCAGTATGAGCTGATGGGAGGGGCCACCCTGCTGGTGATCCTGCTGATGGGGTGGCTTGGGGTGGCCATCAGCCGCTCCATCGTCAGGCCGCTCGCCGAGATCAAGGGGGCCATGGCCCAGGTGGCTGCCGGGGATCTGGTGGTGAGCATCCCGGTGCATGGCAAGGATGAGCTGGGGGCCGTCGCCACCAGCACCAATCAGGGGCTAGACGCCATTCGCCGCGCCCTGCTGGAAGCCAGCCAGGGTGCCCGCAACGTGGCGGATGCCGCCCTGCGCATCGCCGCCTCCGCCGAGCAGACCAACCAGGCGGTCAACAGCCAGCGGGATCAGCTGGCCCAGCTCGCCACCGCCATGAACGAGATGAGCGCCACCATCTCGGATGTGGCGGGCCACGCCGAGAACACCGCCCGCGACACCCGGGACGCCACCAGCGAGGCCGGGCTCGGCAACGAAGACGTCCACGCCAGCGTGCACGGCATCCAGGCGCTCGCCACCGAGGTGGAGCAGGCTACCCATCAGGTCAATCGACTCAAGGAGGGGGTGATGCAGATAGGGGAGGTGACCGCCGTCATCAGCGCCATCTCGGATCAGACCAATCTGCTGGCCCTCAACGCCGCCATAGAGGCGGCCCGGGCCGGCGAGCAGGGTCGCGGCTTCGCCGTGGTGGCCGACGAGGTGCGCCAGCTGGCCAGCCGCACCCGCCACTCCACCGAGGAGATCCAAAGCACCATCACCCAGTTGCAGCAGCGGGCGGTGACCGCCGCCAGCGCCATGGATGCCAGCCGCAAGCTGGCGGAGAGCAGCGTCGGCCAGTCCGAGAAGGCGAGGCAGGATCTCTCCCTCATCGTCAACCACATCCAGCACGTGAGCGACATGGCGACCCAGATAGCCACGGCGGCGGAGCAGCAGAGCATGGTGGCGGAAGACATGAACCGCAACGTCAGCGGCATCAACGACTCGGCGCTCGAGATGTCCCAGGCCGCCTCCCAGCTGGCCCAGGAGAGCGAGCTGCTGGCCGGACTGTCGCGCAGCCTGGACGAGCGGCTGGCGGTGTTCAGGCTCGGCAATGGCCTCCCCCGGGATCTGGCACCCGGTCAGGCCCCGCGCCCCGCGCCCTCCCGCCGCCCAGACCAGTACCCGCACCACTGACCGTCTGACACAGTCCCATCCCCTGCCGGCCTCGCCGGCAGGGGATTTTTTCATTGATGAAAAATGTCGCGATTTTGCATCTTTTGACAGAGCTGGCGAAGCAAAACCCAACTTGATGAATTAAATATAATTTTAAAAACAGAGTGTTAAGTGATTGCTCTACTCCGATGAGGTCAAGCTGTAAAGATTTACACTTAATAATTTAATCAAAAGAAGCCATCATGGTGGCGCCGTCCTCAAGGGCGGCACCCTGACCCTTTATGTAGTCATTTGGCAAACTGGTTGAAAGGCCAGGACGCAAAGCCTCCGGTCTAAAGACATGTCGTCCAGGATAGCGGGGTTGCCACACCCAGGTGTGTCACGGGGAATTCCCCTGCCAACTTGACTGCCCACATCACCGAACAGAGGAATGTATGGCAGCAAAAATCCAACTCAATCATGTGGCCGCGGCGCTGGCGCTGCTGGCCAGCGGCGGCGTGCTCGCCCACGGTTACATCAGCCAGCCGGAAGGGCGCAACTATCTGTGCAAGACCGGCGGCAACAGCCAGTGTGGCGCCATTCAATGGGAGCCCCAGAGCCTGGAGGCGCCGTCCGGCTTCCCCGATGGCGGCCCCGCCGACGGCCAGATCGCCTCGGCCGGGCATCCGCAATTCGGTGAGCTCAATGCCCAGACTAGCGATCGCTGGACCAAGCGCCAGGTGCAGGCCGGTCCCTTCGCCATCGGCTGGACCTTCACCGCCAACCACGTGACCCGCAACTGGCGCTACTACCTCACCAAGCAGGAGTGGAACCCGAACCAGCCCCTGACCAGGGACTCCTTCGATCTCAATCCGTTCTGCGTCATCGACGGGGGCATGGTGCAACCACCCAAGCAGGTCACCCATCAGTGCACCCTGCCGGCGCGCACCGGCTACCAGGTCATCCTCGGGGTCTGGGAGGTGGGCGATACCGCCAACAGCTTCTACAACCTCATCGACGCCCAGTTCGATGGTGGCACCCAGCCGCCGCTGACCTGGAGCCAGGGCGGGACCATCTACCCCTCCACCGATCTGGTGGTCGGCGACAAGGCCAGGACCCGGGTATTCGACGCCAACGGCGAGCGCACCGATCTGCAGACAGTGCTGACCATAGGCTCCGCCGAGCAGGGTCAGAAGAACAACTGGGCCCACGATCTGGCCGCCAGGATCAACGCCGAGCAGAGCCAGATCCGCGCAGGCCAGCAGGGCACCGATGGCCAGTTCAACCCGGTCTACGGCCAGAACCCCGTCTACCTGAAGGCGGGCAGCAACCTGCAGCGGGTCGAGGTCCAGCTCGAGCAGCAGCAACCCCCGGTGGGCAACAGCATCAGCGTGAGCGGGCTGGAGAGCGAATACCTGCTCGACAACGGCAAGGTCACCCTCAACTTCACCGTCACGGCCGAGGGGGATCTCGCGGTCACCAACACCCTGTATGACCATGGCGGCGCCGCCAAGGGCCAGACCGGCGCCGACATCAAGGACAGCAGCCAGAGCTTCACCATGGCGGTCGGCGGTCTGAGCGCCGGCCACCACCAGCTGGTGATCGAGGGCAAGCCGAAGGCGGGCGGTGCCCCCCTGCAGCAGACCCTGGACCTGATGTTCAAGGATCCCGCCAGCGGCGGTGACTACCAGTACAGCTTCCCGGAGGGACTCAAATCCTATGCAGCAGGCACCAAGGTGCTGCAGCCGAAAGATGGCAAGATCTACCAGTGCAAGCCCTACCCCTACAGTGGCTGGTGCACCATCTGGACCAGCACGGCGACCCAGTATGAGCCCGGCGTGGGCACCAACTGGCAGGATGCCTGGACCCTGGTGAACTGATCCCCCGCAAGCAGAAGAGGCCCGAGCGGCCTCTTTTTTGTGCCTGTCATCCGGGCTCCCGGTGCCTCTCTGCACCCTGGGCCCCAGTCGGAAAAATCCCATGACGAAAGACTACTATGACCCCCTGAGCCGCCTGCTGCACTGGCTGATGGCCGCCGTCATCCTCTACGCCACCCTGGCGGGCTACCTGATGCACCTGGTGATCGACAGCCACCCCAGGCTGTTTCAGTTTCTGTCGGTGTTGAACATGTCGATGGCGACCCTGATCACCCCGCTCTTCCTGCTGCGCTGGGGCTGGCGGCACTGGCGCGCGCGCCTGCCCGAAGATCAGACCCAGCCTCACCATCCCGCCGCCAGGCTGGCGCACGCCCTGCTCTACGGCCTGATGTTTGTGGTGCTGCTGAGCGGCTTCCTGATGCTGGAGCAGGGCTACTCCCTGTTCTGGCTCTACCCGGTCGCCAACCCGATCGGCTCACCGGAGATCAACGCCTTCTTCTTTGGCGTCCATCGCCTCGGCTGCCTGGCGCTGGCTGCGCTGGTCCTGCTGCACGTGGCCGCCGCCCTCTACCATCACAGGATCAAGGGGGATCGCACCCTGTATCGCATGCTGGGTCCCCAGAGCGGGCGCTAGCCAATGAGCGAGGCCCTGGGTCAGGCTGAAGCCTCGATTAAGCAAGCAGGGAGCCAAGGGCTCCCTGCTTTTTCAGACCATGCGCCCCATTCAGATCTGGTAATCGAGCAGGGGCTCGTTGCTCATCGCCCTGGCCTGGATCTCCGCCAGCGCCAGCTCGGGGTTGCAGAGCTGGATGAACTGCCAGGTGAAGTTGTGCTGGAACTGCCCCTGCTTGAGGCCGATCCAGGCGGTGTGCGGCGCAAACAGCCGGCTGCCGTCGAGCTGCACCAGCCCCTTGTCCCGCTGGGGATCGAACGCCATGTCCGCCAGTATGCCCACCCCCATCTCCAGCTCGACATAGGTCTTGATGACGTCGGAGTCCTGGGCGGTCAGCAGGATCTGCGGATGTATCCCCGCCTCGGCGAAGGCCTCATCCACCCGCACCCGCCCCGTCAGGCCCGCCTGATAGGTCACTATGGGCCAGTGGGCCAGGGCCGCCAGGGTGAGCTCCCGCTCGGCGGTGAGGGGGTGCTGCTCCGGCACCACTATGTTGTGGTGCCAGCGGTAGTAGGGAAACGCGACCACCCCTTCGCTCTTGTCGAGCTGCTCGCTGCTGATGCCGATGTCCACCTCGCCGGTCTGCACCAGCCGCACTATCTCCTCCGGGCTGCCCTGGCGCAGCTCCAGCTGCACCAGGGGGAACTGCTCGCGAAACGCCTTCACCACACGGGGCAGGGCATAGCGCGCCTGGGTGTGAGTGGTCGCTACCAGCAGCCGCCCCGAATCCCGGTTGGCCAAGGTGCTGGCCAGTTTGCGGATATTGTCGGCGTCCCCCAGGATGCGCTCGGCGATCACCAGCAGCTCCTTGCCCGGCTCCGTCATGCCGAGCAGCCGCTTGCCGTAACGGATGAAGAGCGCGAGCCCCAGCTCCTCCTCCAGCTCGCGGATATGGCGGCTGACCCCAGACTGGGAGGTAAAGAGGGCATTGGCCACCTCGGTCAGGTTGTAATCCCGCCGCGCCGCTTCCCGGATAATGCGTAATTGCTGAAAATTCACCTCATCGCCTCCTGCGCTGAGTGGCGGTAGCTCGGGCCACCGTCCTCTTGTTATTGGATGGCCGGATCAGAGTCCGGCTGCAAGCCTGAAAAGAGTCTCGTCTTGGGCGCTCGCCCTCAAATCTGGTAGTCGGGATAGAGCTGCGCATGTCGGGCCACCAGACGCACCCCCTGGCCGGGGGCGAAGGCACGGGCGGCCTCCTTGCTCAGCTCGGCCTCGTAGTGGGCCCCCCTCGTCTCGCCATCCCCGCGCAACTCCACCCGGATCCGCGGCCCCATGGGCAGCAGACGGGTGATGGTGGCGCTGATGCCACCCGGTGCATCCGCCGGCAGTATCTCCAGCTCGTGGGGGCGCACATAGGCGATGGCCGCACTGCCCTGTGCCAGCTGGGAGCTGATGGGGCCGCCCAGCTGCTGCTCACCTATGCCAAGCCCCTGCCCGGCCACCCGGCCGCGAAACAGGTTCACGCTGCCGAGGAAGCTGTGCACGAAGGCGGTGGCGGGCTGGTCATAGACCTCGGCCGGGGTGCCGATCTGCTCGACCCGCCCTGCGTTCATCAGCACCACCCTGTCCGCCACCTCCAGCGCCTCCTCCTGATCGTGGGTCACGAACAGGCTGGTGACGTGCAGCTCGTCGTGCAGCTCCCGCAGCCAGCGGCGCAGCTCCTTGCGCACCTGGGCGTCGAGGGCACCGAACGGCTCGTCCAGCAGCAGCACCTTGGGCTGCACCGCCAGGGCGCGGGCCAGGGCGACCCGCTGGCGCTGACCACCGGAGAGCTGGGTCGGATAGCGCTCGGCCACGTGGCTGAGCTGCACCAGATCCAGCAGCTCCTTGACCCGGGCGCGGATGCTGGCTTCATTCGGCCGATCGGAACGCGGCTTGACCCGCAAGCCAAACGCCACGTTCTCGAACACCGTCATGTGCCTGAACAGGGCATAGTGCTGGAACACAAAGCCGACGTTGCGCTCGCGCACGTGGAGATCCGAGGCATCCTCGCCGCGGATGATGACGTTGCCAGAGTCGGCCTGCTCCAGCCCGGCGATGATCCGCAGCAGCGTGGTCTTGCCACAACCGGAGGGGCCGAGCAGGGCGACCAGCTCGCCGTCGTGAAAATCGAGGTTGATGTCGGCCAAGGCCGCGTACTGATTGAAATGCTTGTTGAGTCGTTGAACCTGAATGCTCATGGCAGCCTCTTGAATTCGGTGATCAGTGAGAGTGAGTGGGCTGAGCGCGCAGCCGGGCCAGCAGGGTCTCCCCCAGCAGGGTGAAGATCCCGAACAGGGCCAGCAGGCTCGCCACCGCGAAGGCGGCGCCGGTCTGGTACTCGTTGTAGAGGATCTCGATGTGCAGCGGCAGGGTGTTGGTCTGGCCGCGAATGTGGCCGGAGACCACGGAGACGGCGCCGAACTCCCCCACCGCCCGGGCGGTACAGAGCAGCAGGCCGTACATCAGGCTCCAGCGGATGCCGGGCAGGGTGACCCGCCAGAACATCTGCAGGCCGCTCGCCCCCAGCATGATGGCGGCTTCCTCCTCTTCCGGACCACGGGCCTCCATCTGGGGCAGCAGCTCGCGCACCACGAAGGGCACGGTAATGAAGGTGGTCGCCAATATGATCCCCGGGGTGGCGAAGATGATCTTGATGTCGTGCTCGCTCAGCCAGTCGCCGAACCAGCCTCGGCTGCCAAACATCAGCACGAACATCAGGCCCGCTATCACGGGCGAGACCGAGAACGGCAGATCGATGAGGGTGATGAGCAGTTGCCGGCCCGGGAAGCGGAAGCGGGCGATGGCCCAGGCGGCCGCCAGCCCGAACAGCAGGTTGAGGGGCACGGAGCAGAGGGTCACCAGGGCGGTCAGGCCGAGGGCGCTCAGGGCATCCGGCTCGCTGATGGCATGCCAGAAGAAGGCTAGGCCCGGGCTCAGGGCCTGGATAAAGACGGTGGCCAGCGGCAGCAACAGCAGGGCGGCGAACCAGCCCAGCCCGATGCTGATCAGCAGCCACTTCACCCAGGCGGGCTCACGGGTCACGGCAGGCTGGCGTACCTGAGTGGCAGGCGCCCCATCGAGGGCCAGATCCAGGCTGGCGTTGGATGCGTTCATATCCGGCTTCCTCCGATGCGTGCCCAGCTCCAGGCCTGCAACTTGTTGATGATCAACAGCAAAACAAACGAGATCAGCAGCATGACGGAGGCGATGGCCGAGGCCCCGGCGTAGTCATACTCCTCCAGGTGGCTCATGATCATCAGCGGCGCGATTTCCGACACCATCGGCAAATTTCCGGCGATAAAGATGACGGAGCCGTACTCCCCTACCCCGCGGGCAAACGCCAGGGCGAAGCCGGTGAGCAGCGCCGGGATCAGGGTCGGCCACAACACTCGCGCGAAAGTCTGCCAGCGATTGGCGCCCAGGCTGGCGGCGGCCTCCTCCTGTTCGGTCTCCGCCTCTCGCAGCACGGGCTGCAGGGTGCGCACCACGAAGGGCAACCCGATGAAGGTGAGGGCGATCACCACCCCTATGGGGTTGTAGGCGAGCTCGATGCCAAAGGGGGCAACCCACTGACCTATCCAGCCGTTGGGGGCGAAGATGGCGCACAGGGCAATGCCGGAAACGGCGGTCGGCATGGCGAACGGCAGGTCGATGAGCGCATCCACCAGGCGGCGTCCGGGAAAGCTGTAACGCACCAGTACCCAGGCCAGGATCAGCCCGAACAGGCTGTTGAGCAGGGCGGCGACAAAGGCGGCCCCGAAGCTGAGGCGAAAGGAGGCGAGCACCCGGGGGGAACCTATCACCTGCCAGAACTCGGCGGCCGTCAGGTTGTTGACCGCGAACAACACCAGTGCCGAGAGGGGCAACAGCACCAGTATGCTCAGGTAGAGCAGACTGAAGCCCAGGGTCGGTCCCAGACCAGGGAGGACGGAATAAGAACTTAATCGCATAACACATCCGTTTGTTATAAAAACTTTCGATACGCTGATTCTGCTCACGACCGCCAGTGACAACAAACACCAATAACGCCTTTGCTAAGCACTTTTTTATCTAACAACGGCAAACCAGGGCCTTTAGAGCGATAAATAGAAAAAAAGGTCTTTTATATAAATAAAAGACCTAACAAACGGAGCGGTGAAACCTGCACTGTGGAGACAGTCACTATGGGATCAGGGTGGCGAGCCTGTCTGATATCTTGCGGGAACTCTCCTTGTCATATGGGCAGCGGGTCAGCGGAAGCTGAGGGCCGCCCGCCTGCCCCATTCGGTCGAGGCGGGATCCACCACCATCTCGGCCCTGTGATGAAGGGTGTTCAGCAGGTTGAGCCCCTGACGCCACTCCCCGTGACCGGACTGGGCATTGATGTGGCCCACCTCGCCGGCATCGAACAGCGGCACCTGCCACTGGCGACTCCAATACTCGGCACGTTCGAAGCTCATCCAGGGATCGTTGCGGCTGGCGACAAGCTGGGCGGACACCTTGATGGAGCCAGCCAGCGCCTCGTCCGGGATGCCGAAGCGGGCCGGATCCGCAGGTGCCACTATCAGGATGGAGGAGACCTTGTCCGGTTGCAGCCGGGCGGCGGCAATCGCCGTCAAAGCACCGAAGGAGTGGGCCACCAGGTGGACCCGGCTGCGGCGGCTTCTGAGCTTGCTCGCCAGCTTGGCGCTCCAGACCGTGAGGTCCGGCTTGTCCCAGGGCAGACCCAGCATCCGCTGCCACTGGGGAAATTGCTGGTGCCAGCGACTCTGCCAGTGATCCGGCCCACTGTTGTGCAGACCGGGAACCAGAAGGATCTTGTTCATCATGGTGCTCCTATCTGTTGTCACAGGGACCCGTCACCGTTAGCGGCCCGGTTGGTAAATCTGGTCGAACAGCCCGCCCTGGGCGAAGTGTTTCTTCTGTGCCTTGTCCCAATCCCCTTCCAGATCCTTGACGGTAAAGAGCGCCAGCTGCGGGAACTGGGCCGATGTCTCCTTGAGGATTGCCGGGTTGCTCGGGCGATAATGGTACTTGGCGATGATCCGCTGCCCCTCGTCGGAATAGAGGTAGTCAAGATAGCCCTTGGCGACCGCTTCGGTGCCGTGCTTCTTGGCTACCTTGTCCACCACGGCAACCGGGGGTTCGGCAAGGATGGAGACCGAGGGCACCACGAGCTCGAACTTGTCGCTGGTCCCCGGCTGATTCAGCACCAGCAGGGCCTCGTTCTCCCAGGCCAGCAAGACGTCGCCGAGGCCCCGCTCGATGAAGCTGGTGGTGGCGCCCCGGGCGCCGGAATCCAGCACCTTCACGTTCTTGAACAGATCGCCGACAAACTGTTTGGCTCCCTCTTCAGTGCCGCTCTTCTTCAGGGCATAGCCCCAGGCAGCCAGGTAATTCCAGCGCGCACCGCCGGAGGTCTTGGGGTTCGGGGTCACGATGGCGACATCCTTGCGAACCAGATCGCCCCAGTCCTTGATCTGCTTGGGGTTGCCCTTGCGCACCAGGAAGACGATGGTGGAGGTATAGGGAGACGCATTGTTGGCAAGGCGCCCCTCCCAATCGCTGGCAGTAAGACCCGCCTTGGCCACGGCATCGACATCATAGGCCAGCGCCAGGGAGACCACGTCCGCCTCCAGGCCGTCCACCACGGCACGGGCCTGCTTGCCGGAGCCACCGTGTGACTGGCTCACCACCACATCATCACCCGTCTTGGCCTTCCACTCCTTGGCAAAGGCGCTGTTGTATTCCTGGAACAGCTCGCGGGTCGGGTCATAAGAGACGTTGAGCAGACGCACCTCGGCCGCATTGGCCTGGCCGAGTGCCAGCAGAGAGAGCAGGGTCAGGGCGGTCATTCGCAATTTCATGGTGATACTCCATATCGTTGGGTTGAGTACAGAATGCCGCCTTCCACATATATCTGGAAGAAAGAAAAAGCGCTTTGCTTATCTCTTTTACGCATATTAGATCAACCACCAACCCACGTTAACAGCCTCGCTCAACCCCCTCTATGCCCCTGCTCGCCCAACTCGCCCAACTCGCCCCTCATCACCGTCAGATCGCAGGCACGAAAAAGCCCAGTCTGTTGACTGGGCTTGCTGACTCGCGTGCTGAAAGCACATAGCAAAAAGGCCTTCCCGTGAGGAAAGGCCTTTCAAATTAGTGGCGGAGCGGACGGGACTCGAACCCGCGACCCCCGGCGTGACAGGCCGGTATTCTAACCGACTGAACTACCGC
>NZ_JAAROG010000032.1:0-1240 GCF_023093515.1 Aeromonas genomosp. paramedia
GTGTAGTGGTCTAATCGTCCCGGACACCATTTTAGGTGGTACAGTCGCCACCATGACCTGAGGTGTTCAATGACAAGATTACGTCGCTCGTTTACTGCCGAATTCAAACTGGAAGCTGCATCCCTGGTGCTTGACCAGGGGTATTCAGTCCCCGAAGCCAGCCGTTCGCTGGATGTCGGTGAAACCGTACTTCGCCGCTGGGTTCAGCAGCTTCAATCCGAACGCAGTGGCACTACCCCAATCAGCAAAGCGCTGACTCCGGAGCAGCAGAAAATCCAGGAGCTGGAAACCCGTATCAACCGGCTCGAACGTGAAAAGGACATTCTAAAAAAGGCTACAGCTCTCTTGATGGCGGACGAGTTCACACGTACGCGCTGATAGACCGATTAAGGGAGCAAGCCCCCATCACCTTGGTCTGCTGCGCTTTCGATGTTCCCACCTCCTGTTTTTACGATTATCTGGCTCGCAGGCGGACGATTAACCGTGAGCGTATGCAGCAGCGCAGTGAGTTGCGCCGGTTGTTCAAAGCGAGCAGGGACTCGGCAGGCAGCCGCGCCTTGATGTCGATGATGCGGGAGTTGGGGTATCAGATTGGCCGATTCAAAATACGTAACCTGATGAAGGAAGCTGGGTTGGCATCCAAACAGCCGGGCGCACACCGCTATAAGGTGGCACAGTCTGAACGACCGGATATTCCCAATCTGCTGGTCCGCGAATTTGATGTCCAGCAACCCAATCAGATGTGGTGTGGCGATATCACCTACGTTTGGGCGGGTGGTCGTTGGCATTACCTGGCAGCGGTGCTTGACCTGCATACCCGACGGGTTGTGGGGTGGGCGATGTCAGATAAACCAGATGCCGAGCTGGCAGTGAAAGCACTTGAGATGGCGTATCAGCAGCGGGGTTGTCCGTCCGGCGTGCTGTTTCACTCCGACCAAGGCAGCCAATATGGCAGCCGTGCATATCGGCAACGACTGTGGCGCTATCGCATGACCCAGAGTATGAGTCGGCGTGGTAACTGTTGGGATAACGCCCCAATGGAGA
Organism: Aeromonas genomosp. paramedia; assembly: GCF_023093515.1. Taxonomy (NCBI): domain Bacteria; kingdom Pseudomonadati; phylum Pseudomonadota; class Gammaproteobacteria; order Aeromonadales; family Aeromonadaceae; genus Aeromonas; species Aeromonas genomosp. paramedia. The sequence goes on from NZ_JAAROG010000032.1 coordinate 1,045, forward strand.
GACTGTTCAGGAGCTTGAAGTCAGAGTGGCTCCCGGCAACGGGATACATGAGCCTGCGGGAAGCGAAGCGGGATATCAGTTATTACCTGATGGATTACTACAACTGGCGACGTCCACATCAACACAATGACGGGATACCGCCAGCAAAAGCCGAACATCGGCCTAACCGAGAGTCCGGATTTAGTTGACCACTACA
>NZ_JAAROG010000033.1:0-17260 GCF_023093515.1 Aeromonas genomosp. paramedia
ATCTCTTTTCTGGTCTGACGGCGCTTACTGCTGAATTCACTGTCGGCGAAGGTAAGTTGATGACTCATGATGAACCCATGTTCCATGGCTCCAGATGACAAACATGATCTCATATCAGGGACTTGTTCGCACCTTCCTTAGGGGGATCAGAAACTCAGTCCTATCCCGTGTCAGATCGCTCAGAGGGGCTCGCGGCAATGATGCTGGATGCCATCGACAACCATGAACAACCACTGACAATTGAACGACTTTACCAATGGCATCGTTGGCTGTTCCCCGCCAACGAATGGTCGGTGCAGCGACTGAACGTAGGGCAGTTGCGAGGAGATGAGCCGATGCTGGTTGTCTCTGGGCGTGTTGATCGCCCTACCGTGCATTTTGAGGCTCCACCCAGAGCAGCTCTGGACGATCAACTGGCCGCGTTTATCTTCTGGTTTAACCAGACTCGGCATGATCCAACGATAGATCCCCTTCTTCGTGCGGCGATCTGTCATTTCTGGTTCGTGACCCTGCATCCCGTTGATGATGGCAATGGGCGGCTCACGCGGGCATTGACCGATCTCGCGCTGTCACAGGCTGACAGCCAGGGCATCCGTTTGTATGCCATGTCAGTCGCTATTCTAGAATGGCGGGCTGACTACTATCGGGCACTGGAGTCAACACAGAAGGGCACGCTGGATATCACATCCTGGCTTTGTTGGTTCCTCGACACACTGGATTACGCCATAGAGCTGGCATTACAGGTTATTGCTCGTTCTCTTGCCAAGGCTCATTTTTGGTTGCGGCACTGTCATGACAGTCTGAGTCCAGAGCAAACCAAAGTGCTGAATCGTTTACTGGATGGCGGCGAACAGGGTTTTGAAAATGGCATCAGTGCCAGTCAATATCAAAAAGTCGCCGGAGTCAGCAAGGCGACTGCCACACGCCATCTGGCTGAACTGGTGGAGAGGGGATGCATTGAGAAATTACCTGGTGGCGGACGCAATACACGCTATCAGATCTGCTTGCACACCGAGGGAGTTTGAAAAAGCATCGCCATGGGGCGTTAATTTCATCTGGTAGATGAGAGCTGCGATTGGTGTACAAATGACGCTATTTAGTTAAATGTTGACGCCATGATGTGTGCCGTCAGGCATATGAACGAATAGACTTAACCGACAGTCATGGCTCTCAACTAATCTTTTGAGTGATAACAAACTATCGAGAACATCGGGATCTATTGCAGGAACATCACCAGGCCCGAGATTTGAAAGCAGTTTGGTCACACTGAGACGTACCAGTTGCTCTTCGGCCAGCGCCTTGGCTCTCTGGACAACCTCGGGTGATTCGGATGAAATCATATCCTCCAATGTCCTCCCCATACGGTGCTCCTACTACAGATAGAATTAAAGGCCCACGCCGAGCAGGCATGGGCTCTCAGCATTAGATCAAGAAGTCATCCAGTGCTTTTCCAGCCGCAACAGCGTCTGCAATGGCCTTGGGCATGCGCCCCTGGCCAGTCCATGTCTTCTCCTGACCGCCTTCGGTGTACTTGTATTTTGCAGGACGGGGAGCGCGTTTGGCTTTGTTGGCTGAACCATCAGCTTTCGCTGGAGCCACAGTGCCAACCAGCTCACTCGGATCTATGCCCGCTTGTTTCAGCAGCTCGGTAAACTCAGCCAGTTTTTGCAGGCGTTCAGCTGACTCTTCTCTCAATTTGCTCTCTTGCTGCTCACGTTCGGCATAGATTTCGTCAAATTTGTCTTTAGCCTCGACCAACTGCTCATAAGACAACTCACGCAGTACAGCTCGCAGACTACGAATATTCATCAGTGTTTTCAAAAAATCGTTCATTGATAGCCTCATGTATCACATTTTTATATCATGAAAATTATCTCTCAATCTCAGCATCAGCTCCACTGTTTTTTGCACCAAGATAGTTTGGAAATAGCATCATTCAAAAATCGTGAGCTAAATTGCGTCTGGATCTACCTAGGGCCATGGTGCCAATCTTCTATGAAACTGTGTAGCCAAAAACTTAATCTAGGTGGTAGTGAGCATTGAGATCACCTCATGGAACCAGTTACTTATGGCATCGACATCAATCCAGAAGATGAGTGAGACACGATTAATCAGAGACCTGCTATATTGAAGCGAATTTCGGTGATGGGATGAAGTAACTTGCCCATGATGCTGGCTGGAAGGGGATGGTGGTGATCAGATTACCGACTTCTCAGTTCGTTCCACTCAAGAAGCATCGATTTGTGAAATAAGGCTGATGAAAGAACAACTGGAGCAATTTGCACGTATATTCCGGGTTATTTAAATGATGGTCTTTAAAAAATTCAAATCCACACTAAAAACTACAACCCTGTAGGTCGCTATATTTTTCTGAATGAATTTATAGCCATACACTAATAGTAACAAGTGCTAAAAACCTTCCGAAAAACAAATAGAAAAGATAAAAGAATATCCAGGCTAAATAAAAGGCATCAGTGCAAAACTGATGCCCATTGAAAAATAGATTACACACAACTACCTTAAATTAACCAAACCATTATCAATATCAATTATCTCTTTTTTATCTAAAGACCCTGAATTTAATTTCAATGTAGCAACGTTGACTATGTAACTATATCTAGAAATAGCTAACTTTGTCTTTGCATTATACAATTTTCTATTAGCATCCAATACATCAATGATCGTCCTAGTTCCAACCTCATATCCTGCCTCGGTCGCTTTTAAAGCACTTTCAGCAGAAACTACAGCTTGTTGATATGCACGAACAGAGCCAATACTTGCATTAACATTGTTATATGAAGACTTAACTGCACTCATGACCGAGCGATAACTTTTCTCCAGCTGCTCACTGGCAGCAACATAGTCAAAAGAAGATTGTTTGACTTGTGATACTGTTGCACCACCTGTATATAGTGGCAATGAAAATTTAATACCAATGTCGCCTTGATTGGAATAACCGTCCGTATTAACTGTATTATCTTTGTAGTTATTATAAGTTGAAGATAACCCCATAGTAAGATCAACTAATGGCTTATGTCCTGACTTAGATAAATCAATCTGCATCTTCGCAAGTTCTTTTTTAATCCGAGCCTGATGTAATGCCAAATTTTTTTCAATTGCTGCATCAGTCCACTTATCAATTTTCCATAAAGTTTTTTGAGGACTGAAACGCTCTGTATCAAGCTTATTAAGCTTTCTATGCTCAAGACCAGTTAACTCACGTAGAGCCTCATAGCTATTTTCAAGCGTGTTCTCTGCATAGATCTCATCGGCAAAAGACTGATCGAAGGCGGCCTCTGCCTCATGTACATCAGTAATCGCGGCCAAACCTACCTCAAAACGCTGCTGGGTTTGAGCAAGCTGCCTCTGAATTGCCTTTTTCGTTGCCTGAGAATAAATCAGCGAATCTTCAGCCTGGAGAACATTAAAATATGTCTGTATTGTACGAAGCACTAAGTTTTGATGCTCAAGAACATAAGAAACATCTGATAGTGTCGCATTCTTCGCAGCTAAATCAAGATTAATCCAATTAGCACTGTTGTAGAGAGATTGCTCTAGATTGATTGCACTATTCGTTGCGCTCCCAGTTTGCATATCCAGATTATCGTCAACATAGTTAGCACTAAGACCAAGATTTATCTTTGGTAGAAATGATGCTTGCTCTTCATTGATTTTTTCGAATGATTGGTCACGCATTGCCTTTGACTCAAGAAGTTGCGGATCCTTTTGCTTCGCCAAGTTATAAATATCTAGCAAGCCCTCCGCATGCGTGTAACTACTAAGAAGAGCGAGTATAGGTAAAAACATTTTGTTCATCATGATAGATACCAACAGATTGTAAATAAAGAAAACGAAAGTAGCGGATGCATATTCATATAATGCATCCGCCTGTGCACCAACCGTTATTCAGGCATATCAACACCTGTAGTATTAGTGATGCTCTTCAGAGTACGTCTACGCCATAAGTAAAATGCCGCAGGTAGAACTAAGAGAGTTAAAACGAGTGCGCTTACCATCCCACCAATCATTGGCGCGGCTATTCGTTGCATAACCTCAGAGCCAGTCCCATGACTCCACATGATAGGTAATAGGCCAGCAATTATCGTTACCACTGTCATCATTTTAGGACGTAGTCGCATTGCAGCTCCATGGATAACGGCACCATGTAATCCTGCATTATCAAGTTTATCGTTCTTAACGAGATCATCCCAAGCATGGTTGAGATAGATCAACATCAATACACCTGTTTCTACAGCGACACCTGCAAGTGCTATGAATCCAACTCCAACGGCCACTGACATATTAAATCCAGCTAGCCACACGTACCAAATGCCACCAACTACAGCAAGAGGCAAGGTCGTAAGAATAAGAAGCACTTCTTGAACACGCCGAAACGCCAAGTAAAGCAATAGAACTATGATGGCAACGGTTAATGGGACTACATAGGCAAGGCGAGCTTTAGCTCGTTCCATATATTCGTATTGACCAGACCAAGTAATAGAGTACCCAGCAGGAAGAACTAATTGTTCTCCGACCATTTTTTTTGCATCCGCGACAAATGATCCAATATCTCTATTACTAATATCAACATATACCCAACCATTTAACCTAGCATTTTCACTTCGCAACATTGGGGCTTCATCGCTAATATAAATTCGAGCAACATCAGCTAGAGCAATTCGTTCACCTTTGGGAGTGATCAAAGGAAGCAACTCTAGACTAGCGACTGAGTCGCGATAGCTTTGTGGATAGCGTATATTGATTGGATATCGCTCTCGCCCCTCTATCGTCTGTCCAACATCCATGCCGCCCACAGCCGTTGCTAGTACTGCTTGAACATCCGCAATATTGAGTCCATATCGGGCAGCCTTCAGTCTATCGATATCAACTTTGACATAACGACCACCGGCGACACGCTCAGCATACACGGATGATGCCCCCTCTACACTGCCAACAATTTTCTCAAGTTGCTGTCCTATTTTTTGTATCACTTTAAGATCTGGACCAGCAATCTTGATCCCAACAGGTGTTTTAATTCCTGTTGCGAGCATATCTGTTCGAGTCTTGATTGGGGGGACCCACGCATTTGTCAAACCAGGAAATTGAATTAATGAGTCTAGCTCCTCCCGTAATTTCTCTGGTGTCATCCCAGGACGCCACTCTGATTGAGGCTTCAGCTGAATAGTGGTTTCCATCATAACAAGATCAGCTGGATCTGTTGCACTATCCGCACGGCCAGCCTTACCGAATACATTCTTTACCTCAGGGACAGTTCTAATCAGCTTATCTGTTTGTTGTAATATCTCTCGCGTTTTCCCTACCGAGATATTTGTTGCCGTTGTCGGCATATACATCAGATCCCCCTCATCAAGTGGAGGAATAAACTCAGACCCTAAATATTTTAAAGGCAAGAAACCAACAACGGTCACGATAAATGCTAAAGTAAGAGTCACCTTCGGCCATGCTAAGACGCATTTCAGCAAAGGTATATAACCCTGACTTAGCCATCTATTAATTGGGTTCGCTTGTTCAGCAAGTACCTTACCACGAATAAAGTACCCCATTACAACAGGGACTAACGTTATTGCAAGTGCAGCAGCTGCGGCCATAGCATAAGTCTTAGTATATGCGAGCGGAGCAAACATCCGCCCTTCTTGTGCTTCAAGAGCAAATACTGGTAAAAAGCTCATGGTAATAATTAATAGAGAGAAAAATATAGCAGGGCCGACTTCTGCACTGGCCTCTCCAATTACCTTCCATCTGTTTTCATTAGTTAGGGGTGTCTGTTCCATATGCTTATGGACATTTTCAATCATTACAATTGCACCATCAACCATTGCTCCAATTGCGATGGCTATCCCTCCCAAAGACATTATGTTGGCGTTGACACCCTGTATATTCATTATTATAAATGCAACTAGAATTGCGATTGGTAGGGTGATAATCACTACTAACGATGACCGTAGGTGGAATAAAAATGCTAAACAAACTAATACAACAACAATAAACTCTTCCAGTAACTTCCCTGAAAGGTTGTCGATTGCTCTTTGGATTAGATCTGAGCGGTCATATACAGTTATTATCTCAACCCCATCTGGTAGACTACTTTTTAATTCATCAAGACGAGTCTTAACTCCATCAATAGTGTGTTGTGCATTTTCGCCATAACGCATGACGATAATGCCCCCAACGACTTCACCTTCACCATTGAGCTCTGCGATGCCTCGACGTACTTGAGGGCCAGTTACCACATCCGCTACATCACCTAGCAATAGTGGAGCACCACGTACATTTGTTCCTAATGGAATGTTTTTTAGATCAGAGACATTTTTCAAATACCCATTGGAGCGAACCATATACTCAGCTTCGGCCATCTCGATAACTGAAGCACCTGTTTCCTGGTTACCTTGTTCTATTGCTGTCTGAATTAAAGACAAAGGTACACCATATGCACGCAGCTTATTGGGGTCTACACGAACCTGATACTGACGAACCATTCCTCCAACCGTAGCGACTTCAGAAACCCCCTCTACAGTCTGTAATTCATACTTTAAAAACCAGTTTTGCAGTGAGGTTAATTCACTTAAGTCATGCTTACCTGTTCTATCGATCAGTGCATACTGATAGACCCAACCAACACCAGTTGCATCAGGCCCAAGCTGGGGCCTCGCAGAAGATGGTAAATTAGGAGCAACTTGGCTCAAGTATTCTAAAACTCGCGCCCGCGCCCAATACAAATCCGTATTGTCATCGAATAGAACATAAACGAAAGAATCACCAAAGAAAGAATAACCACGGACGGTAGTTGCACCAGGAACAGCAAGCATGGCGGTGGTTAATGGGTAAGTTACTTGGTCTTCAACTACTTGTGGTGCTTGCCCAGGATAACTTGTTTTGATAATAACTTGAACATCCGACAAATCAGGCAGCGCATCAACAGGAGTTTGCTTGACTGACCATATTCCCCATGCAGTGAGCAACACACTTAACAAAAGAACAAGGAATCGATTGCCAATAGACCATCGAATTATTGATGTGATCATTTCTGACCTCCTATCTCATCCATTTCGGCCATATCATGCTTGGAATGGTCCAATTGTGGAGCAGATGGAGCCTTACCTTTCACGTTGCTACTATTTGAATCTGAATTTTTAATATTTGTTTTAGCAATCGGCTCCTTGATACCAGTTATAATGTATCGTTCCCCATCCTGCCTTAGCAAAACACTCACGGAGTGACCCATCTTTAAACTTGAAGGAGCAATACTCTTATCAAGTTCAAAGCTCATACGCATTGCTGGCCATTGCCATTCTGGTACTTGTTGGTGTGCAATTGTGATCTGCCTATTCTGACCAATATCAACGATGTCAGCATTGACCCAGACTTGAGCAGGACGAAATGCAGTCATGCGCTGGAAGTCGGAACTGATACTTGACTCAGAGTCTAATAAAAACTGAGCAGACCTTACTATCTCATCACCTTCTTCAACTCCAGATGTAACAACGATATGTTCCCTAAACTGAGAACCGAGAGTGACTTCAACAGATTTGAAGCGCCCATCACCTAATGACAGCACTACTCGATTCTGCGTTCCTGTTCTAATAATAGCCTCACTAGGCACCACAAGATTAGACTCGGTTCCACCGGCTTTTATGTTGATCTGAGCAAACATATTCGGCTTAAGGAACTCGTCTGGATTATCAAAGCGTAGCCTGACCTTAAGCGTTCTAGTTGATGCGTCTAGGGTGGGATATAAATAATCAACTTTACCGACCCAAGTTCTGCTTGGCGCATAATCAAGAGTCATGGTAACTGGATCTCCCAATTTCAATACGGTAGCTTGGCGCTCAAAAATTTCTGCACTGACCCAAACTTGTTGTAATGTGCTGATATTAAATAGCGCCTCAGCTGGTTCTACGTACTGTCCCTCTCGAATTTTTAGCTCAGAAATATATCCATCACTAGGTGCATAGAAATTAATTGTTTCACGCACTTTCCTAGTTCGCTTTAAAATAGATATTTGATCACTTGGAATTTGTAGCGCCTTGAGTTTCCCTTCTGCGGCTCGAATCAACAAAGGGTTACTGCTATTCATGGCCAACAAGTATTCATGCTGCGCATTTACTAAATCAGGGGCATATAATGCGTAAATAAAACTACCTTTGGTAACCCTTTGCCCCTCACTTTTAATTGCAAGGGTTCGTACCCAGCCAGCCATACGTGAGTTGATAGCTTCAAGACGGTCTTCATCATATCCAACATATCCAACAGTATCAATTTCCTGATAAGTAGGAGCTCGTTTGACTTGATCGAGACGAACACCAAGATTCTGCTGTATTTCCGGTGATATTGTAACTGTGCCAGCTGACCCTTGACCTTGAGCTTTCTCTTCATAAACAGGAATGAAATCCATTCCCATTGTATCCTTGGCTGGAGAAGGTCTCTTATCAGCTGGATCCATCGGGTTTACCCAATAAAGAGGTTGTTTTTCCTTTAATGTATTTACATCTTTAAAATTTGTGAGCAGGTAGACACTACCGCCTCCTGCGACAAAAACTAACAACATTGCAATAAATTTCATCATGCCATGCCCCTTAAGATATATTCAAAATATGGAAAACCAGGTGGTGTAAAATCATCTCTCATACCCCAATAGGGTGAATCATACATACTTGCCCTCTTAAAGATCTATATCCTTACGGTAATGTAATCTTGCTGACAGCAGCATGTAATGTTGATTGTATATAGTGATTAGCGATAACCGTGCAATAACAACGAAATGAGGTAATCCAATGAAAATAAAGACCATCTTAGCTGCGCTCACCATGTTGATTAGTAGTTCAGCGGCTTTCGCTAATGCCCCAATGCCTTTCGATCTTAGAGCAGGGCATGGAGTAGTCTATGTAGAATGGAAAATATCTGCATTGCCTACTGACTCCGTGGACGTATCCACCCCCGATGGCACGAAACTGGGCGTTGTGAAGGCTCTCCCTGGTAAGACCAAGCAGTTAACACTTCCTTCTGATAAAAATATTACAGAAGTTATCGTGGACTATAAAGGAACCATTCATAACGTCTCTCTCCCGCATGGTATGGGAAGCGGTAGTAACCGTTAAGATCTCCCACATGTAAAAAACGGCCAGCTTATGCTGGCCGTTTTTTAAACATTAAAAATAATCATTCTAGATTTTATAATTTCGATATAACCTTCATTGAAACTCTTGATGCAGCTGGATTTTTTTTATTTTTTAGTGTATGTAGTAGCATAGACTACTGACTATCTTAATACTGCATATTGGAGAACATAATGAATATTTTAGTTGTTGAAGATGAGCCAAAGATAGGTGAGTATTTAAAGAAAGGACTCACTGAGTCAGGCTACATTGTTACTCTCGCCACAAATGGAATTGATGGTCGCTTTTATATACTTAGCCATGAATTTGACTTAATAATACTAGATATTATGTTACCTGGGATTAACGGATGGCAGCTTCTTGAGGAAATTAGAAATATAAACATTCAAGTACCTGTCATGTTCCTGACGGCAAAAGATGGTGTCGGAGATAGAGTAAAGGGGCTAGAGTCTGGAGCTGATGATTATCTTTCAAAACCATTTGCATTCACTGAACTACTAGCCAGAATAAAAAACCTTCTTAGGCGATCCAAAGACAATCATATTGAAGAGGTTATATCAATTTCAGATTTGATTATAAACATCAAATCAAGAACAGTTAAGCGGTCGGGTAAAAAACTACATCTCACCCCTAAAGAATATCTATTACTTGAGTTATTAGCTCGGCGGCATGGTGAAGTATTACCTCGCTCATTAATTGCCTCTTTGGTATGGGATATGAATTTTGACAGCGATACAAATGTAATAGATGTTGCAATCAGAAGATTAAGAGCCAAGGTTGATGATGATTATCAAATAAAATTAATTCATACTATTCGAGGAATGGGATATAAATTAGAAGGTGCTGGCGATGAAGAGTAACATGCCTATAACTATACGTGCTATGCTTTTTGTTTCTGTCGCCATAACGATCAGTATGATTTCCTTGTTATTTTTGGTAGAGACATCTATCAAAAATCATTTCTTAGACCTTGATAATGAAACGATAGATAACAAAACGATTATTATCGAGCAGTTTTCAAAGCGCATAGATGCAGTTCAAAGAATTATCAATTGGGATACAATCAATCCTGACTCTAATTTTTATATCGAGATATTAAAAGATGGTAAAAATATATATAGGAGTGAACGAGACAGCTTTATTATGAGAAAGTTCAGCAATACACTAATTCATGTATCTGAAACTGACACTTCCGCTCCACATAAATATCTCAGTAAAAACATTAATTTTAAAAAAAATGATAACTCCTATTCAGTCGTGTTCTATTTAGACTCAAGTGTTCACTCTCATTTTTTGTCTGACTTTAGGATGCAGCTATTAATCATAGTCTTTGGTGTTTGGGCGATCATAATATTGTCTACATACTTGGGTATAAGGCAAGGCCACAAACCTATTTATATATTAAGCAAACATATGTCGACTATTCAGGCTGAACAGTTGAGCTCAACATTAGAACCCAACCAATATCCGAGAGAGTTAAGGGAGTTGGTTGACTCATTCAATACCATGCTATCTAAACTAAACAATAGTTTCGTTAAGTTATCTGATTTTTCAGATGATGTAGCGCATGAACTAAGAACCCCATTAACCAATATAATCATGCAGGCTCAAGTTGGGTTAAATCAAGACAGGAGCATCTCCGAATATAAAGAGTTCCTATATTCAATTCTGGAAGAGCTTGAGCGTTTGGCAAAGATGGTTAGCGATATGCTGTGGATTGCCAGGTCAGACAAAGGTTTGATTTCTGCAAATAAAGAATTTTTAGATTCAGAGAATGAACTTTCTTCTATTTTGGATTTCTTTATGTATTTGGCAGAAGAAAAAAGTCTTATGTTTAACGTTACCAATACTCATAGACTTGTATTTGCTGACAAAATAATGTTTCGTCGTTCGATATCCAATCTGATATCTAACGCAATAAAATACTCAGAGAGTAACTCTGTCATTAGCATCTCGATATCAAACGATGAAGGAAATAATTCTATTGTTGAAATAAAGAACAAATGCAAAGGTATATCTTACGATGACTCTTTGAGAATGTTTGACCGATTTTATAGGGCAGATTTATCAAGATCTAGCAATAACGATAGTGTCGGGTTGGGTCTATCGATTGTTAAATCGATAACCGAAGTTAATGGAGGAAAGGCTTGGAATAAATTAAATGGTGACTACATTTCATTTTATTTACTATTCCCAGCTAAATAGTTTTTAATCACTTAACATAAGGCGATAACATAATAATTAAAGAGTATGATTGCCAGAATAGGAGCGACCTGAGGAGGAATTATTTCAAGAATAATGACTTGAGCCCCCATCTCTCAGGCCAGCATTGTGGGTAAGTCAATCTATTATTTATCGTGGCTAGCCGATTTTCTGAGTTGATGCCATGAATATGAGTGTTGCCTAGACAATCACGGGAGGGCAAGACTCAACCAATGGTGTGGTAATCCCCCCATTTTTTGGAGCACTCAAAAGTAGAGGTCATGCGGCCTGTGCCAAGCGCTGTTTCGGCGTGTAGCCGCCCAGCTGCGTATTCCGGTGAAGTTGAACAGTGATTCCGGAATCTGTGAACACCATTTCCGGAAAGTATGCGGACAGGGATTCTTCGAGCAGAAGCTGAGCTTTGAGGGGAGGCATCTTTTCGACTCACTGAACAAGCCAGCAGCCAAGCGCAGCGCGGCAGTTGTGGATCCAAGACGTTGGAACAGGACGGTTCATCTGACATCAGAGTACGTGCACTGAGGTGTCCGGAATCGGTGTACACGCAAGCCGGAATCAGCGTTCATTTTAAACCGGAATAGGTGTTCATTTTCGACCGGAATATGCACCAGCGCCATATTGGGCCGCTCATGGTTATAAACCCACAGCCAGTTCGTGGCAAATTCCTGTAACTCATTCAGTGACTCAAACAGGTAATGGCCCAACCAGTCGTAACGCACAGTGCGGTTAAATCGCTCTATGTAGGCATTCTGCTGCGGGTTGCCTGGCTGGATATACCTCAGCGCAATCCTCTTCTGCTGCGCCCATTGCTTGAGCTCTTCGCTGATGTATTCCGGACCATTATCACAGCGGATTGCGGCTGGTTTGCCCCGCCACTCGATGACCTGCTCCAGCGCCCGTTTGACTCGTGAGGCGGGTAAGGAGAAATCCACCTCGATGCACAGTGCTTCGCGATTGAAGTCATCGATCACATTAAACAACCGCACCGAACGACCATCGCTGAGCTGGTCATGCATAAAGTCCATCGACCAACAGTGATTCGGTTGGTCAGGGACTGCCAACGGCTCCGGCTTGGCCCGCACTAGCCGCTTCTTGGGTTTTATCCGCAGATTGAGCTCTAGCGCCCGATAGATCCGGTAGACCCGCTTGTGGTTCCAGCCAAAGCCTTTGACGTTACGCAGGTACAGGAAACACAGTCCGAAACCCCAGTTGCGCTGGTTGGCGGTGAGGCGCAGCAGCCAGTCGGCAATCTCCTGGTTTTCATCAGCCAGCACGGGCTGATAACGGTAGCAACCCTCGCTCACCTTGAACACCTGGCAAGCCAGACGGATAGAAATGGCGTAATGAGCCACAGCCTTGGTCGCCATCTCCCTGCGGGCAGATGGCGTCACCACTTTTTTGCCATCGCCTCGGAGATGATCTCAGCCTTTAGGCGCTCCTCGGCATACATCTTCTTAAGGCGACGATTTTCCTCTTCCAGCTCTTTGAGGCGCGCCATGAGAGAGGCATCCATGCCACCGAATTTGGAGCGCCACTTGTAGAAGGTGGCGGAGCTGATGCCATGCTCACGGCAGAGCTCAGGGACGGGTGAACCAGACTCGGCCTGCTTGAGGATGGCGATGATCTGTGCATCGCTAAAGCGTGATGTTTTCATGTAGAACCTCCTGCGTTCAAGATACGAGAAAATTCTACTTATGAGCACCTCAGTTTTTCGGGGGGATTACCCCATGTCACATCAACGATGAATTTTGAGTTTACATCTGATAATCAGTATTTATAAAGTTTAGAGCTGAATTATGTACGTATAAAAGAGGGGCCTAGTCAGGCCCCTCTTTGATGCTCTTATCGACTCAGAGAGTACTTATTTAACGACAACCTCTCCGACCATACCAGCTTCCATATGACCAGGTACAAGGCAGGCGAATGATACTGTTCCTGACTTGTCAAATTTCCATAACACAGCACTCTTCTTGTTTGGTGCAAGAGAAATCATATTTGGCATACTGTGTTGCATCTGCATACCTTGCATTTGTTGCATCATCCCAGCATGATCTTTTAGCTCAGAGGTCGTTCCAAGAACAAACTCATGTGGCACTTTACCATTGTTCTTTATAAAGAAACGTATTGTTTCACCTTGCTTAACAGATATCGATTTCGGTGTGAATCGCATGGTGTCATCCATAGACACATCGATGGTTCTAGAGACATCTTTGGCAACACCTGGAGAGCCAGCCATGCTACCCATGTCATGTCCCATAGGGGCTGGATTTCCCTTCATTGAGCTCATGTCATGACTCATACCATTTTTCATTGCACTCATGTCATGCCCTTGCTCAGATGCAATCACACCAGCAGAAACAACAATCAAAGCAGCAGCAATAACGTTATATTTCATATGCTATCTTCCTTATATAATCAGAACCAGAATCTGGCGCCGGTAATAAATCTAGTATCGGATGTACTCTCGCCATTGTCTTTCGCAAGATCATAAGTACTTCCAGCAAGAGTGCTCCATTCAACTCCAATATATGGTGCAAACTGTCTATTTATTTCATAACGCAACCGTAAGCCTGTGCTTATGTCAGATATACCTCGCCCAACTAACATCTCATCATCATCTTTACTGTAAATATTCATTGAAACTTGGGGTTGCAATATTAACTTTTGAGTCAGCAAAAGGTCATATTCAGCCTCTAGGCTTAAAAGTGCTAGGCCATGTGAATCTACAAACAAAGATGAATCGACTTCAAACCAATATGGTGCAAGTCCTTGGATGCCAAGGGCAAGCCATCCCTTATCACTTCTAGATTTATATGTATCATATCTTGCCCCCAAAAGGATGTCCCAGTATGGTGACGTCGCATATCCATAAAGAATTTGATTTTCTGTCTCCTGCAATGAATTTTTATATTCACCATCAGATTTAAACCATATCTTATGATAATCTTTTCCTATCCAAGCCAGCGCCTTGTAATTTGCATAGTTTTCTTTACGACCATTAGAGTATTCAAGCCTGTCTATTAGCACAGAAGAAAATATATGTTCGTCAGCTAAGGAAAGTTTTTCCCTACCTTCAAACAGGCTTGGTCCAGAACTAAGAGTGAGGCCATCAGAGTACTCATGGGGACTTCTCTGTTGGGCCTCGGTCGTTGCGGTTAAATCAGGGTGATAGCCACCTACTGACTCATCTGATTCTTTTGAAAATGAAAGAGAGGTGAATACTCCAAGAGTAAACAGTAATACTGTCTTTCTTACAATATTTTGAATATGCATCATCTATTTCCTCAAGAAACCACAACTTCACGAAACATCCCAGCATCCATATGGAACATAATATGACAGTGCCAAGCCCAACGACCAATAGCATCAGCCGTCACAAGAAAGCTTATGCGTTGTGCTGGCTGCACAGCAATGGTGTGTTTTCTTGCTAGGAAAGAACCATTTTCATTTTCAAGCTCACTCCACATACCATGTAAATGCATGGGGTGTGTCATCATAGTATCATTATGAAGAGTGATTCTTACTCGCTCGCCATAATTAAAATGAATAGGTGTTGACTTACCGAACTCGACTCCATCAAATGACCATGTATAGCGCTCCATATTGCCGGTCAAATGAAGCTCAATTTCGCGTTCTGCTGGTCTTGGATCTATAGGCCCACCTTTGGTTTTCAAGTCCGCTAAGGTAAGCACTCTTCTTCCATTATTACGAAGTCCTACACCAGGGTCATCTAGATTGCGCCTTGGAGTATCTACCCGAGCATCAACGCTTGGTCCAAACTCTGTACTGGCATGCCTTACTGTACTAGGCTTGGCCGTCGTTTCCATACTAGGCATAGAGCTATGATCCATACCTTCCATTCCTGGCATTGAACCATGATCCATCGCGGGCATAGCACCTGATGTCATTCCAGGCATGGAACCGTGATCCATCGCGGGCATAGCACCTGATGTCATTCCAGGCATGGAACCGTGATCCATACCTGCCATGGAGCCGTGGTCCATTCCGTCCATGGAGCCCATCATATCTTCCATTGAAAGAGGCTCAGGTTTGTCTACAGTAGGAATTGGAGCTGAAAGGCCAATCGCCGTCGACAACGTCCCTCGGGCAAAACCAGTACGATCCATCGACTGTGCGAAAACCGTATGGGCGTTATCTATGGGTTGAACAATGACATCGTAAGTTTCACCAGGGCCAAAACGAAACTCATCTACGTCTATAGGTTCAATATCAACACCATCGGTTTGTACAACCGTCATTTTTATACCTGGAATTCGGACATCGTAAAAAGACCCTCCAGCACCATTTATAAATCTAAGTCTGATTTTCTCACCTTTATTGAAGACACCTGTCCAATTTCCATTAGGGGTCGTTCCGTTCATTAAATAGGTTAAAGTTGCAGAGGATAAGTCAGCCAAATCTGTAGAATTCATTCTCATTTCATTCCACATCTGGCGTTTGGTGAAGGCAACCTTTAATCCACTGTTGCTGACATCGTTAATGAAGTCGATAGCTGTAGGCTGATTAAAATTATAGTAATCACTTTGCGATTTCAATTTTGATAAAATTCGCATCGGGTGCTCATCTGTCCAGTCTGACAAGAGAACAACATAATCTCTATCGGCTGATATAATCTCGCCTTCTTTTGGCTCTATAATTAAAGCGCCATACATTCCCGTCTGTTCTTGAGAACCAGAGTGAGAGTGATACCAATATGTACCGGACTGTTCCAACGTGAATTTATATGTGAATGTCTCTCCTGGTTTAATACCATTGAAACTAATACCAGGTACGCCATCCATTTCAAATGGGAGTATTATACCATGCCAATGAATAGAGGTAGGCTCACTGAGCTTATTGGTAACACGAAGAGTAACCTCATCGCCTTCCTTTAAGCGTAATGTCGGTGCGGGTATGGAGCGATTGACAACCGTGGCAATTCTTGTACTTCCAGTAAAGTTGACAACAACTTCTTCAACTACCAGATCGATTACTGTTCCACTTAAAACTGAGCTGTAAACCTTTTGCGGCAGTTCTTCTTTAGCGTTAATTGACATAGGAATCGATGCCACAACTCCGCCAGCAGCAATCCCTTTAACAAACTTTCTTCTTGAGATAGAAGGATTAAATCCATTTTTACTATGAACATCATTCATAAGCGCCTCCATTTCATCACAACTGTGATGTGCGATGATGCTCATTATAGAAATCAATGTACAATTACAATACTGTCATTTTTCTCAATGCGTATAAAAAATGCGCAAAACTTACGTTAAAGCATGATTTTATTTGCTTTATCTGTTTCGCCCACTACCCATTCCATGCTGAAGTGCAATCACATGGACATCACCGTTGTAGCTGACTTTGACTGTGTTGATACTTTTGTCCATGGGGAGTTGCAGTTGCTTTGTCTTCCCAGGAGTAGCCATTACAGTACCCAGTTTAGTGTCATCCAGGGTAGATACACTCACAGTGTCGGTACTAAGTGCGTTGGCACTCCAATCCATATATATAATGTTGTGCCCAGCACGAACGTTATAAGGCACCGGAGCCTGAGCAAAAGCGGAGAAGCTTCCGACGACCAGCGTACATGCCATTAATGCACCAATTTTAATATTCATAAACCACCTCATTTAATTATGACTCAAGTTACGTGACTAACTATATACTCTGAATCATTACATGAAGCTGTCACAAAAATTACAAATTAGTAATAAACCTATTGAAGAGTGTTTGGGGAACGCTGGATGCCTTAAATCAGGACATACCCTATTTTTTGACCTGCTCAGATAGAGATTCGGTTCATGCAGCATGAATCGCCCGGCTTCTCTAGGGAAGGTGCGAACAAGTCCCTGATATGAGATCATGTTTGTCATCTGGAGCCATGGAACAGGGTTCATCATGAG
>NZ_JAAROG010000034.1:0-34164 GCF_023093515.1 Aeromonas genomosp. paramedia
GCCCTGCAGCACCGGGTGAGCTCGCGGTACCGATCAGCAGCTCGCCGGCGCTGAGCTCGGCGGGGATCACCATGGCCCCCGCGTCGGCCGGGACCGGCCAGGCACCAAAGGGGAAGGGAGCAGCGGGACACCGCCGCGCCGGCAGCGGCCCGCCGTTCTGCATGGCCATGTCTCTCCCTGGTACCGGATCCGGACTGCCGGCAGGCCCTGCAGCACCCGGTGAGCTCGCGGTACCGATCAGCAGCTCGGCGGGGATCGCCATGGCCACCACGTCGGCCGGGACCGGCCAGGCACCAAAGGGGAAGGGATCAGCGGGACACCGCCGCGCCGGCAGTGGCCCAGCGTTCTGCAGTACCTGGTACGCCACCGGGATCAGCACCTGCAGCGGTACCGATCAGCAGTTCGGCGGCACCGGCCGCAGTCGGTCAGATATGTTCAGACGGGTTGCTAAGACCCAAAGATGAGGGGAACAGCTGCAAGGGATACAGGCCAGCCCTGACCCCTTGTTGTTGATTTAAGTAGATGTTGGATTCCGTCTATTACACACCGGCTTTTTACTTACAATCCTGCTCAGCCTCAGCCTCAGCCTCAGCCTCAGCCTCCTCTGGCTGTGTTGGGTTGGACCGGCGAGTAATGAGCAGGAGCGGGCCAATCTGGCCAACTTCCTCTCGAATGTCATATTCAGGTAGGTCATTGGAAGAAATCAGGCGCCGCATCATCCTGCAGAACTCCTTAAATGAGCCTGCGCTGCCGCTGCGTTCATATATAGTTTTGAATGCCCATTTGGCGGTGTTTTTTCCTGCTGCTCGACGTGCGAGGCGATAGACAAAACGCCCTAGCCCGGGTTCGATCAAGAAGTAGTCAGGGTGCACGGTTAGCACATCTGGTTTCTTACCACCGGTTACTTCTCGATAAATCCAGTTTGGCGCTTCGATTTCTACACTGGACACTTTGCCTGTATCTGTACGGGATACAACGCGATAGGGGCCAATAAGGCTTTCTGCTTCTGTTTCACGGATCATCCGCTTACCGTTCGCAGATGGCTTTTCCCGCACGCTTTTTATTGTGGTTCCCAAGAGCCGGTCAAGTGCAGCCTCTAATTCGTCCGCTTGCCGGCCACCGTCGCCGCGCCTACAAAATTTGGCAATGTCAGATGCGTATGGAACGAATTTTCTTCCTGGCATTGCACCTCGACCTGCCTTGAACAAGTTCATAGACTCGGTTAGGTGCGAGATCAACATCAGCACTATGTCGTAGTCCCAAATCGACGCCATACCGTCAGGCCCCGCTTTCACTTCAACAAAACCATCCGGCAGGTCATACCGGATCACCTCACCAGCGCGTTTGTCTCGTTTAGATAATCGGAACAATGCAACGTCCATCAGACTACGGTTATCTTTTGTCGCTACGTCATACAGACTAGGGACAAAAAAATCAGGCTGTATGTCGTTCTCAGGGGGGGTGCGCATTGACGGTTTTATGTACGGCGCGCCTGGAATAATGCCACCCAGTGGTTTAGGGCCGCTCATGCTGAACCTCTCCTTTTTCAATGCTGATATGGCGGTGAGTCATAGACAAAAAACCTCTGCTTAGTGCACTGTTTTTGTTAATATCAAATCGTTTCGTGCGTCTGTCCTGGTTGGCAGCGCGATGTTCAACCAACACAAAGGGAGGTGCCACGCGGAATGTTTAGCCGATGCGACACCGATAGGAACGAAAGCGAAAAGCCGGTGCCAGCGGAGCGACTTATTTTTGCCTGCAATTTCCGTAAGGCCCGCAAGGCCGCAAAACTGAGCCAACGCGCAGTCAAGGATAAGACAGGATTTGCACAGTCATGGATCAGTGAAGTAGAAACTGGTAAGTCACCGCTCAACATCGACAACATGGCCGAACTGGCTAAGTGTGTCGGTGTGCCACTGTGGCAGCTCCTCGTCCCTCCGTCGTAACCGTCCCGTCCTTTTCTCTTTCGTTCTGTCGAGAAGCCCCCCCTAAAACGCGGGGGCTTCGTCGTTTTTATCTTGCCAAATTCCTTGCTTCAATGATAGGCCACAGACTATCATACGGGCTCAAACAGTGATAGTATTTAGACCATCTTTAGTCACGTTTAGGACAGAAAGGTATGGCTGAAACAGCACCTGATCCCAAGCCCTCCGGTATCGCATCAAATCGAGCTGAGTATGACAAGCGCATAACTGAAAAATTGCGACGCGAGCTAGGTGTGCAACTTTGCGGATTTTTGGAAGATCCAACAGTTCAAGAAATCATGCTCAACCCAGATGGAACTGTTTGGGTCGAGCGGCTGGGCTCGTCAATGGAAAAAGTGGGGACATTGGATGCGTCGCGAGCTGAATCCCTCATGGGGACAGTAGCGTCTACTTTACGCACGCAAATTACAGCGCAGAATCCGATCCTTGAATGCGAACTGCCACTGGACGGCTCTCGTTTCGAAGCATTGCTCCCCCCTGTTGTGTCTGCACCCACTTTCACGATCCGCAAGAAGGCATCGAAGATCTTCACTCTCGATGACTATGTGGAATCCGGCATCATGACTCAGTTGCAATGTGAGGCGATTGAATCTGCTGTTCGTAACCGCCGTAACGTGCTTGTTGTCGGGGGAACAGGCACGGGTAAGACCACTCTTACAAACGGCATCATCGACTACATGGCAAAAGCTTGTCCAGAAGACCGAATTGTGATCATCGAGGACACTGGCGAACTGCAATGCACTGCAAAAAACGTCGTGATTCTCCGAGCTGTCGATCATGTCGATATGACCCGATTACTCAAGGCAACTATGCGCCTGCGGCCCGATCGAATTTTGGTCGGTGAAGTCCGCGATGGTGCTGCGTTGGCCTTACTCAAAGCTTGGAACACTGGCCACCCTGGGGGCGCTGCCACTGTTCACGCAAATTCGGCTCCTGCGGGCCTCATTCGCATGGAGCAACTTGTTGCTGAGGCAACTCAGGCGCCGATGTACGCGCTGATCGCCGAGGCTGTGGACTTGATCGTTTCAATCGAGAAAACAGCCGGCGGCCGGCAAGTCAAGGAGGTCATCACGGTCGAAGGGCATGATGGCATTCACTACATTACCAAACCGATAAAGGAAGAAAATTAATGATCTCTAATGCGAAAGACTCTCCCTTCATGTCTCACACACGAGCTGCGTTCAACAACCCCAGCCTTTGGCTGATAACCGCGCTGTTCTTCGTACTTCTCTTTGGTGTCATCGAACCTGTTCACGCCGCTGATGCAACAGCGGGGGGCGGGGCGGGGCTCCCTTGGGAAGGTCCGTTGGCCAAACTCCGGCAGTCCATCAGCGGGCCAGTGGCCTTTGCAATTGCGCTGCTCGGTATCATTGCGTGCGGCGCCACGCTGATCTGGGGCGGTGAGGTTTCCGAGTTTGTCCGCCGGATCATCTACGTCGTAATGGTCGTCTGCGTCATTGTTTTCGCCAACAGCCTTTTGACTGGCGCATTGTTCGCCGGGGCGGTAGTCCCGCACGATGCAGTTATTTCCGTATCTGATGTGATGACGTATGCCCAGGATCATTCCGGCGACCTGGCCGGAGTAGGAGCGCGTTAATGGACCCTATGGGATCGCGTCGCCTGACGCCATTCTACCGGGCGCTTCATCGCCCGCAGCAACTCATGGGTGGAGAGCGTGAGTTAATGCTGTTCTCCATGCTTGTTGCGGGTGGCTTGACCATTTCGGCCCTTAACTTAGTGGCCACGGTCATCGGCGGGACGATCTGGTTGGTATGCGTCTACGCCCTGCGCAAGATGGCGAAATCAGACCCTAACATGTCCAAGGTCTACATTCGCCAACTCAAGTATGGGCACTATTACGGGCCGTTCTCGCGGCCCTATCGAGTGGCAAAGTCGCCACGTATTTACTGATAAGGAGTGGGGATGCTTGCGTTAGCACCTTTCCGTAGCAAAGCAGCTGGCTTGCCCGATTTGCTCAACTATGCCGCCCTCATTGACGAGGGCGTTGTACTGGGAAAAGACGGCTCGCTGATGGCTGGCTTCTTCTTCCGTGGTGACGACGCGGCATCCGCCACCACGTCAGAACGAAATTACCTGACCGCGTTGGTCAACCAGTACCTGGCCAGATTTGGCGCTGGTTGGGCGGTGTGGACCGATGCCTCTCGCCTGGCCTCTCCGGGGTATCCACTCCCTGAATCGTCACACTTCCCTGAGCCCATAACCGCCTTAATCGACGCAGAGCGTCGAGCTGATTTCATGAGAGATAATTCGCTGTTTGAAAGCGAATATGCCCTGATCCTGCAATATCTTCCTCCGAGCCGCAGAGACTCAAAGTTGGGTGAGCTGGTCTACGACGACGACGCTGTCGATGACAGTAACCCGGCTGACCGGATGCTGCTGGAATTTAAGAAAAAACTCGATGACTTGCAGGATGGCCTCGGTGATTTGATGCACATGCGTCGAATGGCCACTATTACCGTAGGGGAAGGGCAAGAAGCTTATCAGAGCGATGAGCTTTGCAATTATCTGCACTACGTACTGACAAATGAAACCATAGCATTACGGATTCCTGACTGTCCGATGTACCTGGATGCCTGGCTGGGTTTCCCGGAGCTTTGGCCAGGCGACACGCCGCGCCTTGGCAATAAATTTATTTCGTGCGTTGCTATCGAAGGATTCCCAGCCCATTCCTTCCCAGGCATCCTCGATATGCTCGATGGCCTGCCCATGTCTTATCGGTGGTCCTCCCGATTCATATTCCTAGAACAGCATGAGGCGGTCGCAGCACTCAATCGGTATCGTTTGAAGTGGCAGCAAAAAATCCGTGGATTTTGGTCACAGGTATTCAAGTCACAAAAGGGGGTGATCAACACTGACGCGCTGACAATGGCACAGGAAACCGAGATAGCCATGAACGACGCGAAATCGGGGTTGGTTGCTTACGGTTACTACACCCCTGTTGTGGTGCTGATGCACGAAGACCGCAATTTCCTGGCTGAGCAGGCTCGTTACGTTAAGAGGGAGCTTGAACGAAAGGGCTTTGCTGCCCGGATAGAGACTGTCAATGCGTTGGAGGCATGGCTTGGGTCGTTACCTGGGCAGACGTACCCCAATGTCCGCCGGCCTTTGGTGCACACCTTAAATCTCGCTGATTTGCTTCCCTTGGCCAGTGTCTGGCCGGGCCTGCGCGAAAACCCTTGTGATCTATACCCTGCGGGGTCTGCGCCGCTCATGCACACCGTTACGACTGGGGCTACGCCATTTCGTCTCAACCTGCATGTCGGGGATGTGGGGCACACCTTGATTTTTGGTCCAACAGGGGGCGGTAAATCAACTTTGCTGGCCATCTTGCAAGCACAGTTCCGACGCTATCGCAGTCGGCGCCGCCGCGATGGGAGCTCCGTGCCGGCAACCGTGACCGCGTTTGATAAAGGTCGCTCGCTCTACGCCTTATGTAAGGCCACTGGGGGCGTTCACTACGACATTGGTAACGACGAGGCAGACACTCCCGCCCTGACGCCGCTGGTTGATATTGATAGCGATTCCGAAGCGTTGTGGGCCGAAGAATGGATTGCTGCCTGCTATGAGCTGCAGGCTAACAAGGCACCTACACCTCAGCAAAAAGCTGAGATCCACCGCGCTATGAATCTGCTACGTGAGGCTCCCAGGGCGTTTCGTTCGTTGACCGACTATGTAACGACTGTGCAGGACGCCGATGTGCGCGACGCCCTCACGCACTACACCATTTCTGGATCAATGGGGCACCTATTAGACGGTAGGGAAGACGGATTAAAACCTTGCGACTACACGGTGTACGAAATTGACGATCTGATGAAAATGGGTGATTCGAACGCCATCCCCGTGCTGCTTTATCTATTCCGCCGCTTCGAGCGCTCCCTTAATGGCCAGCCGGCAATGCTGTCACTCGATGAGGCTTGGGTGATGCTTGGGCATCCTGTTTTCCGAGAGAAGTTGCGCGAATGGCTCAAAGAGCTGCGTAAGAAAAACTGCCTCGTCATCATGGCAACCCAAAGCCTCTCTGATGCAGTGAAATCTGGGCTGCTCGATGTGCTGCTGGAACAGTGCCCAACGAAAATCCTCTTACCAAACAAAGAAGCTGATTTGCACGGTACCAAAGAGACGCCAGGGCCGGCTGATCTCTACGCCATGTTTGGACTGAACAGCAAAGAAATCAGCATTCTGAAAAATGGGCAATACAAACGGGATTACTACTACAAGTCACCACTCGGCCGCCGGTTGTTTGAGCTGGGGCTTGGGCCTCTGACAAAAGCCTTTGTTGCGGTATCCGACAAGGAAGACCTGGCAGAGGTTCGGAACTTGATCAACGAGCATGGCAATGACTGGCCACTTTATTGGTTGCAATACAAGGGAGTCGAATATGAACAGTATCTTTCTCGCAAAGCTGCGTGATGGTGTTATTTCAGCAGTGATGACGATCAGCCTTGGGCTTGGTGTCGGGTTTTTCACGGTTCCAACGCAAGCTTATGCGATCTACTGCTCCAACTGCTCTACGTTTTATCAGCAGATGTATGAGTATGCAGAGGCGGTAAATACTGCATTGAACACGGCTGAACAGCTCCAAACACAAATTCAGCAGTACAACAACATGATCACACAAGGTGCAGGTCTGCCTACGTCGATGTTTAGCAACATCGCGGCTGACCTTCAAAACGTGGTCAGTATCTACAACAGGTCGCAATCGCTTGGCCGCAATATCCAAAACATGGATTCAGCCTTTAATACCCAGTTTCCAGGATTCCAATCATATCTGAGTTCGGCGGGGGCCTCGGCGGCCCCCGCATCGAGCACTATGCCAGATCGTTACGAAAAATGGTCACAGCAGGGGAGAGACAATGTGAAGTCTGCCCTGGAAGCGGCGAACCTCAATACCAACGCTTTCGATTCTGAGGATGCGCAACTATCTAGGATGGTTGCGCGGTCACAATCAGCTGTTGGCCGGATGCAGGCAATTCAAGCCGGTAATGAGATCGCTTCCCAAAACGTGCAGCAACTGCAGAAGTTGCGTGACCTGATGGCTACGCAAATCAACATGCAGGGCAATTATATGGCGCAGGAGCAAGACCGAATACAGCTTGATGATGCACTGCGTCAGCAGCGTCGTAGTGGCGTGATCACTCAAACAGGCAGCAATAAGGGGTACTAAATGATCAGTTTAAAACTGCACATATTCGCGCTCTTTCTGCTGGCCGCGGTTTGTGCTGGTAGCGTCGGCACGAAGTTCTTTATCAGTGTGGTGACCCCTGAGCCAATAGCGTGTGAACAAGTGCCAGGCAAGGGAAATACATTGAAGCATGTCGAGCCTGTCAACACTGGAAACCATAAGGGGTACTGAGATTGGCACTGCGTCATAAGTTCATTCTGGGGGGATTACTGCTGGCACTTCTCGCGTTTGCGACCAGTGTGTCAGCAGCTGATCTGCACGATCCTAGCGGATCTTTTACTGGCCTCCTTGACCTCGTTAAAAATAGCGCGGCTCGCTGGGACAGTAAGCTCCGAGGCTATGCCATAACACTATTTTGGGGGTTGGCCGGTATACAGTTCATTTGGACATTCATGCCGCTGGTGTTTCGGCAGTCCGATTTTAGCGAGCTCATCGGCGAGCTGGTGCGCTTTATTATGGTGATTGGGTTCTTTTATGCGCTGCTTTTGTACTCAGCTGATTGGGCTGAAAAAGTGGTGGAAAGCTTCCGAATTGCCGGCGCGACGGCCGCCGGCCTTAGCTCTGCACAGATGCGCCCAGGTGAAGTTTTTGGGATGGCCATCGAGCTGGCAAACACCATTGGCAACGTTGAAACATGGAACCCGCTCACGGCTACAATGGTGGCCCTCGCTGGCCTCCTGGTGCTGTTGTGTTTCGCGTTTATCGCCGCATTCATGGGGCTGACAATTATTGAATCCTACGTTGTCATTAACGCCTCTGTGCTGTTCATGGGGTTTGGCGCCTCACAATGGACACGCGAGTATGCGTTGGCCATCGTTCGCTATGCCGTTTCGGTCGGTGCAAAGTTGTTCATTCTGACATTGATCGTCGGCCTGATAGTAGATGCGGCCAAAACATGGCAAGCCGCATACAACCATGATGACGCAAGCATGTGGACAATGGTGGGCTTGGCCTTGGTTTGTGCCTATTTGGCAAAAACCATCCCTGAGCTTGTTGCTGGCATGATCAGCGGCATGTCGATGGGTGGGGGATCAAGTATTGGTGGGATGGCTGCCGCCGGCATTGCCGGCGCTACTGCTGCTATTGCTACCATTGCCACAGCAGGTGCAGCCGCTCCGGCAGCTGCTGCAGCTGGGGCCGCAGGTGCCGGTGGTAGTGGTGCAGCCGGCGGCTTGGCTAGTGCGCTGGGTGCCAGCTTGTCAGGAGGGGGCGCTCCCGCAGCGGCCTCAGCGGGGAGTGCAGGTGCTTCCGGCCTTGGGGCCAGCACAGGCGGGCAAACAGCGGCCAAAGGTGCATCGTCTGCCGGCGCTCGGGTTGGCGGTAGCAGTGCGCCGCAAGCGCCAGGCGACGCCCCGCAGCCTAGCAGCAGCGTAAAACAGGCTGCACAGGCAGCAAAACAGGCTGGGGATGCGGCCCAGGGGGGAGAGGAGAATAAGGGTCATCAAGCTGCACCAGCTGCAAACAGCAGTGAAAAATCCGATGAGTCTGGTACAGGATCCAATCAAGGGGGGAAAGAACAGGGCGACGACGCAAGCCGTGGTATCACAGGCCATCAGGTAGCATCAGGTGCTGTTCGAGCGGCGGGTATTATGTCTGCGATTGCCGTTCCTGGTATGGAAGGGGCCGCCGGTCTATCACTGGGAGCGGGTGCGCCGCAGCCATTACCAGGTGGCAGTGCTGAACCTGATGATTCTATGGCTCCTGCCGGTACCGAAACAGGGCAACAAAATATCATACGTCCAGCGGCGCCGGCGCAAGCTCCCGGGAGCGCACCAGGTGCAGCTGGGCAAACCGGATCGGACACCAAAGGGGAGAACGGTTCATGATAGAAACCATCTGGTTTTTACTGCCGTTTTTGGCCATGTTCTTGATAGGTCTTGGACTATGGGCGCTTGGGCAGTTTATGCGGCGAAAAGGCTATGGCGAACAGCTCAACAAGATCGATAAGAAAGTAACCGCAGCACAGCAGCAAGCTCACTATCTCCTGCGTCCCATAGGGGGGGCGATGCTGGGCTTGGGACGTGGATTTAGCAAGGCCCCCCTGTTCGGAAGTCGCCGCCAGCGCGACGCATGGGACAAGTTGGAAGAGTTGTCTAAGCAGCAGGATAAAGACCTCTAATAACTGATAGGAAGAAAGCCCCCTCCAGAGCTTGCCTGGGGGGGGCTATTTGTTTAATAATATATGTTATAGGCTATCAAGGACAAACGGACTGACAATGCACCCCAACATCAAAAAAAAGGCAACTCAAGAGAGAGCCCCGAAAGCCCCGCCTGAAACACCTTACCTGGCCGCCCGTAGAGAGTGGAACGAGCGTTATGGCAGTCACATCATTGAAGCACGCAATTGGCGCACAGCTGCGCTCATCGTCGGCGTTTCTCTGATTTTCTCTGTGGCAGGGAACGTTATTCAGGCAGCGAACGAAAACATCGCCGTCTATTACGTTAACACCGATAACAACGGAAAAACCCGCGAGATCTGGCGAGCTGATGAGTCTACACCGGGACCGAGGACCGAACAGATCAGAGCTGCATTACAAGACTGGGTGCTCGGTGCTCGCACTGTTTACACCGATAACCGGGCAACCAAGCGCGTCGTAGATGCTACCTACGCGATGACACTTCCTGATAGTGCGGCATATCAGACGTTGGCTGCGTATCACCGCGAAAACAACCCATATGCCAGGGCTGCAAATGAAACAGTAGAAGTGGCCCTGCAGACCCCCGTCCAGCTCTCAAATGAAACATGGCAAGTCGAGTGGTTAGAGACGGTTAAAAACCGCAGTTCTGGCAAAGAGATAAGCAGCAAACGCTATCAACTGACAGCTAACGTCCTGATTGCTTCTCCTAAAGATGAGGCTCAACTGCTGGCTAATCCTGTAGGCCTTTACATCCGCCAATTCTCTTGGCCTGTCCGCAACTAAAAAGAGTGGTGAAGCATGAAACAGACTCAATGGCTGGCGGGGCTGATCGTTACGGCTGTCGTCTCTCCCGCGTTTGCCCAGGTTCCTGCATTAGATGACCAGGGCTTACCAAGTGTGAACCTGGTATCGCCAAATACGATAACCCTGGACCGCAAAGAAGTTTACGGTATCAACCTGGCCAACCAATGGAAAACGAACCCAGAAAAACCACACAGGGGCGCAGATGGCAGCGTTAAATACCTTTTTGGTGCCACGCTCCCGACGTTAGTTTGCAGTCCCCTGCAGGTCTGCAACATTGAGCTGCAGCCAGGTGAAGTAGTGAACGATGTTCATGCGGGTGATAATGCTCGATGGAAGATCACCCCAGCCACTATCGGCAGCGGGGAGAAAGCCACTACGGTGATCGTGGTTAAGCCGACGGATGCCGGGCTGGTTACCAACCTGAGCGTGGCAACTGACCGGCGCCTGTACTCGATCAAGTTGGCAAGTACGCAGCGTGAATGGATCCCTGTGCTGTCATTCGATTATCCCGATGACGTAGAGCGTCAGTGGGCAGCATACCGCGAACAGCACGCCAAGCAGGTCTATAACAACACTATGCCAACTGGCCAGAACCTGGCCAACCTGGACTTTGGTTTCAGTATCGGTGGCGATAGCCCGAGCTGGAAGCCGGTCCGCGTTTATACGGATGGCAGCAAAACCTACATTCAGTTCCCCTCGTCTAGCTTCAACGGTGAAGCGCCGGCGCTTGTTGCCAAGGGCAACGATGGCGGCCTGTTCTCTAGTGCCAGTGAAAAAATCGTCAACTATCGCACGATAGGTGATCGCTACGTTGTTGATCAGGTTCTCGACAAGGCATCCCTGATCGTCGGGGTAGGTGGTGACCAAACCGAGGTTACGATTACACGCACGGGGGGTAGATAGATGACTCACCGTTACCGTTACTTGCTTGAATCGATCGCGGCGGCGTTTTTGTTAAGCGCTTGCGCAACCTCGCGCCCAACAATGTCTTACGTTGAACCAACGGTGACGATCATGGACGCGCAGACCCTCGCGAACGACACGGTAGCGTTTCTGGCTGATCCACTTCCACCTGCCAGAACAACGTTATTTATTGATCCTCCTGTAGTAAAGGGTGCGGATGCTTTGACAGCCACCATAGTCCCCGCTCTGCGGGCGAGGGGCTACGGGGTTTCTCTGGTAGATCAGAAGACCGGCCAGGCGAGTGGCCAAGGGGTATTACTACGTTACATTGCATCGTCTCTCGACAGCGGATTGCTGCTGAGACTGCAATACTTGGGAGTTGAGGCGAGCCGGTACTACCCGCGCAGCTATGACAGCTCACTACTCCCAGGTGCGCCGTTCACTGTGCGGGGGGGGAGGCCGGTGCTGCCTTTGGCTGTAGCCGCCACAGCTGCGGCTTCCACACCTTCGGTATACCTCGGCGCCCCGATAGAAAAAGAGAGCACGCCTTTTATTTTGGTGCCTTCCCAGGGGAAAAGTGGCGCATTAAAAACTGCCGACCAAGAACCTCAAAAAATAGCGAGTGTTGGGGATGACCTGAGCAAGACGATTGCCCGTAAGGTGGCGGCTATTTCTGATGCGCCAGCAACTTTAGGAGCACCGTTACCGGTCAAAGAAGTCACAAATGAGGTGCCATCTTCTGTTCAGGTCAAGTCAATTGTACAGGCTCCGGCGGAGGATAAAGCCCGTGAAGACCATACATGGCCAACGCTGAGAATTGGATATGGTGAATCACCGCTTATTGCGATTAAACGATGGGCCGCCCCTCGGGGTTATACCAATGTTATTACAGACCTTTCCGACGGTTCAAAAATGTTGAACATCAAGCTAAACCGACCGGTTGAAAAGGGTCAGAATTATTCTGACACGCTAGATGCTTCACTTGCGGAAATGTCCGAATCCTTTGCGAGGGAAAATAAGGCTCAGCGGTTCTATGTATCTAAATTGACCGATGAGAAAACAATAGTAATCCACGACAAGGGTTTGGGGCGCGAGGCGAAATCATTTAAGGTTCAGCCAGGCTCTTTGATGGATAACGCCTACCGATTGGCGGAAATGTTTGGGTGGCAAACTAATATTAATTCTTGGTTGGACGACACCCCGAACCCTGACATATCAACACCGTTCAATATTTATGTTTTTAACGATCCTCTCGATGCGTTTAAGAAGTTGTTTGCTCAATACCAAGTTCAGGCTCAGTTGGTGCAAGGGACCAATGAGGTTTATTTTGTTAAGCCGGGATATTAATTATGAAAAAGCCGAATTTCAATAAGGCAGTTTTTTTGGCAGTGCTGGTTTTATCTGGTTGCGCGACGCAGAAAAAAGCCGACTCGCTCATTGAGCAAGCAAGGAAAGAGCTTGCTCAAAAGTCAGTTTACGATCCTGTGAATAGCACCAAAGCCAAATACGTTTCCACTGCTCCTGTATTCTCTCAGTCAAGAAAACAGAGCGATATTCCTGCCTGGGCGAATCGTAGGGTCTTGGCCATCAATGCTAACGGGATCCCCTTTGGTCTGTTGGCAGATCAGCTGGCCAGGATGGGGGGCGCTAACGTAAACATGCTTGATGTGGAGCCTAATCGTTCTGTTCGTGCCAGCATTCCTGCAGGCGTTCCTCTTTGGCAGGCGCTGGATATAGTAGCGGCTTCCACAGGGTACAGTTACGAGTACACCCCTACAGGCGTTGAGTGGCGAAAACTGGTTGTCAGGGTATACACACTGCCGACCCCCGTGGGTGAGCGAGATTTCAAGCTGGGAACTGATGACACGAAGGCAGGAAGCGCGATCAACTTCAACGCGGGTGGGGGGGGCAGTAGTTCAACCAACGTGACTTCTACCACAGCAAGTGGTGGAGAGCAGTATTCCAGACTGACCGGCACACCAGACAGATTCAAGGAAGGTCTGGAAGCTCTGCAGGCGCTGGTCGGTAAAGCAGGGGTCGTGACAGGTGTAAAATCCTCTGGCCAACTCGTTGTGAAAGCGGAGCGGCCGATCATTGCCCAAACCGACACTTTCATGAAAGAGTTCATGCGAGATATGGGGCGCCAGGCTCGGATGGAAGCAAAGCTGTTGATGTTCAGCAGTAATGAAAGCGAAAACCACGGAGCCGACTGGAAATTGGTATATACAGCGACCGATGGTTTGCTGTCCTTTGATACCCAACAGGCCACACCTGGGGGCAGCGGGGCAAGCCCTAGTAAGTTGAGCCTCAAGGCCACTGGGGGGCGCTGGAGTGGCAGTGAGCTGCTTATTAATGCCCTGCAAGAGCAGGGAACTGTAAGCGTAGTTACCGAACCAACCGACATTTTGAAAAATAACGTGCCTACTCAGCTTGGTACTATTGATTCAAAAGCGTTTCTGGCTGGTACGAAAGTGACACCTAACCCCGATGGCGCATCGAGCACAGAAGTAACCGCAGGGGTTGTGGATCAGGGCTTGAAGCTGTTCATTCTGCCCAAATTTCTGACTGACGATAAGATTAGTCTCTACCTTTCCAGCAATATATCAACGTTGAATGGCATCACCCAGCGTCAGATTAATGAGGTTTATCAAGAGCAGCCGGAGGTAAGCCAAAACATCATTAACAAAGAGTTCGATATTAAAACTGGCGAGACATGGATTATTAGTGGTATCAAGCAAACCGTTTCTCGGCGGGGTGAGCGTTCAACTCTGGGATCCGTGTGGTTGGGCGGTAATAAGTCGTCAGATGTGGAAGTTGTTGAAATGATCCTGCTGATTACCGTAACTGACATTTAAGGTGGCCTATGTCTAGTGATGCAATACAGTTTGCTAGTCACGTTGAGCGGGTAGAGTTCAGCGGCCGAGCTTTGCAACGGATCATGACGGAGAAGGGGGCTCGTTACTGCCTGAAAATAGGCTCTAACATGCTCGCTATTTCTAAAACAAGCGGCTGCTTGTTGGGGGAGAGCCTGGCCGATCACCTTGGGATTAAAGAGAGCGGGGTGATCACCTATCAGCGTCAAGGTAAATACACCATTGTTTCATATGGAAATAATGGGGTGGTTTCTGCTGAGTACATTAATGTCCAGGCGGAAGACTATTACCTGCTGCTGGCTGGCGAGTGTGCAGATAAGCCTTTTCTTTGGGTTTCCTGTGATGATGATGAACTTTTTGCTATCAATGGTGAAATTCCAGACACTATTAATGTAAGGAGAATCACACAGGACGAAATAGATAGCTATTTTGAAAAAATGGCTGGAGGGGGGGCAGTAAAATTTACCCTGCACCGGCCAAAACGTGAAAAAGGGAAGTTAACCCCTGTTCTATTTTTTGTTGTTATTTCGTTTTTTTTGGGCTTGACATTATTGATGCTCAATTCTGGTGAGGAAGAAAAGCCCGTTGACCCATATGCGGAATATAAGCAAGAAATGAGCGGTGTGATGCTTTCATCAGCCATGAAGATGGCTGTAGACGCGGTTAAATCTTCGCTGGTTATAGCGACTTGGAAAGTTGACAACATTACTGTTGATGCTAACCAAACCACTATTTTGTTCGTTCCTGCTATTGGTGAAGGGGTAATGAAAGAGCTTTCTAGTTGGTGTCGGCAGAATGGGTATGCTTATATCATTTCGCAGGAAGGCGTTTTGGTTAACATACCACGGGTGGCCGAAATGCTGGATTCGAACAAAATACAGAGGGATATTAAAGGGAGCGTCGAACTTATATATGACGCCCTTAATAAACTCAGTATGTTCAAGACGGTTATATCACCAGCTGTTAGCAAGGGCAATTTCAGCCTCGTTCCAATTGTGTTCTCTGGTGATGGGATGGTGGTAGATGAAGTCAATGACTTGGCTTCTCTGGTGGCAAAATTCCCAATAAGGGTCGAAGCGGTGAAGTTAAAAACCACTGCTGTTGAATATGTTTTTGATGTATCAATCGCTGCCACGGCAATTGGCGAATAAAACTCGGAGTTTAATATGAAGGCTGATTTCTCGAAAAAAATTCGCAACCCATTAGTTTGGGGGCCGCTGCTTGCAGTTGTCGCTATCGGGGGCGGGATAGGAGCCCGCAAACTCATGGATGGTGCGCAGGCCTCATCACCAGAAGTGAGTGCCCAGGAAGTGCATGATCCTGTCTACTATCCGCCTCAGCGTATAGAACCGTCTGCCGTGGTGATTGAAAGCAAATCTGCTCATGTTCAGGAGCGGGTGGAGTTTGATGATGAGCTGCTGCAGCGTGCCAGGGCTTACAGATTGGCAAAAATTCAAGCCATGGAAGATGAGCTTAATAAAAAACCCGATATTCAGATGCAAGCAGGCTTTTCTCCTGCCCTGTTGACTCCGCCAGTGCCACCGAGTGGCGCCGCCCAAGAAGAATCTCCTTCTAGCCCGCTTGGGGTGGCAATGGTGGTTATGGGTCAAGTACCAATGGCATGGGTATCCAAGGGGAGCGAACAACCCCAGTCCGGCCGGGTGGGGGAAACTGTGTACGGGAAAAAAATCGTCAAGATTTCTCAAGAGCGGGTTTGTTTTTCGGATAAGAAATGTCTGAGGGTTAACTAAATGAATGCCATTGTGGAGTTACCGAGCATGAAAAAACTCGAAATCAGCGATGCCGGTGAGCAAGGTTACGAGATCCATTATTTCGGTATGGATGAAGTAAAAAAACTTTGCGATGGCGTTGATCTGGCCGTGACCAGGCACAAAGACTACCCAGGCAAAGCATTTATTCTCATTGGCGACAAGGCCAATACAAAGTGGTACCAAATTAAGGGGCTTTTAGAGAATAAAAAAATATCTGTTCATCGTGTTGTTGTCGCTCCGCAGATGCTGATGAATTTCATCCTGAGTGGCAGCAAAATCAAGTCAGGATCAGACTATAAAACCACGTCTACCGAAAAAGCTCTTTTTGGGATCTTGAAGGACAGTAAAACTTATGACGCCTCAGATATTCACATCCATGTCGAGGGTAATTACACCAGCGTCTATTTCCGTATAGATGGCCGTTTACGGCTGATGGAAGGGTATAATGGCCCTCAGACTCTTGGTAATTCGATTGGCCAGGCGATTTTTACAAGCCTACCCAAGCTCCCTGGTAATGAGTCGTCTGGCGACTATGCGGGGAAAGAGCGGCCGCTAGATGCAACTTTTAATGATGATGATGGCGGTCGCTGGCGCGGGGCTTTGTACCCGGCCGACGAGGGTCCGAGGATTACTATCAGGCAGCTCGGGAAGAGGACCGAAACATATATCAAGCTATCAGATCTCGGCCTATCCCCTCTGCAAATTGCAGCCATTAAAGCTGCTCTAATAAACGGCAAGGGGATGTTTCTCATCACCGGCCCGACAAGTTCGGGGAAAAGCACCACGTTGAGCTCGCTGCTCAGCATGTTGAATGAGGCCGGCGGCGTTGCTATCTACACTATCGAAGATCCTGTAGAGCGGATTTTGCCTGGCACGGCGCAAGCAACAGCCAACGAGTCATTTAAATCCGAAGAGAAACTGGCGAAGCAGTTATTGCGACAAGACCCTGACATCATTGGATTTGGTGAGTTGAGAACCAAAACTATGGTGGCGGCTTCTGTTCGGATGGCAACTACCGGCCACCTGGTGCTGGGAACCTTCCATACGAACGGAGCTGTAGAATGTGTTTCTAGCTTGGAAGGGGAACTGGGCGTTTCCTTGCACCGGTTAGCCACACCTGGATTCTTGAAGGCGGCCATGTATCAAGAGCTTGTGGGGAAACCTTGCCCAGACTGCAGCCTTGGGTTTGAGCAGATCAAAGACAAGCTAGACCCATTCGATGCAGAACGTATCCAGCGGATATATCCCGCAGAGTCTGCGAACTTTAGATTCATCAACGAACATGGTTGTGAAACCTGTGTAAACACAGGGATAAAGGGAAAAACAGCTATTGCGGAAGTAGTCCCCATTGACATTAAAGCCTGCAAATTTATAGCAGCAAGAGACATTATTGGCTGGAAAGAGTACCTCAGACAAAAAGGGTGGCCGATGATGCGCGATCACGCCATTGAGAAAATAAAATCTGGGATTCTCGATATTTTTTCTTGTGAGCAAATAGTCGGCAGCCTTACGTCTGACCCGATGGAAGAATTTGACATAGAAGAGTTTAGAAGGCTGGCATCCTATGAGTCTCAGTAAAACTGATCAGCAATTTTTTGTAATGAGCCTTGTTGCTTTGCTTAATGCAGAGAAGGGGCTTGTTTACTCATTGAATAAAATGTCGATGGGGGTAGGTAAGACCGCAAAAATCGCTAAAAGCGTATTGGATAGATACGAGGAAGAGTCGGGTGATATTTATAATGCTTTGGATGGTTTCGATGAAACTATTCGAATAGCCGCACATACAGCAGCAAAAAGAGGCATGTTGGTAAGAGGTCTTGAGGGGGCGTTGGAAAGCTTATCTGTCGTATCAGACAGTGCTTCAAAGCTCAAGATGGAAATTGCGATGCCTGCTTTCATGACGACCACCATGTTTAGCTCAATGATCTGGATGGGGCACTCTATGTTGCCGGCGATGGCTGAGTCCGTTGACCGGGATCGCTGGCCAATTGCAACAGAAATGCTTTATGACTTATCCCACTTCATGGGATCTTTTTGGTATGTGATTGCATTTGCCATGCTGAGTGTTTATTTGTTTTATCGTTGGACGCTCCCAAATTGGGAGTATTCACCTTATAGGAGGTTTGCTGAAACGGTTATTCCGGGATACTACCTTTATCGTCTTACCCAAGAGCAAAGTTTCCTTGAGCTGCTTTCTCTCCAAATGGAAGTGTCGCCTGGAATGTCTCCGGCTCTTGCAATTTTAAAAGAACGTGTTTCACCGTTCATGTCCAGCCACATAACTGAAATGGAATATTTTCTAGGAGGTGATTCAACAGAGGGGGAAGATAATGATATAGTATTGGAGGCTCTTAACACTGGATTGATTGACGAAGAGAAAATATCTCTTATCATCAACCTTAGCCAGGGAGGTACCGATATATCCGGAGCTCTAAAAACTGCTGTGCTGCAGGGGCGTAAGATACTTTCGATAAAACTTGGTATTTTTGGCAAATTAGTGTTGGGGGTTGCCGTAATGACAATAGCAGCGATGCTTATCATTATAATGTCAGCAATTGTCCCACTTGGATTTGCTCTGATGGACCAATACAACGTTTAAGTGTTAACTTTTAATTAAAGAGGTAAGAAATGAAAGTAATCAATAAAAATGACGCGGGCCGGGAACAAGAAATTCAGATGGAAAAACCGATTCGTGGGAAAGTGCCTAAGTCACAAGCGGGCGCTATCGAAATGTCAGCAATGATCGTCCTGTTGGTCGTGCTCATTCTGGGGGCCGGTGCGTTTTTTGCTTGGCCGAACATCAGCTATCGCCTGGATAAAGGTAGCTTCAACCAACAGCTCAGTCTTATCCAGCAAGCAGCAACCGACTATAAGAGCAGTGCTAGTGTTTACACTGGCATTAGCCTCACAGAGCTGTGTAACAAGAACCTCGTTAAGGGGGAGCTGTGCACCGTCGGAACTACCCCGTGGGGTGGGAAGTGGACTGTCGCAGCTGACACTGATCCATCCAAGATGGCTCTGACTGCTGACGTGAAAGATTCCAAAACTGCGGCGAACCTCAAGTTGGACATGGACCGGATTGATGGTTGGACTACCACCGTTACCGGTACTGCCGTGAAGATGGTGCGTTAATCTATGAAGCAGCGTGGAGTAATAGAGTTTGGAGCCATTATTCTTTTAACCAGCTTCATGCTGCTGGCTGCCCTCGCATTTAAATATGCGGTTCCATTTTTCTCAAATGAGAAAAACACTCAAAGTCTCGCCTATCAGGCGAGGCTTATTTCTACGGCCTTAACTGACGATTATTTTTTTAAGTGTTCAACTGGCACGGTAACCCAGGCTACTTGGAATGATTTGTCGTTGGTTGGGTTGGATAGAAACAAAGTCGCCGGCATCAGTAAGTACATCGTGGGATGGCAAGTTATTAACGACGAATCCCCCAAGGGGGAAATAACATTCGCGTTAAGCAATCCGGAAGTGTATCGCCTTATGACTCAGTTAACACCAGGCGTAAAAAGCGGGGTTCAATACAAATGGGTCTGGACTATAAACGACGATCGTTTTGATTCGTCAAGCACATATCTCAGGCTTTACAACAAAAGGTGTGGACGATGAGTGGCCCTAAAAAACAAAGTGGTATGGTCGAACTCTATGCGCTGATCCTCTTGGTTGTGCTTGGGGCTTTCATGGCCACAGCAAACCAATTCTTTAACATACAGAGGGAGAAGAACGAGGCAAAGGTGGCCAGCGAAACATTCAATATGTGGGTGGCCGCAGCGATGAATTATCGCGTAGATAAAGGTGGGTGGCCTAGTAATGCGTCGCAGCTGCTAGGTGTTTATATGCACAACACGGCATCAGCTATCAGCACGCCGTGGGGATCACAGTACCAAGTATCTATCGCTCCTGGGGATATGATACAGGTTTCGGTGGATGCAAAAGATAGAAAAAAAGCAGGGCGGATGGCGAGTGCGATCCCTCAATCAGCTATCACTGGTAATGTCGTTTCTGCAAGGTATGGGAAGCCAGGCTCAGAACCAGCTTTGAGCGCATTTCTTAAAAAGGATGGATCTACACCATTAGAAGCAGAATGGAACGTAGGGGGGCAAGGTATTAGCAATGTCAAAGACATATCTATTAGCAACTTGAACCGGACCGTTATCTCTGGCCTCAGCTTTTCCACTGTTCAGCTAAACTCACAACCCGTGAGTTTAGTTAACTGCCCGAGGGGAAGCCGGAAAATTACAGTTATCCCTCTTACATATAATAATAATGGATATCCATTCCGCAGCATTGGGGCTGTCGAAGGGCGGTGGGATGGTTCGCGGGCATTCGTGCGAGTTTGGGAAACTGATCAGAATGGAAATCAAGGTTGGGTTATACCAAATCCAGCCTCTGCGACAGTGGCGGTGCTGCAACAATGCAGCAAGTAATTCACCCGAAATAACCGGAATCAAATGGAGCTAAAATGAAATCAGTTAACGATAATGGCCTTTCTCGATACCGTGCCCGCTTGTTAATTGCGGCGTTGCTGGCTTGTTGCAGCGGGGCCGCAACGGCTGGCGTGGACGATGTGTGGGCGGCCTCTCCCGCCACGCAGGATACCCAGTGGGCACAAGCCAATTTAGCCACAGTGATCCCAGTGAATAACGGCGCAGGACTGCAATGGGGTGCCGAAGAGGTTCATAACGGAGTTAACTACTACGTGGATATTAACACCGGGGGGATCGGGCGCTGCCCTGATGGTTATGTACTGGTTGGCCTGATGGACACCGGAGACTTTAAATACGGAAGAGGCAAGCGAGATCATCACGAGTTGCTGTGTCGAAAGCTAACTGTCAGATAGCTAGATATTACCGTGACACATGAAAAAAGAGATAGGGGCTGTAGGCCCCTTTTCTCTCATAGGCTATAGCCTACAACTCTTTTGATCACTGGCGCCCCAGTCCAAATACCTTGGCCTTGAAGAGTTACAGTGTTCCCTGACTTACTGACATTGATCAGGCCATCATAGGGTCTATCTGCGTTCTCCCCTCCCCGGTTGTAGATTCGCACGTTTCCCCTCGCCACTGCTTCTTGTAGATCAAATGCGACTTGGGTAATCCCTCTTCCATCCAGGTCGAAAGAGACATACAGCATTGATACCGTGGAAGGTACCGAAACGCTTACTGTTGTCGTTGAACCGTTATATAGGTCCACTCGCCCGGACGTACTAGAGTTGGACGGAATGACATTGCCGGCATGTTGCTGCGCCCAAGCTGTGTCATTCGTCGAGGGGGCCGCATTCCATACATCATCCACGCCCGCCATTGCGAAATTGCAAAAACAAAATCCCAACATCGCCGCAACAGCTGACCCTTTATATCGAGAAAGGCCATTATGGGACTACCTGATGATCTGGCGGCATTGATAGTAAAACCAGTCATCCTCAGTACGGCGAAGCCCAACGAGAACATAGCCGTCAGGGCAACGAGACGTATATTCGCTATTGTCCTTATAGTCGTAGTTCGTTCTCCCGCTTTCTACTATCGGCCCTAGTAACGCCCCCCCGTTATTCACTGGGATCACTGTGGCTAAATTGGCTTGTGCCCACTGGGTATCCTGCGTGGCGGGAGAGGCCGCCCACACATCGTCCACGCCAGCCGTTGCGGCCCCGCTGCAACAAGCCAGCAACGCCGCAATTAACAAGCGGGCACGGTATCGAGAAAGGCCATTATTGCGATGCTCAGAAGGGAGCTGCCGGGTCGGCCCGTTCGCCGGCGTTGGCCATCGAGCAGCAGCGCGGCCAGCTTCCCCTTTGGTGCCCGATCCGGATTGCCCAGCGGCCCCTGGTGCGCTCCCTGGGCGCGTGCCCGGGATCAGCAGCTGCAGGTGATACCCTGGACGGTGCCGGCCACCCCGGGCCATCGAGGCGCTGCCCATGGCCACGTCTCTCCCTGGTACCGGATCCGGGCTGCCGGCAGGCCCTGCAGCACCGGGTGAGCTCGCGGTACCGATCAGCGGCTCGCCGGCGCCGGCTGCAGCAGGGTATCCAGTTCGCCGGCGTTGGCCATCGAGCAGCAGTGCGACCGCTTTCCCCTTTGGTGCCCGATCCGGATTGCCCAGCTGCACCTGGTGCGCTCCCTGGGCGCGTGCCCGGGATCTGCAGCTGCAGGGGCTGGCCATGTCTCTCCCTGGACGTCGCCGGCCGTCCCGCGCCATCGAGGCGCTGCCCATGGCCATGTCTCTCCCTGGTACCGGATCTGGGCTGCCGGCAGGCCCTGCAGCACCGGGTGAGCTCGCGGTACCGATCAGCGGCTCGCCGGCGCCGGCTGCAGCAGGGTATCCAGTTCGCCGGCGTTGGCCATCGAGCAGCAGTGCGACCGCTTTCCCCTTTGGTGCCCGATCCGGATTGCCCAGCTGCACCTGGTGCGCTCCCTGGGCGCGTGCCCGGGATCTGCAGTTGCAGGGGCTGGCCATGTCTCTCCCTGGTACCGGATCCGGACTACCGGCAGGCCCTGCAGCACCGGGTGAGCTCGCGGTACCGATCAGCAGCTCGCCGGCGCTGAGCTCGGCGGGGATCACCATGGCCACCACGTCGGCCGGGACCGGCCAGGCACCAAAGGGGAAGGGATCAGCGGGACACCGCCGCGCCGGCAGCGGCCCGCCGTTCTGCAGTACCTGGTACGCCACCGGGATCAGCAGCTGCAGGGGATGGCCAAGCTCGCCCTGGACGTCGCCGGCCGTCCCGCGCCATCGAGGCGCTGCCCATGGCCATGTCTCTCCCTGGTACCGGATCCGGGCTGTCGGCAGGCCTGCAGCAGTGGGTGAGCTCGCGGTACCCGCCAGCTGATCGGCAGGGTATCCGGTTCGCCGGCGTTGGCCATCGAGCAGCAGCGCGACCGCTTCC
This sequence comes from Aeromonas genomosp. paramedia, assembly GCF_023093515.1. Classification (NCBI taxonomy): domain Bacteria; kingdom Pseudomonadati; phylum Pseudomonadota; class Gammaproteobacteria; order Aeromonadales; family Aeromonadaceae; genus Aeromonas; species Aeromonas genomosp. paramedia. Next base: position 22,568 of record NZ_JAAROG010000034.1, read on the forward strand.
CCCTTTGGTGCCCGATCCGGATTGCCCAGCTGCACCTGGTGCGCTCCCGGGGGCGTGCCCGGGATCAGCTGCTGCAGGGGATGGCCAAGCTCGCCCTGGACGTCGCCGGCCGTCCCGCGCCATCGAGGCGCTGCCCATGGCCATGTCTCTCCCTGGTACCGGATCCGGGCTGCCGGCAGGCCCTGCAGCACCGGGTGAGCTCGCGGTACCGATCAGCAGCTCGCCGGCGCTGAGCTCGGCGGGGATCACCATGGCCACCACGTCGGCCGGGACCGGCCAGGCACCAAAGGGGAAGGGATCAGCGGGACACCGCCGCGCCGGCAGCGGCCCGCCGTTCTGCAGTACCTGGTACGCCACCGGGATCAGCAGCTGCAGAGGCTGGCCAGCTTCGCCCTGGACGCCGCCGGCCGTCCCGCGCCATCGAGGCGCTGCCCGTGGCCATGCCTCTCCCTGGTACCAGATCCGGGCTACCGGCAGGGCTGCAGCAGCGGGTGAGCTCGCGGTACCCGTCAGCGGCTCGCCGGCGCCGGCTGCAGCAGGGTATCCAGTTCGCCGGCGTTGGCCATCGAGCAGCAGCGCGGCCAGCTTCCCCTTTGGTGTCCGATCCGGATTGCCCAGCTGCACCTGGTGCGCTCCCTGGGCGCGTGCCAGGGATCAGCAGCGGCAGGGGCTGGCCAGCTTCGCCCTGGACGCCGCCGGCCGCCCCGGGCCATCGAGGCGCTGCCCATGGCCACGTCTCTCCCTGGTACCAGATCCGGATTGCCCAGCTGCACCTGGTGCGCTCCCGGGGGCGTGCTCGGGATCAGCAGCTGCAGGGGGTGGCCAGGCCCGCCCTGGACGTCGCCGGCGGTCCCGCGCCATCGAGGCGCTGCCCCATGGCCACGTCTCTCCCTGGTACCAGATCCGGGCTGCCGGCAGGCCTGCAGCACCGGGTGAGCGAGCGGTGCCGATAAGCAGCTCCACGGTGCCGGCCGCAGCAGGGGGTCCAGTGCCTCTCATTACCTTATTGCCCATTAATCATTTCAGGCATGAATTAGATTTACCGAGTTGGGGTGTGATGATACCTTAATAATACCTAGCATGATTAAGGGGTGGTATGAGGATTTCAGCAATTCAAAAGGATCTGCTCTTTGTGCTTTTTGCCATCGAGGTAAGAGGGGGCGCCGGTCCGGTTCCTGGGGTAAAGCTACTGAGGATGATCAACGCGTCTCGATCTGCCGAAGTTTTTCCGGCTAACTTCCGGGCGTCCTGCCATACCCTTGTTCATCACGGTTTGTTGCAGAAATACCGGTCTGAGTCGTTGAAGTTGGCTTTTTCGCTGACAGATGAAGGGCGAAAGAGAGCAGAGGCTATCTATTCCGCCCGCGTTGATGACGCCGGCACTTCTGCGTGACTGAAAACAGGTGTGTGCCAAGAATCACTGGTGGGTGATTATCCACCCCCCTGTCACAAAGTCCACTCGAAACCCTTTGGCGTATCGTGCGCACGATGTTATATTTAACTTGTCAAGGCGGGGATGGTCCTCCGTCGTTACCGAACAGAAGGAAGGTTCATGAAGCAATCCGATTTGGAGTACATCGGCAAGATCGAGGGGCGACATTCGTGGACTTACGGCGACGAGTGCTTCTATTGGACTGATGGGGCTAATGTCGTGACAAATGATCTGGCCGGAAAAACGCTATTTTGTCATGTCACGCTTGCGCCAAGGCAGCCCGGAGCTCCCCGCAGGATCAAATCTCTGACTAGAACTGACGCCAAACGCGCCATTGTCGCGGCACTGAATTTATAGAGGAAAATCATGAAGGAATCACCGTTTTTGACTCACCGCCACATCCTCTTGAATGGCTATGGCGCCGCAATCACCCTGCGGGGGATCACGCTATCGCTCTGGAATGGCCGCAATCACCCTGCGGACATGAGTCGCGTGGCCGGACTGGATGACCGGCACTTTGCTATCGCCCAGGAGTTGCTTGCCTGGTATCGCCAGCACGGCGAGAACGACCCAGATTTTATGGAGACAGGCCGAGACTGCGAAGCCATGGCCCTTGAAGCCAAAAGGCGGGAGGAGCAGCAACAAGCCTATGCCGGTTGGGAGCTCCTGGTTGAGCGGGAGCTAGGTAGTCGCGGCAAGCGAAAAGATCTGGCGTTTGATCGCTATGAGTGGTTTTTCGCCCGCTTCCAGCAAGGTTTAACCCCAGCCCAAGCCGCCGAGCAGGCCATTGCTCACGGCCTGGAATGAACATCGAGGAAAACGGACGATGGCTAAGACCTACCATTTTCAGAAATGGGGCTCCCTGTGGTGGCGCGATGGCCTGCCGATGTTTCTGGGCAGCAAGGAAATCACCCCGCACGGTTATGTGTGGTGGTATCCCTGGAATTGGGTTCTGTTCGTGGTGTTGCTGCTGAGAATGGCTGTCGTGGCCCCATATCGGAAACTGCGTAAGAGATAGAGAAAAACGGCTGGGTGGCCGCTACCAACGAACCCACCCAGCGCCACCGTTAGTAGGAATAAAATGCCGCCATGGGGCGGCATTTTCCTATCTATAAAATAGCGCCGGGGCGCGTGCCCGGGATCTGCAACTGCAGGCGCTGGCCACCCCGCGCCATCGAGGCGCTGCCCATGGCCACGTCTCTCCCTGGTACCGGATCCGGACTGCCGGCAGGCCCTGCAGCACCGGGTGAGCTCGCGGTACCCGCCAGCTGATCGGCGGCGCTGGCTGCAGCAGGGGGGCCAGTTCGTCGGCGCTGGCCATCGAGCAGCAGCGCGGCCAGCTTCCCCCTTTGGTGTCCGATCCGGATTGCCCAGCTGCACCGGGTGCGCTCCCTGGGCGCGTGCCCGGGATCAGCAGCGGCAGGGGCTGGCCAGCTTCGCCCTGGACGCCGCCGGCGGTCCCGCGCCATCGAGGCGCAGCCCCATGGCCACGTCTCTCCCTGGTACCGGATCCGGGCTGCCGGCAGGGCTGCAGCACCGGGTGAGCTCGCGGTACCCGTCAGCTGATCGGCGGCGCCGGCCGCAGCAGGGGGTCCAGTTCGCCGGCGCTGGCCATCGAGCAGCAGCGCGGCCAGCCCAAAAAACAAAGCCCCGCACGGGGCGGGGCTGGGAACCGTCCTCGTTCAACTAGACGGGGCTGTACTGGCATTCCGTGGCCAGCACATAGCGGCCATCATCCAGCTGAAAAATGGTCTTTGCTGGCTCACCCGCATCGTCCCTGACGCAAACGCCTTGGACGACATGAACATTGTCATGGTGAAACATCACCATGACTCGCTTCCCTAAAAGGCTCCCCTGCGGTGGGAAACTATCGTGCTTGATGTTGGCTGATATGCCCATGGTGTACTCCTTTTGTTTTTGTTTCAGTTCGCTGGAATGGCCATACTGCCCTTGCCCGAAATCAGCTGACGTTGTTCCCCCACTTGCTTGACCATCCAGGCTTCGCGGCGCGGTAGCCCCGGGTAGCCGGCCACCGGGTCGTCAACCAGCACCTCTACTACTTTGGTATCCGGGGCGATCACGATGCAATCGTGTCGGCTGGTATCGGTCAGGCACTGGCTGGTGCCGGCGATGGCGATAGCGACCTGCTTGCCGTCGATCTGTACCTGGTAGCCGGCGCGGATCTCGATTGGCTTGGACGGCTGGGCGCTGGCCATGTCCTCTATGGCGTCACAGCCCGCCAGCAGGCTGACCGCCACGACGGCACCGATAAGAGAAGCGTTACCTGTCTTCATTGATTTTCTCCAACCAGGTGTTGAGGTAGTGGGCGCAGTCCTCCACCAGGGCAGCAAAAAGCCCGTCTGACTCATCCCAATCTTGTTGGCGGGGGGTCAGTCTGGCGCTGCGGATCATCATCAATCGCTCAAACAGCGCATACGCCTCTTTGTTCGGCTGAGCCGAGCGGCCTATCTGGACAGGGATCAAGGCGGGGGGGCGATAGCTGGAGACGACAGACCGCGCCATCCAACAGGCAGACTCGCCCCCCTGCTCAAGGTGTTGGCGGATCTGCTCGAAAATCAGCAGCAGCTGTGCCCGCTTGCTGTCACTCATCATCACGTTTTCGCGGGGCATTCGGTTATTCTCCGATTCATATGCGACGCAGGGCTGCATCGAAGATACGAGGGGATAAGAGCACTACGGCCAGCACAACCAGGAAGCGCAGGCCTGGCTCAACAAGTTGCACCAAGGGTGCATCGGCAACCGCAGCCAGCATGTAAAGAACCACAAGTTGCAGACCTAGTGCCCAAGCAAGCGTTTTAGCGATGGTACGAATGATGTTACGCATACTGTAGATGGTCGAGTACAAGGCTGATTTTTTCATTTTGGTGTCTCCGTTAGATCGTTGTCCTGTTGGCTAGGGATAAATCGGCTGAAAAGCGACTGTTGCACCGAAGGCTGGAACGTAGTGGCAGACGCTGCAAGCGTTGCAACATCGTGTAGCCGATACTCTAGCCAAAAACAGGCCAGCGATCGGAGAGCACTACAAATCGGCCTGCTCGATTCCTTCTATTTCGGAGCCTGTTGCATTTAGCGCCTCATAGAGGGCTGTTTTTCCGACACCGATTACCGCCGCGGCTTCGCGAACGGTCAGATTTTTATCTCTAATAAGGCGTAATGCCCTGTCCAATTTGGCAGAGGTCATTACAGGGCGCCGACCCCCGCGTCGGCCTTTGGCGGCGGCAGTCGCCAGACCTGCTTTAGTTCGCTCCCTGATCAAATCACGCTCAAACTCTGCCAGAGTCGCAAAGAGATTGAACAGCAGCTTCCCGTTCCTGGTGGTTGTGTCTAACCCTGCATCAGTCAGCGAACGAAACGCAACACCTCGCTCTCGCAGCTGATCGACAGTTTGAACTAAATGGGCGAGCGAGCGGCCAAGCCTATCAATTTTCCAAACAACGAGTGTGTCCCCCTCTCGCAAATATGCGAGCGCCTTTTCTAGGCCCGGCCTGACTGATTTGACCGCGCTGGCCACATCAGTAAATACCTGATGGCAGCCTGCTTTCTTTAAAGAATCTATCTGCATGTCAAGTGATTGGTCAGCAGTAGAGACGCGGGCATAACCGATCAAAGTGCTCATGATGTCTATTGTGCTCACATCGTTCGGATCTCTCATCTGCAATCTCTTTCTTTTTGTCCGTTTATTGTCCGCAATCCTAAACCGTCCGTTAAACGTACACAAGGGTTATTTAACGGACAGATTTCAGCTGTCCGTTAAACGGTCGTTTAACGGACGGGGTATCCGTTAGTTGATCGGCAGCTCGGACCGGCCAAGCACCAAAGGGGAAGGGAACAGCGGGACACCGCCGCGCCGGCAGTGGCCCGGCGTTCTGCAGTACCTGGTACGCCATCGGGATCAGCAGCTGCAGGGGTTGGCCAGACTCGCCCTGGACGTCGCCGGCCGTCCCGGGCCATCGAGGCGCTGCCCGTGGCCATATCTCTCCCTGGTACCGGATCCAGACTGCCGGCAGGCCCTGCAGCACCGGGTGAGCTCGCGGTACCGATCAGTAGCTCGCCGGCGGGGATCACCATGGCCACCCGTCGGCCGGGACCAGCCAGGCACCAAAGGGGAAGGGATCAGCGGGACACCGCCGCGCCGGCAGCGGCCCGCCGTTCTGCAGCACCAGGTGCGCTCCCGGGGAACGTACCTGGGATCAGTCAATGTTATCCGTATGAAAATCACCTTTCAAAATCGTGCGCACGATGCTACATTAAAAGCTGTGGATACGGTTGCCGCTACCAACGAAAGACCACCTATCTATCCCCAAAAACAAGAGAATCACAGAATGAACGAATTAGTCAGAGACCCCAAGAAACACCCCGCCGCCGGGGATGTTTTGACTCGATTTGGAAGCACCAGGACGGTCATCAAAGTCATGAAAAACAGCAGGGGAACAATTACCCATGTGCTGTGCAGTGACACACATAAGGAGATAACGATCTCCAGTTGGCGAAACTGGACAAAAGATGACTGCACTGTTGTTTCACAGGGAATGGAAGGGGAGCAAAATGACAAAACCTAAAAAGGAGGAAGCTGGGCCAGCCGCGTTGGCAGAAAAACCGAAGCGCAACCGGCTGATGATTCAGTTTGAGGCTTGCGTTATTGAGTTTGACTTCGCTAAAGATAACAACGACCACCAAACAGAGCTACTGGCCTTGGGTGGTGCACGTCAGATATATTGGCTATTGCTGGCTGCTGGTAATACAGATTGCGCAAAAGATATTGCAGCATGGTGGAGAAACGCAGCCCCAAAACACAACCTGAGTAAAGATATTTGAACATTGATGTGAGGTGTGAATTGAATTCAAAAAAGGAAATTGTTGATGACCGGTACTAAGAGAGGCCCAATTCAAAAGGCTGCTGACCAACGATATGAAAAAAAACGTTCCGGGATGCCCCGTCTGCCTGGTGGATACCTGACCCAAGAAGAAGCAGAGCTATTGGATGAAATGGCTGCCATCTATGGTTCCAAAAAGGTTGCAATATTCAAGGGCCTGGAGTTGCTTAAAAACATTAAAGAAAAAACACCAGAAAGCCCTTGATTTATCGTGCGCACGATTTTACAATGGGTACAGTTAATAAAAACCATATGAAAGGGAATTACAAAATGAAAAAAACGATTCTGGCTCTGTCTATGATGGCGGCAATTTCACCAGCTCACGCTATATGGCAAGGTGAGTCTCTGATCGCATCCGACAACCCGCAAGTCGTTAAATTGAACAATTGTTCAGGCACGGTCATTGGTAATAAATACGTCCTCACAGCTGGGCATTGCGGCGATGGAGCTGGTACCAACGCTGTCGATGGTAATGGCAAGGTCGTGCAAGTGACCAAGACGCACCTCAATCCCCTCTATGACGCTTCAGTTGCTCGAATTTATGACGTCGCCTTGTGGGAACTGGCCACCCCTATGACCTCTGGCTTTTTGAGTGCAAGCGAACCAGCCAAAGATGCAATGAGCAGCATCAGCGGCTGGGAAGGTGGCACCTTGAAAAAAGCAGAATTGAAGGCCCTTGGCCCCGTTAACCCTCTGTTTTCCGAAGATGCGTTCGAACTGCTTTATGACCCAGCCAATGGTATTGGCTCTGGTATGAGTCGCCCTGGTGATTCTGGCGGCCCCTGCTACACACAGGATGGCGTTTGGGGAACCATCCATGGCGCCGGCGGCCAAGGTGACGGCACTTACATCCAAGTGTGCCAGCGAGTGACAAACGCCAATACACGACAGTGGATCTTAGAAACTGTTAATGGGTGGTCTTACCCTTTGGAATTGAAGGGTGATGGCGCCGTTTCGGTAAAAGTTCAGAGCGTTCATGCTGGTGCAGAGGCGTTTACTCCGTGGGTTGAGGGCAATGTCGAGCTCATATCAAATAGCTGCTCCGGCGGGATTGTTGACCCCCTTGCTGTTTGCAACCTCACTGTTAAAGGGAGCGGAAAGCTTTATTTGACTGCCCAAGATGTGATTGAAATAAACAAGCAAGTGGAGCCGCCTCAGCCTCCCACACCGGAAGAAAATGGCGGTGGCGGTGGCGGTGGTTCATCCAGCCCGGTCATGCTGGCAATGATGGCAATGGCTGCAATTCTCCGTCGGCTTATCAAATAAAGGGGCTGAAAGTGAAAAAAATATTATTTTTAATTGGTGCGCTGTCGTGCTCAGGAGCATACGCAGAAGTTTTTACGGGGACTATTACGTATGTCTTTGATGGCATCAGTGGCGTAGTACCATTCTCTGTGGAGGAAGGAAAAGAGATTTCTTTGAAAGACAACTTTTCCATGACCCCTTACACTTCCGCTATAGTACGCGGAGAGAAAAAAACTGAAATATTCCGCCAGGGTGGAGACTTTACAATACAGCTTCGATCACAAGGGGATAGTAACGTCCTGACCGCCTATAGCTTGAAGTTGACCAGACTTGAAAGCATGAACAGTTTCAGCGTCCAAAAATACGGTATCGACTTGCCAACTTCTAGGCATGTAGAGAACGGGGGGCACGACATATTGACTCGCGGCGTCAAGCACACTGTTTATGATAACTATAATGCGATGGTTACTGTCCTGATCAACTAGAACGTACATCCAGCCCCAGTCGAAAAAGCTGGGGTTATTAATTCTTATGGTGCCGCTATATGTTTTCATCCAAAAGCTTGATGGTAATATTTTTCTCATTGGCAAGTTGTCTAACTATGGCAGCTACCAAAGATGCAAACCATTCTAATGGTCACAACATCCCATATATCGAGTGCTTTAATGAAGCGGTAACGGAATATGGCGTTGAGTTGCCACTACTTGTTGCAATAGCAGAAAAGGAAAGTGGATTCAACCCAAGAGCTATCAACAATAAAAATGCTGACGGTTCCTTTGATATTGGGATAATGCAAATTAACTCCTCTTGGATAAAGGGCAAATATATAAAGGAGCATTTTTATGAACCATGTTTTAACATAAAATTCGGTGCCTATGTTTTATCTGACAACCTAGCAAGATGGGGGAAAAATTGGCGCGGCGTTGGTAAATACAATGCAAGAACTCCAAGCAAGGGGTATGTATACACAACCGACTTATATCCTCGATATATCAAGTATGTTGAATTAATCTCCAACCAGGATTTCGGAAAAGTAAAAAACTAGCGCCACATAAAACGAACTAAAGACGGCGAGTTGAGCGAGACGATCAGCGTAGCAGGAGGAAGGAAAGTTAACGATGCGAAGGCGTTAATGTGCTTGCCTAGCAGAACCGCTTAGCCAATAATATAGCCCACAGACTATCATCATGGTTATAGAGGGAGATCAATGAGCGCACTCGACAAAGACCGGCCAACCGACTTACCGCTTGAAGAACAAGACGAATACGAGTCGCCAGATTATCTGGCTGCCCCCAAGAGAGGACAAGGGGTGCGGCGCCTTAATCATCTACCGTTAATCGCCGTAGGGGGCGTTATTCTGCTCGCGGTAGCGGGGGTCAGTTATACATTTTTCCAGCGTCAAGCCGAGCAGGCAGCCCCGAAGCCAGAAGTGAACACTCCACCCATAGTAGCATCAGTGGCAACTCCTCCAGTACAACCGGAAGTCCAAGTCGATGAACCTCCAGCTCCCCAGATACAGTCCACTACACCGCAGATGACAGACAACAAGGAGCAGTCTGTTGCACCAACAGCATCACCCGAAGCACTGGAACGCCGATATAGGCAGATCCAGCAAGCAGAAGATAAGCGATTGGCCAAATGGGATGAGGCGCTGAGTGGTGACCCTTCTGTGCAAGGGTTCAACACCAAAAGCGGGCCTACCAGCGGTACGCAGACAGTGGCTATGCAGCAGGGCGGTAATCGCGTGAGCGCAGATTCTTTAATGAATCGTTATTTGGCCGCAAATGGCCAGCCTTCATTAGGGGCAGGAATGGGGGGGGGCGATGGCAGCGGCAGTAGCATGGCAGCTGAAAATCAGCAGGATCGAAAACAGGCCTTCCTCGCCGGCACTCCAGAAGCTGAGATCTATTTGGCCAGGGAGAGAAAGGCGGCCGTCGCTCCGTCTCAGGAGATCAAAGCTGGCTGGGTTATTCCTGGCGTAATGATCTCTGGCATTAACTCTGACCTGCCTGGCCAAATCATCGGGCAAGTGCGCTCTGCTGTATACGATACAGCTACTGGCACGCAATGCCTTATCCCCCCAGGTTCTAGGCTTGTCGGTACCTACGATAGTGGTGTCACTCTTGGTCAAGAACGAGCTCTTGCAGTTTGGCGCCGGATCATCTATCCCGATGGTTCCTCACTCTCAATCGACAATATGCCTGGTGCTGATATGGGTGGCTACGCTGGTTTCAAAGACCAGGTAAATAACCACTATGCGCGTATATTCGGAAGTGGTTTGCTGCTCTCGGTCTTCTCTGCAGGCATACAGCTTTCACAGCCACAAGCCAGCAACGGAGAGAATACCAATAGCTCACAGATTATCGCTGCCTCTATTGGTCAGCAGATGGGCCAGCTAGGTATGCAAATGGCACAACGCAATATGAACATTCAGCCAACGCTAGAAATTCGCCCGGGATACGAGTTCAACATCATGGTCACCAAGGACATTATCCTACCTACCTGGGAAGGCCATCCCATGGCAGGAAATAACGGTGGTGGTTGCAACTAATAATGGATAAACACACCGATATGGAAAAATTTACGAACGGTTTCATCCAGTTGGTAAAAAAAGAAAACGGTGATGTGCTGGCCCAACGTAAGGGGGCACAACATCAGTTGAACTACTTTGCCAAATGCACATGGAATGTAACAGATGATTTGGAGTTGCGCTTCGTTGAAAAAACTGAGTTAGCGCACCCAATTAAGTTCTTCAAAGCACTCCACAAAGAAACTATTGTCTCAGTCTTTGCTAATGATCTCGGCAATAAGATGCCGACTAAAATCCCGGCTGCATGGACTGGAACAGTCGCCGATTTTGAGCTGCTAGATAATCAGTGGTGGGTGTGGGATGCTTACACCCAAGATGGGGAATGGGTCGGCACATCTGAACTTTAACCCCTAAGAGCAGGGGCCAATTCGCCGACAGCAGAACGGCCTTCATGAATGTGAACAAAATGCCGCCTTTTAGGCGGCATTTGTCTATCTGTAGCCACGCCATCGAGGCGCAGCCCATGGCCACGTCTCTCCCTGGTACCGGATCCGGACTACCGGCAGGCCCTGCAGCAGTGGGTGAGCTCGCGGTACCCGCCAGCTGATCGGCAGGGTATCCGGTTCGCCGGCGTTGGCCATCGAGCAGCAGCGCGGCCAGCTTCCCCTTTGGTGCCCGATCCGGATTGCCCAGCGGCCCCTGGTGCGCTCCCTGGGCGCGTGCCCGGGATCAGCAGCTGCAGGTGATACCCTGGACGGTGCCGGCCACCCCGGGCCATCGAGGCGCTGCCCATGGCCACGTCTCTCCCTGGTACCGGATCCGGGCTGCCGGCAGGCCCTGCAGCACCGGGTGAGCTCGCGGTACCGATCAGCGGCTCGCCGGCGCCGGCTGCAGCAGGGTATCCAGTTCGCCGGCGTTGGCCATCGAGCAGCAGTGCGGCAGCTTTCCCCTTTGGTGCCCGATCCGGATTGCCCAGCTGCACCTGGTGCGCTCCCTGGGCGCGTGCCCGGGATCTGCAGCTGCAGGGGTTGGCCATGTCTCTCCCTGGACGTCGCCGGCCGTCCCGCGCCATCGAGGCGCTGCCCATGGCCACGTCTCTCCCTGGTACCGGATCCGGGCTGTCGGCAGGCCCTGCAGCAGTGGGTGAGCTCGCGGTACCCGCCAGCTGATCGGCAGGGTATCCGGTTCGCCGGCGTTGGCCATCGAGCAGCAGCGCGACCGCTTCCCCCTTTGGTGCCCGATCCGGATTGCCCAGCTGCACCTGGTGCGCTCCCGGGGGCGTGCCCGGGATCAGCTGCTGCAGGGGATGGCCAGGCACGCCCTGGACGTCGCCGGCCGTCCCGGGCCATCGAGGCGCTGCCCATGGCCATGTCTCTCCCTGGTACCGGATCCGGACTACCGGCAGGCCCTGCAGCAGTGGGTGAGCTCGCGGTACCGATCAGCAGCTCGCCGGCGCTGAGCTCGGCGGGGATCACCATGGCCACCACGTCGGCCG
>NZ_JAAROG010000035.1:0-22212 GCF_023093515.1 Aeromonas genomosp. paramedia
ACGCGCCCAGGGAGCGCACCAGGTGCAGCTGGGCAATCCGGATCGGGCACCAAAGGGGAAAGCTGCCGCACTGCTGCAGTGTAAATAAAAACTCTGCAACTAGCAGATAATTGTTTTTATTTTACGATTCTGAATTTTGCAAAAACAATTGAAGTAAAAAAGAGAATGCCCGCAATAAAAAAAATAAACATTGGTGTGGAAAACCCTAAGAAATGGCTCTGTGCCACAGTCTCTATTAAGCTAACAAACGGTCTGGAATCATCTACCTCACGATATGGGAGAAGACTATAAGCGACTATCGAGAGCCAGATACAACTGAGCAACTGAATGGGTTCAAAATTATCCGTGATGGTCTTCCCAATTTTCCCCAAAATAAAACTAAACAGAAAAACTGGCAAAAGAAGAATCAAAAAAATGAGTTCTACAATAGCGTACATATAATTATCTTCCCTCAGTATCGTAATTGTCATGGATTGCTTCCTTGTGGAGGCAGCATATTGTATTCGATCCAATTCAGTACAGCTAATTACAGTTGGCGCCACCGGCGCCAGTTGCGATCATCGTAATCCCAGCCATAACAAACCTTTACACGGTTGCAGATGGTTTCTTTCTCTCCGTCGATGATGATGAGACCCTTGCCAAGGAACTGACCAAACAAGGCGCGTTGCTCGGCGGCGGTCATCCTGCCGGCCCAAACACCGAAAATAGAACCGGTTTTCTCCAACAGGAACAAAGCGAGCTGACCAGCGTACTCCATTTGATTCTCCTTGCCGGGCCTACCCCGTCTCGATGAATTAAATATAATATCGTGCGCACGATTAGTAAAGAAATTTATCATCAGCTGACGGGTACCGCGAGCTCACCCGATACTGCAGGCCCTGCCGGCTCACCTGGGATCACACTAGGTGCAGCTGGGCAATCCGGAGCGGGCACCAAAGGGGGAAGCTGCCGCGCTGCTGCTCGATGGCCAACGCTGGCGAACTGGACCCCCTGCTGCAGCCGGCGCCGCCGATCAGCTGGCGGGTACCGCGAGCACACCCGTTGCTGCAGGCCTGCCGGCAGCCCAGATCTGGTACCAGGGAGAGACATGGCCATGGGCAGCGCCTCGATGGCGCGGGACGGCCGGCGGCGTCCAGGGCATCACCTGCAGCAGCTGATCCCTGGCACGCGCCCAGGGAGCGCACCAGGTGCCGCTGGGCAATCCGGATCGGACACCAAAGGGGAAGCTGGCCGCGCTGCTGCTCGATGGCCAACGCCGGCGAACTGGATACCCTGCCGCTGCTGATCCCTGGCACGCGCCCCAGGAGCGCACCAGGTGCAGCTGGGCAAACCGGATCGGGCACCAAAGGGGGAAGCTGCCGCGCTGCTGCTCGATGGCCAACGCCGGCGAACTGGATACCCTGCCGATCAGCTGCCGGGTACCGCGAGCACACCGGTGCTGCAGGGCCTGCCGGCAGTCCGGATCTGGTACCAGGGAGAGGCATGGCTATCTAGTGCGCCACTGGTGTGTAATAGACGGAGCGAGCGCTAGGTAAAGATAGCCTGTGGATAACTTTGTGTGCGGGACGTCTATTACACACCCCGCCCCGTCTATTACACACCCAAGCCCGTCTATTACACACCCCGCCCCGTCTATTACACACCACCTATACAAGCAAGCTATTGTTTAAAAAGGACTATTTTGACTATTTCGGCTTAAAACATATTTAAAGACATAAAATCTAGATAGAAAACGCTATTAGAGGGGATCGAAGTGGGGATAAAGGGAGGATCAAAAGCGTACCAACAAATCTATCGCGCACAATCGCAAATAACCGCATACAATCGCGCACAATCGCACACGGTCATTAAGATGAATCTAGGACTTCTTCTTAGCTCCGCGTCGGTCAACGTAACCAGGCAACTGCTGGATCTCTGCTTTTGTGATTAAGCGAGCCAACTTAGCAGCCTGATCTGGTTCTATAAGAACCATTGAGCTCCCTTCGCTAATCGCTAACAGATGCGCATGTAGTACAGTGGCTAACTCCCTATCCACATTTATAGTGATCAGCCGCTCCCGCTGCCTTCTTCTGTAATCTCGCTGAATCTCTGATCTAGCCTTTGCTTTTCCTGTTACCGGTCGCCCCGGCTTAGAGGGTGTGACTTTTTCCATATGAAGCTCCTGATTATTGGTAACAGTTACCTTAACATTTTAGGTAACTGTTACCATAATTAAAGCAAAAAAATGTAGTTTCCAGGAAAGCTACATATTCCATTGTGGATCTCTCTTTTTTTTGGTCACATACCGTGTGAGGGTTTATCTTGTTCCCTCCACCGTGGGGCGGTTTCGTTGGTAGCGGGCCGCCCTGCACTTATCATGGGGCTTAATAAACATCGTGCGCACGTCGCCCCCCCATACCCCCTTTCGTATCATTCTCCCCTCCCCTCCCCTCCCCTGCAGCTGTTGATCCCGATGGCGTACCAGGTACAGCAGAACCCCGGGCCACTGCCGACGTGGAGGCGTTCCGCTGATCCCGGTGGCGTACCAGGTACTGCAGAACGGCGGGCCGCTGCCGGCGCGGCGGTGTCCCGCTGATCCCTTCCCCTTTGGTGCCTAGCCGGTCCCGGCCGACGTGGTGACCATGGCGCTCCCTTGCTGCGGCCGGCGCCGCCGAGCTGCTGATCGGTACCGCGAGCTCACCCGTTGCTGCAGGGCCTGCCGGCAGTCCGGATCTGGGACCAGGGAGAGACATGGCCACGGGCAGCGCCTCGATGGCCCGGTGCGGCCGGCGGCGTCCAGGGCGTGCTGGCCAGCCTCTGCAGCTGCTGATCCCGGTGGCGTACCAGGTACTGCAGAACGGCGGGCCGCTGCCGGCGCGGCGGTGTCCCGCTGATCCCTTCCCCTTTGGTGCCTGGCCGGTCCCGGCCGACGTGGTGGCCATGGTGATCCCCGCCGAGCTCAGCGCCGGCGAGCTGCTGATCGGTACCGCGAGCTCACCCGGTGCTGCAGGGCCTGCCGGTAGTCCGGATCCGGTACCAGGGAGAGACGTGGCCATGGGTAGCGCCTCGATGGCCCGGGACGGCCGGCGGCGTCCAGGGCGGACATGGCCAGCCCCTGCAGCTGTTGATCCCGGGCACGCTCCCCAGGAGCGCACCAGGTGCAGCTGGGCAAACCGGATCGGGCACCAAAGGGAGAAGCTGCCGCACTGCTGCTCGATGGCCAACCACGCTGGCCAGCAAGAATAAAATCACCAAAAATGGTTATTTTTGTTGTCAGAGTAACCAAAAAAGGTTATTATTCTTCTATCGCAACAGACAAAGGAGGTGCGGTGAAGCAAAGCGAGTTCCGGCGATGGCTGGAGTCGCAAGGGGTAGAAATCAGGCAAGGTACTAACCACCTGAAGCTCTACTACCAAGGGCGACAGTCAACGATGCCTAGGCATCCCAGCAAGGAGCTGGGTGAAGGATTGAGAAAGGCAATCCTTAAACAACTAGGCATCAAATAACCCGCCCGCCCCACAAGGGGCGGGATACTCGAAGCCAACCGCAAAAAAACTATGCACTACCCCGTAAATATTGAGCGTGATGGTGATACCTGGATGGCGAGCTTCCCCGATGTACCGGAAGCCCTGACCGGCGGAGATACCCGCGAGGAAGCTTTGGCTGCCTCGATGACCGCCTTGGTCACAGCCTTTGAGTTCTACTTTGAAGACCACCGGCCGGTGCCTCTGCCATCGGCTCCGGTTGTAGGGCAGGATGTGGTAACTGTGGCTCCTAGCCTTTGGGGCAAGGTGTTGCTGCTTAATGCTATGTGTGAGGGGCAGATAAGCCAGGCCGAGCTGGGCCGCAGAATCGGTATGAGGCCGCAGCATGTTCAGCGCCTAACTGACCTGCATCATACAACCAAGATTGACCAGCTTGCTGCCGCAGTAGCTGCGCTAGGTCATCGTCTTGAACTTGTGATCCGTTAAGGGGCTCAGGCCCCTTTTTTATGTCCTCTCCCCTGCTTACCTCTTATTTTTGGTAACTGTTACCATGGCGTGAGAGATAACCATTCTTTATTTATTATTTTCAGCTATTTGATTAAGTGATTCGGTTTGACAGGGTAGGCCATTTTGGCCTATCATGTATATCAGAAGACCGGGCAACTTGCCACGGTCAATACCGGAGAACTCCGATGATCCATACAGCTAACCGAACCTTTCATCAACACTATCGAGAGTGGATTCGCGAACGCCCAGAGCATATGAACAATGTCTTGACCTGGGAACGTGATCGTTATGGTGTTCGTCTCGTCGGTCTTTTTTACCGCTATTGTAAAGTGGCTAATCCCTTTCCGCGTTGCACTGTTAATACTCGGATTAATTATCGTGCTCATGCTGTTAATTTACCGGATTGGCCAGAACGTCGGTTGACTTTAAATAAAATGTGGATCAGTTGGAGTTAAGAAAGCGGGCCTAATGGCCCGTTTTTAATATAAATATCATTTCGATAGGTAGGCCATTTTGGCCTATTTTTTTCTGATTAACATTGACGGGTAGGCCAATTTGGCCTACCATGTGTATCAGAAGACCGGGCAAGTCGCCACGGTCAATACCGGAAAACTCCGATGAAAACATTAAAAGATGCTTCCCTGTTTACCTCCCTTGTTATTTCTGCTCGTCGTCTTGATATGCTTCCTCGTTATGTCGGGCGATATACAGTCGTGTTTGAGTCAATGCTATGCCAACAAATTAGGCTGCTGTCTGGTGATTATGAAGGGGGGTATTTATCAATGTGGGAGCTATCAAATGGTGGTTTTTATATGACCCCAGACCGGCCCGAAAAAATGAATGTGGTGGCTCCCAATGGATATAGTGGAATTATGAGCGCGGATGCTCTAGGTATTACCGCCTGTCTTTATATGTATAGCCATTTGTCATTCCATACATCAGGGTTGGATCAGGAACAATTTTCACAGCTGTTCCATGACTTAAGAGATTGGGTACTCCTTCACCCTGAGAAAGAATCAATCTTAGCGGCCATTGATTAAGTGACCAATAGTTGAGCCCCCTAGTTCAGGGGGCTCTATGAAACGCCCCTGCATGGTTGCAGCCCGTCAGGGGCTACTCACCGGTAAACTTGAGGATCACGCGATGAATACGGATATTGTATCGCTTGCAAGACGCATTCGCTACGCTATAGCTTTTCACCACCCTATTCGTCTACCCAAGATGAATGGTTACGAATTAGGGTTGCTGCTGACTGCATTAAGGGCATTCAGGCTAGGCCGTTACAATGATGGGCAGCGCCTTGATGGCCCGGGGTGGCCGGCGCCGTCCAGGGCGGCATGGCCAGCACCTACTGCTCCCGGGCACGCCCCTGTGCTTGTAGAACGCCTTGGTGGCGCGGAGGCCGGCCGCTCTGTTCACTTATAAAATTATTAGCCTCGGCGACTGCTGAGGCTGTTTTGCTAAAGGATTCGTCATGATTAGACCAGAAACGCTTAAACCATTTGCTGATGATTGGCAACCTCCTACCCCTGATGAAATCAGGGAAATATTGGAGTTGATCAGACAACGAAAAGGGTTAGAACAACCGCTCACTGGTGTGGAAGTGGCGCAGCTTGTTGGCCTGCCAGCAGAGGCTGGCAGGGGGAAAGGATCGCGTTCGTTCCGCCGCTGGGTTAGTAAAACGAACCCTAGTCCCATGGCATATGGGGTGTGGAGTATACTTGCCCACCTTGCTGGATTTGGGGCAATATGGGATCCATACGATAGTTGATCACTATCAATTACTGATTCATGTTTCATGACAAATGCCGAGGCCATCGCATGGGTTCCGGGATAGCACACCATGCAACTCGGCATTTGTCGCCAGCTTCTACAACAGCTTATCTCCCACCCGTTCACCAAAAAAACCGCCCTAGATAACACGTAACTGACCAGGTACTGCAGAGCGCCGGGCCGCTGCCGGCGCGGTGTGTCGCTGATCCCTTCCCTTTGGTGCCTGGCTGGTACCCGCCGCCGAGTAGCGGACGGGTACCGCGAGCTCACCGGGTGCTGCAGGCCCTGCCGGCAGCCCGGATCCGGTACCAGGGAGAGACGTGGCCACGGGCAGCGCCTCGATGGCCCGGGGTGGCCGGCGACGTCCAGGGCGAGCCTGGCCAGCAGCTGCTGATCCCGCTGGCGTACCAGGTACTGCAGAACGGCGGGCCGCTGCCGGCGCGGTGTGTCGCTGATCCCTTCCCCTTTGGTGCCTGGCCGGTCCCGGCCGACGCGGTGGCCATGGCGATCCCCTGCTGCGGCCGGCGCCGCCGATCAGCTGACGGGTACCGCGAGCTCACCGGGTGCTGCAGGCCCTGCCGGCAGCCCGGAGCTGGTACCAGGGAGAGACGTGGCCACGGGCAGCGCCTCGATGGCCCGGGGTGGCCGGCGACGTCCAGGGCGAGCCTGGCCAGCAGCTGCTGATCCCGCTGGCGTACCAGGTACTGCAGAACGGCGGGCCGCTGCCGGCGCGGTGTGTCGCTGATCCCTTCCCCTTTGGTGCCTGGCTGGTACCCGCCGCCGAGTAGCGGACGGGTACCGCGAGCTCACCGGGTGCTGCAGGCCCTGCCGGCAGCCCGGAGCTGGTACCAGGGAGAGACGTGGCCACGGGCTGCGCCTCGATGGCCCGGGGCGGCCGGCGACGCCCAGGGCGAGCCTGGCCAGCAGCTGCTGATCCCGATGGCGTACCAGGTACTGCAGAACGCCGGGCCGATGCCGGCGCGGTGTGTCGCTGATCCCTTCCCCTTTGGTGCCTGGCTGGTACCCGCCGCCGAGTAGCGGACGGGTACCGCGAGCTCACCGGGTGCTGCAGGCCCTGCCGGCAGCCCGGATCCGGTACCAGGGAGAGACGTGGCCACGGGCTGCGCCTCGATGGCCCGGGGCGGCCGGCGACGCCCAGGGCGAGCCTGGCCAGTAGCTGCTGATCCCGATGGCGTACCAGGTACTGCAGAACGCCGGGCCGATGCCGGCGCGGTGTGTTGCTGATCCCTTCCCCTTTGGTGCCTGGCTGGTACCCGCCGCCGAGTAGCGGACGGGTGCCATGAGCTCACCGGGGGCTGCAGGCCCTGCCGGCAGCCCGGATCCGGTACCAGGGAGAGACGTGGCCACGGGCTGCGCCTCGATGACCCGGGGAGGGCAGGGGGCGCGAGACAACTTGTGATTCGGCACTGGGCATGACCGCAAGCGGTCGCTACGTCATGCTCCGCATCGAGCCAGCGAACAGATGCTGTCTCGACCCAGCGCGTTCCGCTCGGGTTTCCATCGCTCATGCCTCCGCCTCTACGAGGCTGCGCGCTCCGCTTGCCGCACCTGTGGCCAGCTCGATAGCACAGCCTTTCCTCTATGAGCCTTTCACCGCGCTTCAAACTAACACGCCGGTCGCTGCTACCAGTGTTCGCTTCGCCGCCTCCTCACCCGTTCGCACTCACTCCGTTCGCTTGCGCTGCGGCTTGTGGGGCGCACTGGTATCGCCTCCCTTACTGCGTGTTGTTTTCCTCTGCGCGGCGAAGAACTCAGAGAGGCAGATCAACAACAGCACAGCGGTAAAGAGCCAAAGGCGCTGAAAACTTAAAGCGCAGCTCAGAATCTAGAAAGGCAAATTTCACAAAGAATAATCCAACATAAGGTGAGTTATGAGTCCATTTGATGTTCAGTCTATTGTTTATATTTGCATTGGAATTGACACTGAAATTGCAAAGTTAGAAGGGGAGGTTGTTGGTGATAGAGTTTTTGATGGCGGCTATGAATGTGCGGATCACTGCCCCGGAGGAATGTATGACACCACGTATTGGGTTATGACTTGTGCATTTCCTGTTTTGGAGCAAGCCGCTAATGGGCGCGAACAAGAGCTGGCCGCGAGCGAATGGCTTTATTTGGTTTGTGAAGAATTTGGGCAGGATATTATTAAGTACGTAAAGGAAACCGGTTTGTGGCCTTACGGTAATACTCTCGAAGATATTGCCAAAGCCGCCGTGGATGAAGTGATTGAACTGTCAAAATAGAGGCGATGCTACAGACCACCTGACGTATTTTAGATAGACAAATGCCGCCATTTTGGCGGCATTTTAGCCTATCAGGAGCAGGCTTTATTTTAGTAGTATCACAATCAAGGATACTACCGCCACCGTCGCTGCAAATCCTGATAACACAGCCGCTATGAATGCACTGTTTTTGGCAGTTTGGGCATCCCTACTGCTATCCACTGCTTCACGACTAGCTGCTACCCCGTTTGAAATATGCCTACGTATTTCATTACCGGCATCTGCTAAAGCAGCATCCAGAGTCTGCCGCATCTTATCGCTGACGTAGTTGGCAGCTTCGGTAATAACCTTCCCGGCAGTTTCTTTTGACTGCTCAACTTGCTGCTGCAAGCTCACTGTCAAAGCCCTGCTGGCTTCATCTTGGAGCGCAGTCATCTGCTTGGCATAGTGAGCCAGAACAAGCTCATTGATCGTGACAGTAACCAATATCGGATCGTCCTTGCCGAGCAGCACGCTGTGCTGGATCGCTACCTCCTTCCGTATTTCGTCAAAATCGAGCTTTTCCATCTGCCATCCCCTTAGATGATGGTATCAAGTTGTTCAAAAATCGCTGTCTTGACTTTCGAGAGCCGTGATTTGGACATAAGGCCAAAGTCTGGCGACTGTTTGATTTCATCGAATGTCAGTTTGCTATCCAGCATCAGTTTTACGTCTTCGCCGAATGTGCTGCCCGTCTGGCGAGCAATACGGATAATACCGCTAACACGCTCCTTGTTGTTCAAATAGACTTTCATTTGTTCGAAAGTTTTACCCTCAGCCTCAATGTCACCGAAATACTCATTGAGCCAAACGACCAACTCGGCATTACCTGGCATCTGTTCGGCCAGTGAAGCAAAGCCGCCGAGGGTATCACGCAGCGCCTGGCCACCGGTAATGACGGTGTGAATGACGACCCGCTTGCCGTTCTCGCCAATCAAGTTGATTGCGTCGTTTTCGGCGAGGTAGTAAGACAGCGGGATGAAGGAGGCAGCACCGTTGTCGATGACAAAGTTGGTATCGTCCTCAACTACTTGCTCGATCAGCCGGTCGAAATTGCGTTCGATAAGAGAGCCGTTTTCCATCAGCTCCAGGCGCTGGGTATTGAATGCTTTATAGCCCGCCAAGGTCGCATTCACGGGATCCGTGTCTACAGGAGTGACCGCCATCCCTTTACCAAGCTGGTATTGGACCAGCAGCGACGAGATAAAAGACTTGCCTACGCCACCCTTGCCTTGCAGGGTGAAGTGAACAGTGCGGACAGCTTTTTTATCAGTAGTAGTTACGTCGTTCATATGGCTTTCGCTCCTTTCAGATGAGGTCGTCGCGGTGATTGCCGCTGCTTGGATCGTGCTGGAAAACTGCTGGTTTTTTATCTTCTGTTGTTCTTGCTCCGGCTCCTGCGGGGGCAGGGGAGGGGCGTGAAGGGGCGAGCGGCCCGCCGTCTTTCCTTTGGTGCCCATCTTGTTTTGCTCCTGTGATGTATCGGACGACGTAGCGATTGAACTGGGAATAACTGATGCCCAATTGAGTTTCACCACCGAACTCGTCGTAGATCGTGCGTTGCTCATTACCTGCTTCGATCAGTTTTCGGAACTGCTCTAAGTGGGCCAGAAACGCGACACGACCGGCACCCCTGCGGGGCTTTTTGTTTGGCGTGTCTGCCATGCCTGTCACCTCCTATTCATTTGCGGCATATCAGTGTACCCGATAATGCGAAGCTACGCTATTCAGTGCGATTTAGTGCGAATCTACGCGACCATATGCGATTGCGCAAGCCTTTTTGTGCGACTCTGCGCGATTGTATGCGATTTTGTGGTTTTCAGCCCTTTCCTTTCACTTTTGGTGCCCCTGATAAACCTCTGTCGCGTAGAATTGCACTGGAGTATCTGGCAAGATGTGTGTTGTACCGGTACGGGGCAAGCCCGTACCAGTACAACACCTCTCCTTACTCACCTTCGGTTCGACGTCATCTTGCTCTGCGAGGCTTACAGTCGCTGCCGCGACAAAAGGCTCTGCACCAGAGGATGGAAGGGGAGGAGCGTTGTTATTAGCCGCGCCATAGGTGCGACGGAAAGAGGTACTGATGACAGAAGAAAAACAGAATCTGACGGGGAAGGGCAGGGGCACCCGACCTCGCCGGCAGCGCATAGAAGTTTGGGTAAACCAGGATGAAAAGGGCGAACTAGCCGCTAGGGCAGATCAAGCAAAAATGTCCTTGTCCTCATATATGAGAGCGGCCGGCCTGAACGCTCCGATCAGAGCCGCTGCCGATTTGTCGGCTGTAACTGATTTGGTGAAGGTGAATGGCGACCTTGGCCGGGTTGCTGGTCTTCTAAAGCTGTGGCTCGCCGAAAAGCGGGGCCAAGGAGCTCGTCCTATAGATGTAGAGTCCATGATGATCGAGTTTCGATCATTACAGGCAGAGCTCCGGGCAATCATGGGCAAGGTGGTTAAATGATTGCCCACCGAATTGCTCGCCAGGCTCATCAGTCATCGAGCGCGGCCAAATTAGTTAAGTACATGGTCGCGGCTAAAGGAGGAATCGATCCGACAAGTTGGGAACGCACCGCCGATTACATCTTAGATACGGGCACTGACACCTCAAAGGGGGAGAAGGTGGCCAGCTATCGTGTTACCAACTGTGGAACCGACGACCCTGCTGATGCCGCAATTCTTATTTTGGCCACCCAGTCTGCCAACACCAGATCCAAGTCTGAAAAAACCTACCATCTGGTCTTTTCATTCCCTCCTGGGGAGCGTCCTGATATTGAAGTGCTGCACGCAATCGAGGACGAACTATGTGAATCAATAGGCTTTGCTGATCACCAACGAATATCCGCAGTCCACATCGACACTGATCATCTGCATGTTCATGTTGCCATCAACAAGGTCCATCCCACTGGGCTACAAAACATTGAACCGTACTACGACAAACGCAGGCTGATGGAGGCGTGTGAGCGCCTTGAATTGAAATATGACCTACAACGAACCAACCACGGAATTGAGGATAAACACCATGAACGAACCAGAGATCGACATGACCGAATCGAACTTGAACGAAGCCAGCACCCCGGGCAGCGAGATAGCAGATTTCGACAATATCTACGAGAGTCCTACGATCTCTCGTTTACCGATGGACCGGAGGCCAAAACCCTCAACGGTCTGCGAAAGTTGTCCAGCTGCCATATGGCACGCACTGCCAAAAGAGGTTCGGTGTTATTGCCGGGTGATGCACGTTCTGGTCTACAGCAACGAGGAGAAGAACGATCTGATAGCCTGCGACGGGCGGGACATGGCGATAGAACAGTTGTTGGCGAAGCAGGCGGAAGCGGACGCAGCCGGATAAGTGGTAAAGCAGCTGACTCAGAGGCTCACAGCGGCATAGAGACGCTAACCAGGTACGCGGCCAGGGAACTGGCGCCGGCGCTCCGGCAGGCTATGCACTGGCAAGAACTACACGACGCAGCAGCCGAACACGGACTAGAGATTCGTCAGCGCGGCTCGGGCCTTGTCGTTGGCGATCCGGATTTAGATATTTGGGCCAAGGCCAGCAACGTTGGCCGCGACTTGTCCATGAAGGCCCTAACTGATCGGCTTGGGCCGTTCCAGCCTTCCGAACAGCAGGCCAGGGCAAAGACAGGCCGTAAACGGTATGAGTCCCGGCCGCTTCGACCGGATAACCCAACCACTGCCGGCTTGTTCAACCAGTACCAGCGCGAACGGCAAGCGGCCGTTGTGGCCAGGCGTCAGGGCCTAGATCAAATCAAATACGATAGCGCGGCTTTCAATGCTGAGGTGAGGCGGTGGGGCCAGACGCAACGGATGATTTTGAAGGTAGCTGGCAAGGGACCAATCAAACGCCTGATGTACGGCACGATCAAGCAGCAGGCCGATGCCTCGCGCCAGAAAAACCGACAGAATGCCGCCGCTCGCCGTCAGGCTCTGTTTAAGCAAACGACTATGCCCACATGGGCCGATTGGTTGACCCAGCAGGCAGAAGGTGGCAACGCCGAGGCGCTGGCAGTCCTGCGTGACCGCGAAGAACGGACGCGCCGCTGGAACGGCGAACTGCTAACCGCTGACCGGGCCGACAAGGCTAGATCTGTTGTTCTCGACAAGCTCAAGCCCAAGGCTAGGAAAGACGGTTCTATGGCCTACAGCACGATCGACGGCGGTATGGTGATCGACCGAAAAACGCACGTCCAGGCGCAGAAGGCCACGACCGGCGCGGCCCTGGTTGCGCTCGAACTGGCGTCTAAGAGGTTTGAGGGGCAGGCCCTCATCGTTGAAGGCACAGACGAGTTCCGCCTTGAAGTTGCTCAGCTTGCCGGTATGCACAACCTCAAGGTCACGTTCACCGATCCGGCAATGGAGAAGATGAGGCGTGAGACAGCCGAGCACAAGGACATGGAGAAGGCCTTCCAGGCCGAAATCAAGGCATCTAGCCACGATGACTTTGCCGAACTGGTGGACTTCGGCAAAGCCCCGTTCGAACACGTCAAGGGCAACCGCCAAAGCTACTTCGTTACGTTGCGCGACGGGACGGGCGCAGATCGAACCATATGGGGTGTCGATCTTGAACGGGCCGTTGCCAATAGCGCCGCTGTTGTGGGCGACCGCGTGCGCGTCAGTCACTTGGGCAGTGAAAATGTGACTCTACCTGATGGTAGGACGGTTGAACGCAACGAATGGCAGATGGATATAGCACCAAAGGGGAGTTCGCCGACGAAGCCGAAAGTATACAAACCAACACCCGCGCAGATCGACATGGAGGCCGCGTTTTTGGCCGAAACCGGACTGTCCGGAAAACCAACGGGAAAACGGACGGCTGGCAACCCCGAGAGGCCCGTGGAGTCTGGCAAAGCGGTACAGAAATGGATTGAAGAACGTAACAAAAATAGAGACAAAATATCTACTATAGACTATCATCGAGTGTGGGAGTCAACCGATGCGGGTAGGGCCACATATCAAGGTCGTAGGCGCATGGAGGACGGGAGCGAAGTGCTGCTATTGAAACGCGGCGATGAAATGTTAGTCAAGCCATCTAGCCCCCGAGTAGTCGCCAAGGCGGCGACATGGAAACTAGGTCGCATCGTCCAGGTTGATGGACGTGGACGATTCACAGATAGAGGTAAAGAGGTTGAACTATGAGCGATAAAAACTCGTCGGCGGGAAAGTTGCGGCTTCTCGGTGGCGTTTATTTAGTGCTGTTCATCATTGGTCTGAACAGTGTATGTACGCAATATATTGCGTACCAGGTCGGTTACCACCCGGCTCTTGGGCCGTCATTATTTGGGCAGTTTTATATGCCCTTCGACTGGTGGCAATGGTTGTTTAAGTTTTATAACTCCGCCCCGAGTTCCTACAACTATGCCTTTATGATCTTTGCCCTTGGCCTGCTGGTCGGGTTATTAACCTATGTTCTTTGGATCGGGTTTAAGACTCGCAGCTCACGTAAGCATGAGGACGTGCATGGCACTGCCCACTTTGCCACCCGCGAAGAAGTGCAGGAAACCGGCCTGCTGCCACGAGAAGGAAAAACCGGGCAGGGCGTATATTGCGGGGCCTACGATGACGCTGAAACCGGCAAGACGTTCTATCTTCGCCACGACGGCCCGGAACACGTTCTAGCCCTTGCCCCGACCCGTTCTGGTAAGGGGGTCGGCCTTGTTATTCCTACTCTGTTGAGTTGGCCCCATTCGGTGTTCGTCCTCGACCGAAAAGGTGAAAACTACGCCATGACCTCTGGTTGGCGGCAGAAGCACGCCAACAACGTGATCCTCCGCTTCGACCCAGCCAAGCCTGGCACTGGCTGCGCGTGGAATCCCCTCGGCGAAATCCAGTTCCGCACCCGCTTTCAGGTCAGTGATACACAGAACATCGCCATCATGGTCGTGGACTCGGACGGCAAGGGCATCGAAAGCGACCACTTCCGCAGCGCCGCTTTCGAGCTACTGGTAGGGCTGATCTTGCACGCGCTCTACAAGGGCGAGCAGGTAGGCAGAACGCCATGCCTGCAAGACATTGGCCACATGCTGACCGGCGTGGGTGACTTCGCCGCGCCGGACACCGCCAACGACCTTACAGACGACCCGGACGGCGACCCCAAAGCGCTCGCTGGTCTTTTCGATGAAATGCGTGAGGTGCATATCAACGACGGCGATCCGGCCAATCGTGAGGCGCAGATCGTCATCACCGGCGTTGGTACCCGGATGGCCAACACTCCGGCCCGCGAACTGGGCAGCATCATTTCCACCGCGAACAATGCCCTCGCTCTGTACCGAGATCCCATCGTGGGCGAAAACACGTCGAGAAACGACTTCAAGATTGCTGATCTGATGGATCACGACCGGCCTGTGTCGCTGTACTTCATTTCGACGCCGAAGACCTCCAAGCGGCTTGTGCCGCTCACCCGTCTGCTCCTGACCATGATCGTGCTCACCATGGCCGACGAAATGGAGTTTGACGACGGCCGGGCCAAGGCGGCGCATAAGCACCGTTTGCTGCTGATGTTGGACGAGTTCCCGACGCTGGGAAAAATTGAGGTGTTTGAGGAAGCGCTTGCGTACATCGCCGGTTACGGGATGAAGGCTTACATCATCACGCAAGACGTGTCCCAGCTCTACAAGGCATACACCCGTGAGGAAAGCATTATTTCCAACTGTCACGTCCGTGTGGCCTACGCCCCCAACAAGCTCGAAACCGCAGAATGGATGTCGAAAATGACTGGCAACACCACTGTGGTGAAAGAGCAGGTGACTACATCTGGCAAGCGCTTTGGCGCAGTCCTAGACAACGTATCCCGCAGCTATCAGGAGGTAAAACGCCCCCTGATGGAGCCGGACGAAATCATGCGCCTCCCAGGCCCGGTTAAGGACGCGAGTGGTGAGAAGATCCTAGCCCCAGGAGAAATGCTGGTGTTTGTTGCCGGGCAACCAGTAATCCGCGGCCGGCAAATTCTCTATTTCTTGGACCCTGTTTTCTCTAAGCGGTCGAAGATCCCGCCCGTACTTACTGACGCTATTCGGGGTGGTGATCAGCGTCAAACCACCCATGTTGAAAGCGAGCCATCTGACAAAGGCTTTGTTGTTCAATGAAAGGCCGCCGTTTTGGAGTTATCACAACCACTGTCGCCGTCTTGATCGGTATCACGCTCACAGGCGGCTATCACGCAGGGCTGCGCTTCAATTTCACGGACTCTGCTCCACATGGACTGTGGCTTGTGCAAAGCGTTGACCTGGACAGCATTAAACGTGGTGCTCTTGTTGAAGTTTGTCCGCCTGATCTACCGGTTGTTCGGCTGATGGCCGAACGGGGTTACCTCGCAGTCGGTGACTGCGAGGGGACTGGGGTAACCACTTTGCTTAAGCCCATATCAGCAGTTGCCGGCGATACCATCGAGCTCGAACAGGGGAGGGGGGTAACAGTTAACAATGTGACCCTACCCAACACTGCAGCTATGCCAGCTATTCCAGGGTGGCCAAGTGGCCGCTATGTCGTACAGCCTGGGGAAATTTGGATGTTTTCCAGCTACAGCCCCGGCAGTTTCGACAGTCGTTATTTTGGACCTGTGCCACTTTCCCAAGTCAGGGGACTAGCCCAGCCAATAACCATCGCCGGTGATCCAGCGGCCATTACAGCAGGAGTAATCAAACAGTGATCGGCATCGACATGATGACAACCTGCGCCCCGAATGTGGCTCCGGCCACGCTTGAGAAGGTGATCCAGGTTGAAAGCGGCGGGAACCCATTAGCACTCAATGTGAACATCAAATGGGTGACCGAACGCGATAAAAAAGGCAACCCGATCATGGTCATGAACGAAGATGGCCAGCTCAAGCCAAAGCGCCACAAGGTTGTATTTAAAAACCCTATAGCGATTAAGACTGCACAAGACGCCGTGACGGTCGCCTATATGGCCATCGACGCTGGGCACACTGTCGATATGGGGTACATGCAGGTCAACAGCAGCAATCTTAAATCTCTCGGCTACAGGGTCGAAGACATGTTCGACCCCTGCAAGAACTTAGCTGCTGGCGCCCGGGTTCTGTCCGCGTTTTACAGTAATGCGTTGCCGGAATATCCGAATGAACAGGGCGCCCTTCGTGCGGCTCTATCTGCCTACAACACCGGCGATTTCAATAAAGGGTTTTTGAATGGCTATCTGGCCCGTTACGGAGTCGGTCAACAGACCGTTGTGAGCATCCCCGCTCTGAATCCGTTCACGGCTCCGACAGCCGTATTTGTTCGTCAACAGAGAAAGGAAACAGTCATGAGCACCAAAGAAGAACGCACCAGCAAGGAGGTTACCGAAGTGAAAGCCATTTCGTCCCCGCGTGTTGATCCTATCGTGAGTACGTCCGCCGAAGACGGTAGCACACCAGGTGTGCAGGTAGAGCACACCGCCGCCGAAGCCGAAGCCAACGGCGCTTTCCAGGAAACTGCAATTTCCGAAGCAGATGCGTGGGCCTCGAACGCTGATCTGGCAGCTGACCCGGAAGGTACCGCTATCGTGGTGAACGGCAAGGCCGTGCGGAAGGGGGGTAATTAACTATGAAAAAGGAATATGCCGAGGAAGTCGCGGCACGGATCATCGAGCAGTTGGAGCAGGGGACCGCGCCCTGGCAAAAGCCGTGGCTGCCTGGTGAGTTGCGCTTACCGTACAACCCGACAACCGGTAAGGAATACCGTGGCATGAACAGCCTTTGGCTGCACATGCAGGGCCACGGTGATCCGCGCTGGATGACCTACAACCAAGCTGCCGCTGAGGGCGCACAAGTGCGCAAGGGCTCCAAGGGATCTCACATCGTCTACTGGAAATTCAGCGAAGAACGAAAGGCCACCGACGATCAGGGGCGTCCGGTCATTGATCCGGACACCGGCAAACAGAAAACCGTGACCGTGCAACTCGAACGGCCCCGTTCATTCATGGCCGTGGTGTTCAATGGCTCGCAGATTGACGGCTTGCCACCCCTGGAAGCTCGTCCCACAGGGCCGGAACCTGAGCGCCACGCCAGAGCTGAGGCCATCTTGGCCAACTCGGGCGCGGACATTCGCCACGAACCCGGCGACCGGGCTTTCTATCGACTCATCACGGACAGCATCACTCTACCCGAGCGAAACCAGTTCCCAACGGCAGACAGCTACTACGCTACCGCGCTGCATGAGCTTGGCCACTGGACTGGGCACCCAGCGCGTCTTGATCGTGACCTTGGACACCCATTCGGTTCCGAAAAATACGCCCGTGAAGAATTGCGAGCAGAAATTGCTTCGCTGATGTTGGGCGAGCGCCTAGAAATAGGCCACGACCCTAGCCACCACGCAGCCTATGTCGGCTCCTGGATCAAGGCGTTGAAGGACGACCCCAAGGAAATCTTCCGGGCTGCATCTGACGCTGAACGCATCACCGGTTACGTGATGGACTTCGAGCAGGAGCAGGCGCAGCTAGTAGAGCGTCAGCCAGCGCAGCAGGCCAACGACTTGACCGCAGGGCAGGAACGCGAACCCGTCGCCTCGCAGGATCTGCCGCAGGCCCAGGGCGCGCCCGTGCCGCTGGCTTGGCGTTATGCAGCGTGCGAGGAGTTCGACAAGCAAATGGCCGTCAGGATGGGCGACCCGAACTACAGCAAGGCGAGGGAGCTGGCCCACGCGCTCAATGAATACGACGAAATGGGCTTTGAGCCGTCCCCCCGCGAGCAAGCCATTCTCGCGGAGCGCAAGCCCGCTATGGACGAGGCAGCGCAGTGGATACATCAAAACGTCTTGCTCAACCCGGTTGTGAAAGAACGGGTCTACGAGACGGTGCGCGACCTCGGCCGTTACACCGGCGACACCGACAACGACAAGGAGCTCCGCGAGTACCTTGGCGAAATGGATGGCAAGCAGCGGGCGCAGGACACACGGCAGGAGCAGCAGGCGTACACCGTCCACAGCCGCCGCACCGTGCCGGAGAGCGCCGCCCAGCACGCGGGGCAGCAGGCCGTCTATGTGCAGCTCGATGACGGCCGCAAGGCTTGGGGGTTCGGTGCAACCGACGAAGACGCCGAACAGTCCGCCGTAGAACGTGCGCAGCACGTTGGCCTCGATGCCGCACGGGCACCGGACCGTGCCGTTTTGCATGATAAACCGGAGAAACCTATGCAATCGCGTACCTATCTGGCTGTGCCATATTCAGAGAAAAACGAGGCAAAAGCGGCGGGAGCCAAGTGGGATAAGGAAGCAAAATCATGGTATGCGGCCGAAGGCGTGGATCTGGCAGCATCTGGCCTCGCCAGGTGGAGTTTGGACAAGACCCATGTCGTCACTGCTTCGGATCCCAAACCTGCAATCGATCAGTTCAAGGACGCATTGAAGGATGCCGGCTTGCTGCTCAAAGGCGAGGTCGTCACAGACGGGAAGATGCAGCGTGTGCCAGTAGATAGCGACCGGGGTGGGGCCACCAGTGGTGCATATGCCTACCACGAAGCCGGCCGCACGCCAGGCGGCTTCATCCAGAACTACAAGACGGGCGAAGTCGTGCATTGGAAACCCGAGGGCAAAACACCGGAGCTCAGCGCAGCCGACCGTGCCCGCCAAGCTACCGAGGCGGCCGAGCTACGTAAGGCCCGTGATGCCGCCCACCAGGCCGAGCAAGGAGCAACATCCGAAGCGGCACAAGCGTTGTGGAAGGAGGCTCCGGCCGCTACCGCTGACAACGCTTATTGCAAAGCCAAAGGCATAGTCAACCCTGTAGGTCTGCGTGTCGTGCCAGACCGTGTTTCGCCGGCCGCTGCCGCTCACGGTATCAAGATCGCCAAGACTGCTAAAGAAGCCAAGGCGCTGCGCGAGGCTGATCCGGCAAATCGGGTTTTCAAGGCTGGTGACCTGCTGATACCAGGTACAGACGGCGAGGGGAAAATGTGGACGTTACAAAGCGTCAATCCCTACTTCAAATCGTTCATGAAAGGCGGCCGTAAGGCTGGCCTCTACACCGTTGCTGGGGCCGCCGACCCACAGAAGGCTCTTGCGCAAGATGGCGATTCCCCTTTGGTGCTCGCCGAGGGCTATGCCACGGCCGACACAGTTTCGCGCCTGCTGGGAGGAAAGCCGGTCATCGTAGCGTTTGACAGTGGAAATCTCGACGCAGTGGCCACCGAGCTGCGCGAGCGTTACCCGTCGCGCCCGCTGTTAATCGCTGCCGACAACGACCACAACGCACCGAAGGAGTTGGACGCCAACGGCAAGCCCAAGGCCAACGTCGGACTGGTAAAGGCCACCGAAACAGCCAAGAAGCATGGCGGTGGCGTCATGGCCCCGCAGTTCAAGGATGGAGAAAAGGGGTCCGACTGGAATGATATTGCCGGGAGCCAAGGCGACGAGGCTGCCCGCCGGATGTTGGCTGAACAGATGGCGGTGGCCAAACGCGATGCTGCCATTACTGCCGAACGGCTGACTACCCTTGCGCGTACCCGTGACATGGAAGCCCGCAACGACCCGACGACGAGCGCCGATGATGCTGCTGTAGCAACAGAACGCGGTCATGCTGCCGAGGTGCTGGCCGGGGCGCAATCCTCACTTAGTGAGGTACGCAGTATGGCCGCTGATGGTGTTATCGGCAGCACGAAAGGTGCGCCTCGTTCGGCGGCGGCGGTCAAAGCTGGAATCGACCGTAAGACAGCTGCGATGCAAGATCGAGCCAAAGAGGAACGCGAGGAAGTTCTGAACCATGGCCAGGCCACTCCGCTCGATGGTGTTGGCGCTGGCGTGTCATGGAGAAAACTACCCGAGCAGGCAAAGCAGGCGCTCATAGAGGACGTGAAGAATGGCAAGGATGTCACCTTGCCAAAGGACGCCCCGGCGAAACTCAAGCAGCTGGCAGGTCTTGAACCTACTACTGCTCCACGCTCGCGCAGCCGTGGGCTTGAAGCTGACATGTAACGATAAACGTAGCCGGGCAGTGGCTCGGCTACTTCCGGGATAAATAGGAGCACAACCAATGAGCACATTGGTAATCGTAGAATCACCGAACAAAGTAAGCAAAATCAGCGCAATTCTCGGCGAA
Organism: Aeromonas genomosp. paramedia; assembly: GCF_023093515.1. NCBI lineage: Bacteria > Pseudomonadati > Pseudomonadota > Gammaproteobacteria > Aeromonadales > Aeromonadaceae > Aeromonas > Aeromonas genomosp. paramedia. Next base: position 20,063 of record NZ_JAAROG010000035.1, read on the forward strand.
GGTTACAAAGTTATGGCCAGCGTTGGCCATGTGCGCGACCTGCCTCCGAAAGAGCTCGGTGTCGAGCCGCCTTCATTCGAACTGACCTATAAACCGACCGAACGCGGGCAAGGTGTATTGGCCAAACTCAAGGCCGCCGTCGCACAGGCAGACCGTGTGTTGCTGGCAACAGACCCCGACCGAGAAGGTGAGGCGATTGCATGGCACCTTGCTGACGCGCTGCGCCTCAAGACCCCGGAGCGCGTGACGTTCACGGCAATCACCAAGGAAAAAATAATGGCGGCGCTCGCGGTGCCGCGTCCGCTCGACATGCCGCGAGTACATGCCCAAGAAGCCCGCCGGGCGCTCGACCGTATCATTGGTTACCGAGTCAGCCCGGCATTGTCCAATGCTACCGGGCAACGCCTAGGCGCTGGCCGGGTGCAGTCTCCTGCCGTCCGCCTTGTCGTTGATCGCGAACGGGCCATTGCAGTGTTCAATGTCACTCAGCACTACGGCGCCGAGCTGATTTTTGAGAACGACAATAGCACCAAATGGAAAGCACAGTGGGACACAAAACCGCATTTGCCCGAGGGCGAAAGCTACCTGCTGGATTCCTCGCTGGCCAAGCTCGCGGCCGCCGTTCGCAACGTATCGGCCGCCGAATACGAGGACAGCGAGAAGGGCCGGGCACCTGCCGCGCCGTTCACCACCTCGACGCTGCAACAGGCCGCAGGTCAGCGTCTCAAGTTGAAGCCCAAGCGCACGATGGAGCTGGCCCAACGCCTCTATGAGCAGGGCGTGATCACCTATCACCGCACCGACGCCCCAAACATGGACGACGAAGGCCGGGCAGACATTGCCGCTTATGCGCAGGGCGCAGGCCTGCCGCTGGCCGAGAAGCCGCGCAAGTGGAAGGCGAAGGAGGGGGCACAGGAGGGCCACGAAGCTATCAGGCCGACTCATGCGGTCGATCTTGAATGCGGGGAGAACGACGACGAGCGGGCACTATACCGCCTCATATGGCAGCGTGCGGTCGCGTCTCAGCTCGCCGATGCGACCTATGCCGTCCGAACCGTGCGCCTCAGTGGTGATGCCGAGGGCACGCCGGTATCGTTCAAAGCGTCCGGCCGCACCCTGCTGACGCCGGGTTGGCTGGCCGTCTACACCGACGATGCCGAGGACGAGGACAGCGAACCGGACGAGGCTGCGAACAACCCGATTCCGGCGCTCACCGTGGGCGCGGAACTGGTAGCGGCGGACGGCCGCGTACTCAGCAAAAAGACCAAGCCGCCGGTCAGGTTCAAGGAACCTACCCTTGTCGCCGAAATGGAGCGCCTTGGAATAGGCCGACCAAGCACCTACGCGGCGATCCTCGACAACATCACGACTCGCGAATACATCGTGGCCGACAAGAAGGGCTACTTGCAGCCATCGTCTATCGGCGAAGTGGTGCGCGATGGTCTGGTAGACCGCTTCGCGTTTATCGACCTCGACTACACCCGAGGCCTTGAGGAACAGCTCGACCAGATCGCAGAAGGCCAGGCCGACTATTTTGGCGTTGTTTCTGCCGCTTGGTCCGCGCTCGATGACGAGCTGGGCAAGCTGGAATCGGCCGACCTGCCAGTTGCTCATCCGTGCCCGACGTGCAGCAAGCCGCTGCACCGGATCAAGGGGGCACATGGGTTCTTCTGGGCTTGCTCTGATCGGGAGTGCAAGACCACGCTGCCCGATGCCAAAGGCAAGCCCGGCGAGCGTAAGGCCCCGCCGCCGCCTACCGGCATTGCGTGTCCGAAATGCGGCAAGGAGCTTGCCCACAGGGTCGGAACAAGCAAACCAGTCAAACGAGGCATGAAACCTCGGCCGTATGACTTCTATAGCTGCACTGGCTTCCCGAAATGCGATGCGAAGTACAATACTGGTCCTGATGGTAAACCCGTGTTGAGTTGACGCTAGTTTCGTCCTGACTAACGGAAAGCCGCCTTTCGAGGCGGTTTTTTTATGCCAAAGACGAGCCTACTGGCCAGCCTCTGCCCTCTGCAGCTGCTGATCCCGATGGCGTACCAGGTACTGCAGAACGCTGGGCCGCTGCCAGCGCGGCGGTGTCCCGCTGATCCCTTCCCCTTTGGTGCCTGGCCGGTCCCGGCCGACGTGGTGGCCATGGTGATCCC
>NZ_JAAROG010000036.1:0-21711 GCF_023093515.1 Aeromonas genomosp. paramedia
GCATCTTCCATCGCGCCATCGCTCAGGTTGTACCAATGCTGCATGCAGTGAATGCGTAGCATGGTTTCCAGCGGATAGGGCCGTCGGCCATTGCCCGCCTTGGGATAAAACGGCTCGATGACAGCGGTCATATTCTGCCATGGCAGAATCTGCTCCATGCGGGAGAGGAAAATCTCTTTTCGGGTCTGACGGCGCTTAGTGCTGAATTCACTATCGGCGAAGGTGAGTTGATGGCTCATGATGTCCCTCTGGGATGCGCTCCGGATGAACATGATGATCTCATATCAGGAACTTGTTCGCACCTTCCCTGTCTATCGCACATTTTTGCAAATCCCGTCGATTATTTATTTCCATATGAAACTGAAATCCGTAGCATAGTTTGACGAAAAGAACAGGCCATCAGGATGAAAATGGCCCGGGTAACAAGCCACCACCTGAAACGGATGTCAGCCTCTAGGAGCTGTAACCTAAGGGCGGTAGCGTGCCTGCGTCAGGCCACTCGTTCTGAAAAACCGAGCGTCCCGCCCCCCAACCATTACAGATCAGACAAAGGGCTACGTACCCCATTGGCGCCGTTTTGCAGCACATGGGTATAAATTTGTGTGGTTCGAACATCAGAATGGCCCAGTTGCTCCTGCACGGTTCGAATATCCGCCCCCCGCGCCAGCAAATGGGTGGCAAAGGAATGGCGCAAGGTATGACAGGTGACCGGTTTTCCCAGCTGCAACTGACGCGCCGTGGCACGAACCGCTTTTTGCAGGGTGGTTGGATCCAGATGATGTCGACGCAAGGCCCCATCGACAGGATCGCGACTCAGATGGGATGCCGGAAACAGGTAGTGCCAACCCAGCTCTTTGCTGGCGGCCGGATACTTGCGCGCCAATGCCGTCGGCAAGGCCACCCCGGCATACGCGTCGTTTAAGCAGTCCGTCATATAAAAGCGCTGGACGTAGGCAATTTGCTCCCGCAGGGCCGGAATGAGTTCCGAGGCCAGAGTCACACGCCTGTGCTTGCCCCCTTTGCCATTCCAGACCATCAGGCAGAGGTAGTTGAAGTCGATATCCTGCACCCGCAGGCGCATCACCTCCATCAGCCTGAGTCCGCTGCCATACATCAGTTGCGCCAAGAGACGAAGATGAACTGGCATAGCCAGCAACAAGGCTCGGACTTCACTTTGCGTCAAAACAGTTGGCAGTTTGGGAGGGCGCTGGCTGCGCGTAAATTTCATCTCGAGCTGCAGAGGCCGTAACAAGACAGTGCGATACAAGAAGACCAGCGCATTCAACGCCTGGGCCTGAGTCTTGACAGCCACATGGCGCTCGGTGACCAGATAGGACAAAAATTGCTGAACCTCCGCCTCACCCAGCTCGACCGGATGCTTCATCCGGGAAAAACGGATAAATGCCTTGATCCAGTGCAGATAGGCTTCAACGGTTGCCATCGCGTAACGCAGCATCAACATCTGCTCATAGATGCTTGCCAAAAACGGCGAATGAGGCTTGCGCATGAGTCACCTCCACATGTATATATAAACAGTATATACACGAGCAAGTCCCATTGCTGACTATGAAGAAACTTTCCGCATTTTTGCATAATCTATGCGGTACAAAAACATTGCCAAAGCGGGCTTTATCCGGGATTTTCAAGCTTCCGGTACATAGTCTCACACCAGACTATGACGACCCGATCCACCCCAAAATCACGGATAGATTCCGTACAATAAATTGTTAGAGGGTTTATATTTATGCTCAGTGAACAACAGCAACAAGAAGTCATTTCCAACCTCGTTATTCAAGCAGCAAATTCCTATGCGGAAGGAAAGTCAACAAATGAAATAGTGACTGAATTCGAGTCACAAGGAGTGCCACAAGATCTTGCCGAAGCCATTGCAAAGCGAGGTGAAGAAATTAAGAAAGAAGAATTTAAGAAAAGTGGTAAAACCACAATGCTCATTGGTGTAGGGCTTGCTGGCCTAGGCGTAGTAATTACCGCAGGTACATATAGCGCAGCATCTGGAGGTGGTCACTATGTTGTCACTTACGGCCTAATCATAGGCGGAATATGGATGTTTCTTAAAGGCATGTGGAGGGCTGCGGCAGGTTAATTGCACAGGCTTATTCAATGATGCCAATTGAATACGCCTACAGCAGGCCTCTAACAAATGGCTTATATCGTTCGCTTCGCTCACTGGGACGCGCATAAAAGCCGCGCGCCCCATAGCCAAAATGTTAGGCAAAACAAGGAAGACAATCATTATGCGTAAAATTTTAATCATATTAGTTTTATTTTTCTCTTCTATTGGTCTTTGGAATTACTTTGCTCTCCAAAAAAAGTTGACAGATATCGTAGGTTCTGATTACCGAAATGAAGGAATTAGCGTTCTTTTACATTTTGAGTGGTTCGTAAATCCAAACGTTATCGTTTTTGATATTCGTGAAGTTAAGTCAGATAAAAGCCCAATGGATGTTTCTAGGGTCTTGTTACAGTTATCTGAAACTTTAAAAGACAACAACTATAAGAAAGTCATTCTCTCATTTAAAGGCGGTTCGAAATTTATGCTTGAGGGAGATTTTTTTAAAGAAACAGGTATGGAGTACGGAATTCAAAATCCTGTTTATACACTTAGAAGCTTACCTCAAAATGTATATAACTTAGATGGAACAAAAGCTTTTCCTACATGGACTGGCGGGCTAATAGGTGTGCTTGGAAAACAAATGGAAGACTTAACCGAATTTCACAAACAGTGGTATATAAATGAACTCGTTTCCGGAAGCTGACAAGTTAAAGCATCGGGAAACCACTCGCTGCGCTTATGTTTTTCGTAAAGCATTAGGCTCATATTTTCCACATATGGAGAAATTAGTATGAATTTTTTGAAGTTAGCTATGGTTGCCGTTTTGTTCGCTTCTGTGTCTACGTGGGCCAACAGCTTAACTGGCCCTCAAAAAAATGCCGTCAGGTCTGCCCAGCAATACATCAGCGTCCAAGGCTTTTCACGCAACGGACTTATTGAGCAACTATCTTCAGACTATGGAGATGGTTATAACGTTTCTGATGCAACTGTAGCTGTCGATAGCATGAATATTGATTGGAATAAGCAAGCGGTAAGATCTGCAAAGCAATACCTAAGTATTCAAGGTTTTTCGTGCAAAGGGCTTATTGAGCAACTTTCATCGAGTTATGGAGATAAGTACACCCAGAGCCAAGCAAACTACGGAGCAAAACAGGCGGGTGCTTGCTAAACCGTAAGGCTGCCTAACAAGTTGCTTAATTTCGTTCCGGCCACAAAAAGCGTGGCCTCCACTGGACTGCCTACGCTGCGCTGCGGCAGCCAATTAGCAAGGCGTTAAACATCATGAGGGAAGCGGTGATCGCCGAAGTATCGACTCAACTATCAGAGGTAGTTGGCGTCATCGAGCGCCATCTCGAACCGACGTTGCTGGCCGTACATTTGTACGGCTCCGCAGTGGATGGCGGCCTGAAGCCACACAGTGATATTGATTTGCTGGTTACGGTGACCGTAAGGCTTGATGAAACAACGCGGCGAGCTTTGATCAACGACCTTTTGGAAACTTCGGCTTCCCCTGGAGAGAGCGAGATTCTCCGCGCTGTAGAAGTCACCATTGTTGTGCACGACGACATCATTCCGTGGCGTTATCCAGCTAAGCGCGAACTGCAATTTGGAGAATGGCAGCGCAATGACATTCTTGCAGGTATCTTCGAGCCAGCCACGATCGACATTGATCTGGCTATCTTGCTGACAAAAGCAAGAGAACATAGCGTTGCCTTGGTAGGTCCAGCGGCGGAGGAACTCTTTGATCCGGTTCCTGAACAGGATCTATTTGAGGCGCTAAATGAAACCTTAACGCTATGGAACTCGCCGCCCGACTGGGCTGGCGATGAGCGAAATGTAGTGCTTACGTTGTCCCGCATTTGGTACAGCGCAGTAACCGGCAAAATCGCGCCGAAGGATGTCGCTGCCGACTGGGCAATGGAGCGCCTGCCGGCCCAGTATCAGCCCGTCATACTTGAAGCTAGACAGGCTTATCTTGGACAAGAAGAAGATCGCTTGGCCTCCCGCGCAGATCAGTTGGAAGAATTTGTTCACTACGTGAAAGGCGAGATCACCAAGGTAGTCGGCAAATAATGTCTAACAATTCGTTCAAGCCGACGCCGCTTCGCGGCGCGGCTTAACTCAAGCGTTAGAGTGCAAATATGGATAGTGCCTACTTGAAAGTGAAACGTGCAGAAAAGCATTATGCGGAACTTGCACAAATGTTTAAAAAGAAAAAGCCGTTCGGTTATTTCTTAGAAACTAATTGCAAAACTGGTGAAAGAGCAACATTTGCAAAGCGAAACGAAGATGTTGCTAATGAAGCTACCGTAATAATTGGCGATATTCTCCATAATCTTAGAGCTGCTATTGATCATGCATATTGGAATTGTACTGAGAGGCATGCAAAATCTGATGAAGAAAGAAAAAGCATTCAATTTCCAATCACCTCTACAGAGACTGCCCTGAAAGACTCTGTTTTGACCGGTATACCTTCGAGAGTTTCGACAGATTTTGCTCACGCACTAGCGAGTTTAAAGCCATATAGAGATGGTGGGAATGCGCTTCTTTGTGCCATTCACGACTTGGATGTTATGGATAAACACAAGTTATTAGTCCCAACAGGTAACTTCACGAAAATTAGTAGCTCAATGATTCAAAAACTGGTTCCTGATTTTCCATCTGGTTTAATGAATTGTGGCTTTGGTAATAATTATCGCGATGTTGCTTGGCAAGTACAGCCAATGACTTGGACGCAGAGAAGAAAAGCCAAAGTGCCGCCGTCAAACATAATTGAGCAGGAATTAGATGTGCCCGTGGAAATTGTAATTGGTAACATAGACCCAACAAAACCAGCACTTCAAGTGCTACAAGAGTTAATAGCACTGGCGAAAAGTACAATACAAACCTTGTATTCTGCAGCAGGCATAAAAGTTGAAGAAGCACTCTAACAAGCCAATTAAACCGACCTCAATACGCTGCGCTCCTTTCGGCGGCTTATTGGGGCGTTAGCCTCCACGGACAGCCATGAACCGCCTACTTCAAATTGGATTCCAACCCGCCGGTCACTGGCTACTCGTCAACGGGAAGCTCAAGTTCGACCTCACGCGGCATGCCACACAAACGAACATCCTTTATGCTTTCGTCTGCGATGCGGAGGTCATGTACGTGGGGAAAACGGTTCGAACCCTCGCAGTCCGCATGTCGGGCTACAGGACGCCGACTAGAACACAAACGACCAACGTGAATAACAACCGCCGCATACTCGATTTGCTTGCGCGCGGAGCAGCTATCGAGATATTAGCGTTGCCCGACAACGGCCTCCTTCACTATGGAATGTTCCATCTCAATCTCGCCGCAGCGCTGGAGGACGACATCATTCGGAAGCTTAATCCTCCGTGGAACGGCGGAAAGCCTGAAAAGCCTCTTGAGCCCGAGACTGAGTCCGCGGAGTCGCTCCCAGAGCTGACACCAACCGCAACCGAGAGATTTCACTTCACGCTGCAGCCGACATACTTTCGTTCGGGCTTCTTCAATGTGGGTGTATCTTCACAGAAGCACATTGCCTCGGATGGAGAAACGATCGAGTTGTTCTTGGGAGATGCGGCACAGCCGGTTCTGGGCACCATAAACCGTAGAGCTAATAGCAACGGAACGCCGAGAATTATGGGTGGCACAGCGCTGCGCGACTGGTTTCAAGAGAGTGCAAGCGCAATGGACACAATCTCTGTGCAAGTCCTCTCTCCAGCATCCATTCGTCTCTCCGCAGGTGGCGGCTAACCCTTCCATCGAGCGGACGTGCCCCGGCAAGCCGGGTCGCGCCGCTCATGTCAAACGTTATGCATCATTGGCTCAATTACGCGAGGACTGAATGACTGAGCAATCAAAGGTTCAGGCTTACATAAACAATTTCCGGAGACGGCTGGCACCATTTCTTCGTCCAGGAATTGGCCTAGATTGCAACGTCTATCCCGCAGTTGATGGTGGCGCGGTCTTGGTCTTTCGAATCGGGCCAAACGTCGAAAACGACGACAAGTATCATCCGGCATACCCGTCTCTCGGGCGCGCGCTATCTCAGATTGAACAGCGTGCGTTTGGTGGAAATCTCGACGGCTTCACTTTCGGAGGTACGAACGTAATCCTTGAGCAAGATCGCATCATCTTTATCAAGGAAGGTTCTAGCCAAGAGTGGTCCGATACGGCAGCCGAGAAAGACGTGGCATCAGTGCTTGCTCCCCATAGAAGGGGGCAAAAATGAAGCTCGGGCCAATTGAAGGTACAAAGGAAGAAATTACCGGGTTCTTCCAGGACAACGGCTTGAAGGCCAGCGACTATTTCCAAATACCAGAGGCTCCGATTGGAACGTTATGGCTCGTCGTTCCAGCTTTTTGTGTTGTCGCGTCCCTTGGTGCTCTGACATTGCTGGAGTCTCTGAAGCAAGGCCATCAGACATTCATATTTCTCATCGGCTGCACGGCCATTGTATGGTTGGCAACGGTGGTTCAGCTACGTTTTAAGCACGCATGGGCAACGGGCATTGTAGTCATTGGTGGCTTGCTACTTATGCTCGTGGCGTTGGGTGCTATTTCACCAACCCAAATGCTTAACGAAGTGAAGTCGCTACGAAAATGATGCATAACCCTTCAGTCGAGCGGACCTGCGCAAAAACCGCGCAGGCCGCTCACTTCCACGTTAGGCCATAGCAGAATTCTTTTCGAGGCAATCTTCCACTGACCGAAAGTCGAAGACGGCCTGTGGATATGGTCCTGTTTCGACCCATTGCGACCATTGGAGTTCCGGTTTATTTTACCTGCTTACCGGCGCTGAAGTTATAGGTGAGACTTTTCTAAAGATTCAAGAGTGATTTTATGACTTATTCCCAGCGCGGCCTTTTGGCCGCTGTATTGATAGTCATTGGTTTTTTCTTCTGGCCACTGCTCGTGGTGGGCGGTCTAATTGCCTGGTCGGTCTACAGCGACATTCGAGATGAGCCGGAACGAAAGAGGCAGGAGGCGGAAATCGCCGCCCGCCTCAACGAACCGGTTACCGTTGAAGACATGCGCTTCACTTGCGAGTCTCCTGCGGAAGAAGCATTCTTCGATACCATGGTCTCAGCGTACAAGATGACGACGGGACCAGGTTGCATCGCTGGTAAAGGTGTCAAGTTGCGTACCCAGATCGGGCTTGGCAGACTGCACATCGGACGGGGCTCTGCATGGAGTCAATTCCGGGGAGACTTTCTAGTCGACGAGAAACTCGTGGTCGAAATCGATGGGGAAACCTGGCACGGCAGCCCCGAAGCCAAGGCCAGGGACGCCGCACGCGACGAGGTAATTCGCGCTGAGGGCTACACGGTCTTGCGCATTCCAGCAAACGTTGTTTTTAGCTCGCCTACCGAGACAGTGAGACGGGTCGAGGAGGCTCGCCACCGACTGCGCGCCACAGCTTGATACGGAAAATGAATGCGCGAGGCTGGGCAGGCCGCTGGCATCAATTGCCGGGGGCCTAACAATTCATTCAAGCCGACGCCACTTCGTGGCGCGGCTTAATTCAGGCGTTAGGCTGCACAGGTGAATGGCATGACGGCACAAGTTCATGAGGGGTTGATACTGGATGGGGTTAAAACGTCAATGGCGTTCTGTCCACCGTTGCCTAAAGACAACCCAAGACTAATCGAACTCAATGGAAATCAAGGATTAAGCACTGCGTGTTGGCGCGGCTATCGGGGGTCATGGGAAATAAAGGGTGGAAAGTTTTTCCTTACGGGAATCAGCGGAAAGTACCAGCTCAGCGACGGCCCATCGATTTTTGCCAACTGGTTTACCGGAACAATTAAAATCCCTGCAGGGGATATTCTTAAATATGTGCATGGTGGATTTTCCACCGTTTATGAACAAGAAATTCATATTACGATCCAAGAGGGAATCGTCAAAAAAAATATAACGGTAGACAACCGCCCTCCGTCACCGAAAGCGACTAATGTCGACTATGGTGTAGTTAATAGGTATTTTCCGGATAAAGGTTTTGGATTTGTTCGCGGCTTACTGCTCGGAAACAATTCGGAAATCTTCTTCCACATCAAAACCATAAAAAAAACAGATCCGCAATTGGCAGAGTCGCTTTCCCGCGACCTATTTGGCGAAAAACTCCATTTTTGGTTTGATACGGAAACAACCTCAAAGGGAATACAGATTTGCACCGTTTTTTCGCCTAGACAAATCAGGCAAGGGGCAGCTTCCGATACCAGCCATCTTATCGATAGGATTGAATCTTATTGGCGAAATTTGGGACGCCAAAAGCCTTCATGGCTTGACGACGTAACCTCTGACCTTCTTGGTCAAGATCGTACCAATGAGCTTAACCTAGAGCGTAGGCACCTTGAATCTGAGGAACAAAAGAAACGTGAACTAGAACGCAAAGAACTTGAGGCGAAAACAGAAATCGAGCGAGAGAGGAGACAGCGACAGCATGATGCAGAGAGAGCACAAGAGCAGCTCGAAGAGGACGAATTTCAGAATTTGGTAGCTGAAATGATGAAATTTGGATTTACGCACAGCAGCCAAGTTTCAAATTATATTGTCTCCAATCGCCTTGGCTACAAATATAAAAACATCTCTGGAATCCTGCAAATGGAGCTTGATGGAACAACTTGGAACTTCAAGGGCGGATTCCCGCCAAAGATATACGCCAGATTGTGCGATGAGTTGGGTTTATCAAATAACGGAACGAGGGCAAGGGCAGTCGCGTTTGAGTCGTTCGGTAACATCGAAGAGCGATCCAACAGGAAGTAGGTGTCACAATCAGCGCCTAACCAATCATTCAAGCCGACGCCGCTTCGCGGCGCGGCTTAATTCAGGCGTTAGAGGAATGTATGAGCCAGATGGAAATAATGAAATACGCTGAAAAAATGACTAACGCGATTAATTGTCTGCGGAAAGACGGGCATCACATCCCTGCAATTATTCTCATGCACATCACAATTGATCATTTTGCTTGGGCTTCAATATCTACAGAGAAATCAACTCCAAAGGATTTTCAGGATTGGGTTACGAAGTACATGCTGTCTAAAAACCCTACCTGATTACCCATGACCCTCAGCCAGCTTCAAGAGCCGATATGGCATCGGCGGGCTTGCCACGACTGCATGCCCCAATTCAACAAACATACTCTTGAGGTCAAAACGATGATTAAACCGGAAGCAGTATTCAGCAAGATGCCTTGGTAAATGCTTCGCTCCGAGCGTATGGCAACTGCCCCGCAGCGAGTTTTTCACATTTCCTATCATCGTGTTTACCCAGTTGAATGCCGGATGATCCAGCCAGTCCAGGTTGCCCCGGTGACAGTCGGGATATCCGGATCATGGTGTTGGCGCTGATGATCCGGGTTTGGGGATGCTGGCGTTATTGGGTGGAAACGTGATCGGCATGCATGTTATTCGGCGATCGGTATACATGTTATTGCTGTGCCTGCGCTGCGTCTGGGTGAGCGGCATCGAACAGGATGGCGTAGAGCGCACAATCAATGCCGTTAACGGCATCGTGGTGCGGGTAATAGGGCGGTGCGTCTCGGGATCGTTCGAAGTAGTCGCCAAAGCAGCTGAGACAGTCGCGTATCTCGATGGTGGAGCCTTGCAAGGTCTCTTCAAACTGCTTGGCATAACTCCGGTCATCACTAGCCTTGGCGATGGCCTTCTCCAGCAACGTCAGCGCATCTTCGTTGCTGACGGCTGTCAGGCCATGGCGCAGCTTCTCGAGGGTTTCCTCAAGGGAATAGGGATTGGGTAATCGCATGGCGTTTATTCCTTCTTGGCGTGACTAATGGCGTAGCTGGTGGAGCAGTGTGTCAATGGCCTCGATGCAGTCGGCTTGGGTGAGCAAATAACCGTTGGGGAGGTGAGCCACGATGGCGGGCTCAGCCTGCATCTGAACGTTATCTTCAAGCCAGCAGCGCAGCTCGAGGAGGATGTCGAGGGCGGTGAGGTGTGTTTTGTCTGGAGTAAGGCTCATAGCAGACCTCGCTCGGCCAGTGATACGACGCCTTCCGCCCCGACCACCAGATGATCCAGGGTGCGGATATCGACTAACGCCAACGCGCGCTGCAATCTGTGGGTGATGTCGATATCTGCCCGGCTGGGTTCCGGGTATCCCGACGGGTGGTTGTGGACCAGCATCAGCGCGGCGGCATTGTGATGCAAAGCTCGCTTGACCACATCGCGGGGGTAGACGGTTGCAGCGGACAGGGTGCCAAGGAACAGCTCTTCATAGGCCAAGATCCGATGCTGGTTATCAAGGAACAGTGCAGCAAACACTTCGCGATCTCGTGTTTGCAGCAGTCCTTGCAGGGCTTGATGGGCCAAGTGTTTATCGGTAATAGCTTCTCCCTTGGCCAGTTTCTGCCGGGCAACAGCTTGGGCGATGGTGAGCAGGTCATCGTCGGTGACAAGGTCAGTCACCCGGTAGGTGCCGGGGATCTCCCCGGCGGTGAGTTTTTGATGCAACATGATTAGGCTCCATACGCCATCGCCCCACCGCGTTGGAGGCGGCAGGGTCGGCGAGGTGTTTGGTTAATAGGTTACTCAATGGGATGTAACAACAGGATTGGCTGGCGGCGTTCAGGCCGCCAAGGTGTGCGGGGTGTAGTCGTGCAGTGGAATGTGGTAACTGGTCGCGATCAGGTTGCCTAAGTGGGCTAGCCAGCGGCGATCCGGGTGATCGCACAGCCATTGCGCCAGTGCATCGCCCCGTTCGTTTTCATAGCGCAGATAGAGGGCATAACCGTCCACCGCCTGGCCTTGGTCATGCACCACTTCAATCTGACCATCGTGTTCAAGATAAGCCTCCAGCTCGATAGCGATCATGGTATTAATCATCCTTATTCTCCTGTTGCTCAATGGGGTCACTCTCTACCCGATAGCCGCGGTGGATGCAGATGCGCTGCAGGTCAGTCAGGAAGCTTGCAAGCACGCGAGGCTGATCGGTGAGTGAGACTGGCCCTGCTTGGCAACGCCAGAAACAACTGCGCTTGGGGTCAATGCAGATCTCATCCCTCGGCTGGCTCATGGTGTGCCAGTCCTCAGCATTGGTGAGGGAGAGCAGTTGCCACTGCACGCCAGACCAACGGACCTGCAGGGTGACTGTGCGGATGTGTGGACTATCCGGGGTCAGGTGTAGCAGCCAAAGCTGACCACTGCGAGTGGGGGTTAGCTTGGCGCTTGTGGCGACTCGTCCCAGCCATTGGCGTGAGTAGTGGGAGAGCGCTAATTCTTGGCTCATCGTGTCCTCCTAATCCCCTGCGACCGTGATGCTGAAACATTCCAACCGACAGTAGGCAATGAAGTTGCTTTGCCAGATATCGAACAACTCCCGCGCTTCGGCCAGTCGCAGTGGCCCCCAGCCCAACATGATGTGTTCCCCATCGAGGAAGTTGAAATCGAGCTCCTTGCAGAGCTCAGCATCTTGGCCCTGCCCCTGGTAGCTGAAGTCGGTGACGTAATCGAACAGCCAGCCATCGAGCCCACGGATCAGGCGGATCTCGACCGGGTGCACGCCGCCTTGCTCGGCACTGTAGCCGGGGTTGCGAAAGTTGAAGGTCAGTTGGGTTAAGCGTTCGATATTGAGCTCGGTTTTAGCGACTTCCTGGTTGAGCAGAATCAGCAATGCTTGGTCAACGGGCAGGGCAAAGCCGTCCCGGAAAAAGGGAATGGTCATGGAGTTCTCCGAATAAAGGGTTGGGACTAGCGCAGTCGCCAGGGTATTAGCCAGGTTGTCAGCTTGTTCGTCAGCGGTGTGAGTAGTGCGGGGAACGTAGGCACGGTGGTGCGGATCGGCGGCAGGGGCGTTTGTGCAAGCGTGATGGCTAGCAAGACGGTACTCCACGCCTGGTCTACCTGCTCACTGTGGTGCACACCCTGGATACACCAGGTCACGAAGTGCTCGCAGTTGTTGAACTGCAGGTTGTAGGCCCGCTCTCCCAGCCGTTGATGCGCTCGCGCCAGACTTTCGCTGGGGCTGTAGTAACGGTGGCTGTATTCACGCAGGTAACAGTCGCCATTGCCTGTAAATATCTCCAACGATGAGACAATAATCCGCCCTGTCACTGGGCCTTCACTCGAGAAAGGACCGGTATAGTGGATGACTTGGTTATTGCCCGCGTAGAGGCCGTGATGGTCGTAGCCCCATCGGCTTACGACCAGATGGTCACCAGGTTGCATGTCTACTCCTTTTAGAAAACAAAAAGCCCGGTACGAGACCCAATGCTGTTCACTTAAGAGAATTTGAGTTCCAGTCCACGTAGTATCAGGACAAAAAGCGAGGGAGGCATGATGCCTCCCTCTTTCTATTGCAAGCCTCGCTGGATAAAGGCTGGAGGAAGAGCGACTGGACACAGCCTTGTCCCCCCAACTCAAATCTAATTTATGAATAATCAGTCAATAAAGTGCTTATCTGAACAGCATTGCGGTACGAGACCGGGCATAGCGAAGTGGAGTGGGCTCACTCGAAGGTGTAACCGGCATCTCCCCGGTCGGTATGAATAACCACCTCCAATACTCGGCACAGCGGTGTTGACTTGAGGGTGAACCGAGCTTGCTGTCCAAAGTTCATCGCAACAGGGAACACCTGCTGGATGTACTCTGGCTTCACCCTGTCTTTACTGTCGAGACAGGTGCGCCATTTCACACGACCGCTGACACAATCATCACTCGGCACTTCCCGAACCAACTGACATTGGCCACGGTTGATGGTGATGTCTTTAATCGTGACAGGGTCATTACGAGACACGACCTGCAGTACGCCCTGCTGTGCGCGAAGTTCAAAGTTCAAGGGGGCTGCGGCTGGCTCAGGCTCCGGAGCCGGAAAGGCACAACCAAAGGCCGCGTCCGTAGCGGCAGTTAGCGTCTCTTGTGCCCCTGCGACCGGTAACTCGATGCTCCGGCCATCCTGGGTGATGGCTTGCAACGACTTGGCAGCGCGCAGCGCGGCCCACATGTCATAGAACGCCTTGCTGTCATTGCCTGCAACCATACTCGATAACGGCGGGTAGGCATGGCCATCGATGCGTAGCCAAACGGTTTCAGTCGGTGCTTGGCCTGCTTGGTTGAGTTCGATGCGGCTAAGCTGGCCCATCCGGCACGATAGATAGAGATAGGTCGCGTCATCGACCGTTGCTGAGTACTCCGTTACCCCCTGACCCCAGCCATCGTTCCAGCGGCCATGGTCTCCAAACGCCAGCACGGCGGGCGTTAGCAGCAAGCCCAGTAGAGCTATTATCCATTGATGCATCCCACACTCCTTACACGGCATAGCCGAGGATATTGTTCATAAAGCCCTGAAAGGCGAAAAAGCCAATCAGTGCCCCGATGGCCTGCGGCCCCATAAGCCAAAACACTTTGGCCTTGAAGGTCTCGACTGCGCCGCTGGTCGAGATCCAGTCCGGGTGGGTAAAGCGGCGAAACCACTCCCCGATACACATGCCAACACCGGTAAAAAGCGTGCCGAACACGAAGGTGGCGGTCAGCCCCCAAAATCCAAGCCAGGGAGCTTTGCCGGTCCAGGCGATGTTGATGGTCAGGGCCAGAAAAAGCAGGCCCGCGATAGCAAAGTAACGTTTCATGATGTCTCCTTATGGATAAAAATGACTTTTCATTTCCCGTTGTCATGCGGTGGTTGCACAGCGGGAAATGAGGGTTGTGGAGTATTGGGTGATGGATTTCCTTTCGTTCTGAAATTCCCTGCCAAAGCACCAATGTCAACCTGATCGGTTGATCCTCACCCTTCAGGGTTCTTCATGTCAATGGGTCTATATCCAACCATAGAGGTTGGTTGGAGGACTTATGACAGATATCAACTTTGAGCAGTTAGCCAAGAACGTGGGCAAGGCTATTGGGCGTCAGCGTAACCAGGCCGGGTTTACCCAGGAGCAGGTGGCTGAACACCTCAATATCGGGATGGAGGCCGTCTCTCGAATGGAGCGGGGAATTGTGGTGCCGACCGTGGTGCGGCTGGCGGAGCTCGCTCAACTGTTTGGTTGTGAGCTAGCCGACTTTCTGCGTGAGACCAGTAACCGCCCGACCGAGCAGGGCATTGTGCTGAGCCAGCAATTGGCCCGGCTTGATGATGCCGACCGAACCCTGTTGCTGGAAACAGTGGAGCGGTTGGTAGATCGGTTGGCTCGTCCCCGCTGATCACCCGCCAGTTACTGGAGGAGGGGATGGGGTCCCTTTTCCCAATTTGTTGGTGAGCGGACTCCTTCTTGGTTGCGGCCTCTGTGACGTTTTGGTTGCTTGGCTTTGCGGTGCGTTAAGCGAGGTAGTCGCCACTGCATCAGCGTTACCATTCGCTGTCTCGTCGCTGTTAGCTTCGGGATAGAACTCCTCCAGCAGCATCGGCACCTCTTCATCGATATCCTCAAACTGGCCGTTACGCAGCAACTCGCGCGCGGCCTGCTCCATCTGGTCGATGGCGAGTCCCGCCTCTTGGTCACGCTGGGCGGCCTCGTGTGCCTGTCTGATTGCCTCGGTCAGGTTGGTCTCTTCCCGCAAGGTCAAATCCACGTAGTAGACCGGTGTGCGGTAGGACTGGGTGGTGCTTTTGGCTCGCAACCGCAGGGTGAGCGGCAAATAACGGGTGTGACCACCGCTCACGGCCTCCAGGTATTTCAGTCGAGCCGACAGAGTGCGCACCGAGTTGTAGCCGGTGGTTCGGAAGATAAAGCTGCCCAGCTCATCCCCTTGCCCCTCCACAAACAGGTTCAGTCGCCCGTACAGCTTGCAGCCCTGTTGCCCGGCAAAGGCGCAGCGCTCTGGTCCAGAGCAGCTGACCTCCTCCATGCCTTGTCCCCCCACACGTCTTGCCACCTCCCCATTCCCGACACAGAGCGGCCTGCCGGTTTGTCGGTCAAACGCGCTGTATTCCGCCCGCAGATTCAGGTCGCTATCGTTGAACAGCACCCGCACCGGAATGGCGCGGATCTTGGTCTGCTCCTGTCCTTGGCCACTCTTTTGCGATGAGTAGTGTTGGTGCAGGGGATGGAGCAACCATCCCCCCTTTTGTTGTACCTGGGTGGTGAGGGTGAAGCTGTCGTCCTTCTCCGGCACCCACTTATCCTGTTTTTGCACCAGCTTGCCGATACAGATCCGTCCGATCACGGGCGGAGTAATCGCCAGTCCTTTGATCATGGTGTTTGCCTCAAGGGTTGAATGGTGAAACGGCGCACGCCGGGCACCGGTTTGACGTAACGGGTGAGCAAGTCGGGATGATCCTGCCCGAGCTTTTCGAGATCCGGTGCCAGCCGGTCTTTGCTGCGCTTCCAGGTGATCTTGCCATCGGCAAACAGCCCGGCTGTCGCTTCACCCAAGGTCGCTTGCAGCCGCTGTTTGAGTTGAGACTCTTGTTGCTCGACAGCTTCCTTTTGCTGACGCAAGCGCAGTAGCTCCCCAAACAGCTGGTTGAACTCGGAAGAATCGGAGAGATCCACCGTCTGGCCATCGTCACGGGGGAAGAGCCAGCTCAGAGCATTGGCAGCATCACTGGAGCCGTCAGGTTCAGGCTGCTGATCTTGTTGCACCATCTGCCAGAACTGCGCTTCCCGTTCGGTGAGATCCTGGATCTTCTCTTCGTCACGCTCGATGCGGTAAATCCGAAAATCCTGGCCGCCGATCAGCACAGCCACTTCGGCCCAGGCATGGCCGGTGACGGCCAGTTGATGGAGTACCTGACACTGGTAAGCCACCGGCACCCCTTCTTCCCACTGGGGGGCGCTGTGATAGCTGGCGGTCTTGATCTCCAGAATGCCCGGCCCATCGGGGTGGCCCACTACCTCCCGATCGAGGTTGGCGAGCATGAAGGGTTGTTCGGGGTGTTGCAGCACAGCATTGACCCGGCGTACACGAAAGCCGGTGCGTTTGGCATAAACCTGCGCCAAGACCGGTTCCAGCTCGATGCCCCACAGCACCGCTTCCTTGTGGGAGATATCTTCCGGTTCCTTGCGACCGGTCTTTTCCAGCCACAGGCTGAGCGGACATTTGTAGGGGGAGAGCCCCACGGCCACGGCGGCATCGGAGGAACCAATGCCGAGTTTGCGGATAGCGAGCCACTGCTCGCGGGTTAACTGGGTAGTGGAGGCCAGCCGCAGGGCCTGGCCATACTTGGCTTTTGCTTTCATGACTATTCCTTGTTGACGGCATAAATGGCTACGCCCGGATTGGCTTGTGCCAGTCCGGGTGAGTTCGTTATGCGGTTTGAATGGGGAAGAGGAATTACTGCAGCAGGGTGAGGGCTTGATTCAGGGCTTGGGATTTGAGTTGAGCGCCCTGACCAAACCAGGCGGAATCGAGCCGGTGATCTTGGCTGCGAGCACGGCGATGATGGTCCACGTATTCTGTGACCGCATTGACCAGCCCCCAGGCGGTATTGCGGGAACTGGCAAGCTCTGAGCCCATACCAGCGCCCTGATAGAGCTCATGCAGCCGTTGTACCGGCTTGGTGAGGATGATGTTCTCCTCATCGAGCGGTTGTGCCAATAGGTCGCTGAAAAAGCGCAGCGCCTCTTCGGAAGCCACGGGCCGTTGCGCCAGCGCCTTGGTCTGGACTTTGAACTCATCCCAATGGGAGAGCCCCAGCCCAAGCGACTCTTTGACGGCAGCAGCATCGAACTGAGTGGAGTGGGGCACCTTGATGGCACCGGTCGAACCGCGCAGTGCCATCTGCAGGGTGTTATTGCAGACCACTCGCAGCGAGGTGAACTGCGCCGTGGTGCAGAGCGTGCCATCGCAGCTGGTCGCCAGCAGCAGATAGGATTTAACCAAGTCACCGCCTGATAGCTTGAGATCCTGACCGGTCTTGGCCAGTGCCCACAGCTTGCGGCCGCCTTTGAGCGAGCCTGCGGTCTCCAGCTCAAAGCCACCGGCTTCTACCAGGTCTTGATAGAAGTGCAGCACCTCGTGAGGCTGTACCACATTGTAGCGGCTTGAGACCACCGATAGGGGGGCAAGGGTATCGGAACGATAAAGCACCTTGCTGTCGCTGTAGGGGCGGATATGCAGTGCATCGGAGGCGACGTTAAACATCACGTCGCTCTGCTCGATGGTCCAATCCATCCCGGCTGCCTGTAGCCAGATGTCGAGGGATTGTTGCGGGGGCAAGACATTACCAAGGCCATGCCAAGGGGTTTGGCCAGTGTAGGCCATGGTGTCAATTAGGTGCGCCATTAATATCTCCTGAGTTTGATGGACATATATCCCAGTGTGTCAGGAAGTAATATAGATTTGAAAGAATGACGAAATGGCATTGTGAACATAGCTATTCCTGCTACTAGTAGCAGGAATAGCAGCGTTGGCGTATAGGCACTAGTTTAATGCTCTACAACGAGACTCCTCTTCGAACAGTGTGGGATTTAATGTTTTAAGCAAGGTTAATCTATACTGCGTATCACTAAGCATTTTTGAGGTGCATGGGTGGTCGGTATCTGAAATATGTAAATAAGCTCGCAACCCCAAGCACTCCCTTACGCAATTGTACAAAGTAGAGCTAGGCAGGTAAGTGATAAGTGGTTTTTCCTTTTCAGCTTTGGTTAGGATGTTGTGAATCGATGTTTCTATATTTTCTCCTGTCAAACAATCAAGTTTTTTGTCGATTTTAGAAAGGGCATATTCTACCTGGCACCATGTGTCTAAGATCGCCTGTTGGGGGCGTTCTTCTGATATACATAAGCGTTTACATACCAAATCATTGTAATATCTAATGCTGCGAAGAATTGAATGCGAGTAATGATGTGTGATGAAAGACTCATAGTGCAACTGTAGTAGGAAACTATCATCAATACGAGCATCAGCATAAAGTGACTGCGAGTTGATGATGTTTTGTACTAACGATGTGAACCGCCCATTTTTAATTTCACTTGGTGTAAGTTTGATTGCTAATGCAATTTGTAACATGGATGCATGAAATGGTAATGAACCTACGGTGTCATTATATATGGTTGTAATATTATCCGCCAATAGTTGGCTAGCTTTTTCAAGTTCATTGTTCTTAATTAAATGTAGTGTATGGAATATTGCCGCGTATGGTTTCAAATAGCCAAGCTTAGCATCTGTCATAGCTTGGTTGATAAATTTTTCAGCCTTTTCCTGAGTTTTTATCGGTAGAGAATTAAAATCAGGTTCATTGAGTAGGTAAAATAATGATTGGATACTCTGGTTATGATATTTGTTTTTGACAGCGGGTAATTCCTTAACTGCGAAACACCACAGTTTCTCAATATGTTCTTTAGCCTCATGGGACAGCGCTAAGCCTAATGTATTTTTAGCATAAATGTAGGTCGTTATCATACCGCTGAGTGATTTTATCCGGACATCAAGAAGATGAATGAACTTATCTGATGCTTCTTGATAGTGGCGAGCGAGATACTGACCTAGCCCAGTTTTATTATCGAAGTATATTGCTGCGATACAGGCCGAGTATGCATCTTGCAAAATAATCAATTGGTTCAAACATTTGTTTCGTATTTTCACATCGCGAATTGAATTGCACTCTATTGTAGCGCTCTGTATATATCCCCTGATTGTTGCTCTACGTTGGTTTCGGCCCGGCTTTATATTTCCTATTAAGTTTGTCAATTCACCCAGATATACTTTGCATTCGGGGATGTCGATAATGTCAAGCAGCATTCTACGTGCTGCATGTGCTAACCCATGTTCATTTGTTCTTTTTAATAGGTCATCTAGGTGTCTCACAAAAGGCGAGTGTTCTCTGAACTCCATCATTAGCTCGATGCAGCTAACAAGAATAGGGCAAAGAATATGCTTGGTATATTGATGATATATTTTTTCTTTAGCTATCGGCGAAATAACAGTTTTAGATAGAACCACAGTGGTAGCTGCTTCACTGAAATCAAGTAATCCATTTACCAAGACTGAAACAGCCGGTGTTTGATCACATAAGGCTTGGATCAGTCTGTCTTGGAGTGTCTCAATGTAGATGCTCTGCTTCTGGTCGTAACTACGCATTTCATTCAATCTTGAGCTGCGATCTTTCGTATCGTAAAGGTCTAGTGCCCAAAGCAGATGGCTTAGGACATGGTGATGACCGATAGTTTCAGCTTGTTTTATTGACATTGCTGTCTTGCCTCCGCAAATTTGCCGACCAATTCAGGCTGTGGTTTTTATACCTTAGTTGTGTCTTCAACACACATGACAGAGGTCACAAGATGCAGGATAAAATCCAAGGCGTCATACCAACCCCTCCTGCTAACTGGTCAGGGCGGGTAATCCGAATGAAAGAGTTGGTAGCGTTGATCGGTCTTAGCCGCTCGACGATTTACGATCGTCTTAACCCTAAGTCGAGGCGCTATGACAAGCATTTTCCGAAGCCACTTCGGTTAGGTGAGAACAGTATTGGTTGGTTTGAACACCAGATTTACTCCTGGTGCCAACGACAGGTTAAGGGGGAATGATGAGGCGGCCTCCAAAGACATATTCGCTTACTGATGGCTTTCCAATAGGGGTATTGCCTGCGCAACTACGTGAAGTGGTTCTGTCCGTACACGAAGATACGCAAGCACCAGTAAGTTTGATCTTTGCTTCGGTCTTGAGTGCAATGAGCTTAGGATGCCAAGATCTCGTCGATATCATTCGACCTGATGGGACACGACATCCCATCAATTTATATCTGCTGACACTTGCTGATTCTGGTGAACGGAAGAGTACAGTCGATAGCATTATTATGGCCTCAATACATCGCTATCAGGTAAAGCTATCTGCCAGTTACAACCAAGAGATGGCTGATTATCAAATAGCGAGTCAACTCTGGGAAACTGAATATGCGGCTACAAATGGGTTATGGAAGACTTCCCTGAAAAATGGAGGTGCAGAAGCGGCGCAACGAAAGACAGAGGTTGCATTGTTGTTGCAAATGCGCCCTGTAAAACCGATTCGTATTGAATGGCTTGTTAATGATGCAACTCCTGCTGCAGTGAAGTCGCGATTAGTTGAACAAGGTACATTAGGGCTTTTTTCAGATGAGGGAGGTAGTATGCTGAAAAGCAGCTTGTTATCAGACACCTCATTTTTGAACTCATTATGGAGTGCAAGTGATATATTAGTAGAACGAAAGACGACTGAACCCCAACGGATCAGTGATACGAGAGTTACATTGGCATTGATGGTTCAACCAAAACTATTTGATGCTTTTTTAGAAAAGCATGGTGAAAAAGTCAGAGGTTCTGGATTTTTAGCCAGATGTTTGTTTTCAAAACCTAAATCTACTCAGGGACAGCGTTTGGCGAATAGTATTCCTTATAAGGCTTACTGCGGAAGCCCATTACAGGAATTTTTTGATAATCGATTGCAGACATTGCTAGAGACAACGCTAGCACGCAGGCGAACTAATACAGCGCGTCAAGTAGTCCAATTATCTCCAGAGGCAAAAGTGTTATGGTTTCGAGAATACAATAATTTAGAACAAAGAATAAACCAAGGGCAGGATCTGTACCCTTATCGTGATGTTGTATCTAAATTGATGGAACAGATGCTAAGGATATCAGCTGTTATCACTTTTTTTAATCATGATTCTCTGGAGGTTAATGAGCAGGTGTTGAGTGCAGCGATACAGCTTGGCAGATGGTATTTGTATCAGTTTATCAACCTAACCAATACAAGTGGTGCAGTGACGAAAGAAGAAGAGGATGCAAACGCCATATATACATGGTTAGAGCAGCGACTTGATTTTTTTCGTATGCCAGGCGTAAGAAAAAACCATGTGCGTCAATATGGTCCTAATTGTGCTAGAAGCAAAGTTCGATTAGACCAAGCTGTTGAAACTCTAGCGAGACAAGGACGCCTTGTTGTTATTCATGGGCGTACAACTTACCTGCGAAATTATACTAGTGAACCACATAATATTGCGGGTAATGGTGCCTCGCTATAATGCATGAAAAGTGACATTAGATAACTTTAGAGTAAATTGTTTTTAGTCTGAAGAGGCATGGATAGTAATTTTCGAGTCGCAGGAAAACTATTTCCCATGATTTACTAAGAGTAATAAAGTGGTTGATGTCTGGTATATGTATTATACACATTGACATATGCCAATAGTTAAAATTTGTCATTGTAGATAGCTGCCATCTTTTATGTGAAAAGCAAAGAGGTACATAACTAATTTAAATATCACACCATCCATTAATTGGATGAGTGAAATGCAACGGCCACTTCTGAACCATCTATAAATTGCACATGCATTTGGGTCAACCATGCCTGATCAAAAGGAGGCGAGATGAATTCATCATTGGGCTACCAGCTTAGCCCAGAGGAGCTTTATAAGCTGCTTGCTGAAGCTGAGCTGCGTTATGGGGGTGTTTCACCCTATTACTTAACCAAGTTAACACAGGTCATTACCGGCTGCTTGGATATATATCCCCGTGTGTTTGCCGTGCGTGTGGACTTGCGTTTACCACAAACTAATTGGCCGGGGGATCCTGACATACCACTGTGCTTTTCTCGGCAAGACCCAGCGGTAATTACACGTTTCTTTGCATCACTGAAAAGCCAATTGCTGGCGGACCATACCCGTAAGGGAAGGCGAGGACAGCTGTCACCGCCGATGTAAAAATGACCCACTAACGCCGGAGTAAAGTTGACCCACCTGGGCCAAGATCGTGGCTTTTGA
>NZ_JAAROG010000037.1:0-6377 GCF_023093515.1 Aeromonas genomosp. paramedia
GTGCGTGGAGGCTGGCACCCAGCGGTACAGCGTCGGAATGGACACGCCGAGGTTCTTGGCCACGTCCTTGGGCGGCACCCCGCTGGCCAGCAGCTTCTTGGCCGACTCGATCTTGCTGTCGGTCATCTTCGGCTTGCGGCCGCCTTTGCGGCCGAGCTGCTTGGCGACTTCCAGCCCGGCGCGGGTGCGCTCGACGGTCAGCTCGCGCTCCATTTCGGCAAGGCTCGCCATGACGTGGAAGAAGAACCGCCCGGATGGTGTGCCGGTGTCGATGGAGTCGGTGAGGCTCCTGAACTGGACACCGTGCTTGTGCAGATCGCCGACCAGATCGACCAGTTGCTTGACCGACCGGCCCAGCCGGTCGAGCTTCCAGACGACCAAAGTATCGCCTTCGCGCAGCATTTCGAGCGTCTTGGCCAAGCCAGGCCGGTCTGCCCGCGTGCCACTCACCTTGTCCTCGAAGACCTTTTTACATCCGGCCTTGCTCAAGGCTTCGCGTTGCAGCTCCAGGTTCTGATCCTGCGTCGAGACGCGCGCATAGCCAATCAACATGGCTTGTCTCGCGCCCGGTCGATGCGTTCCTGCATCGCCTGCATCACTTCTTCGTGGGTGTACGATCTGGCGTTGGCGTCGGTGGCTTGCCGCAGGGCTTCCTCAACCTCGCGCGTCATCCGCTCGTAATCCTCCGGCCACAGCGCTTGCTCCATGCGCAGCGACGCCTGACCCAGCAGGTGCAGCAGGCTGAACAGCCGCATGTCGTTGGTGGCGACGATGCGCTCCCGAATCTGCTCCTGAATAGCTTCGCTAGCCCGATGCGCTTGTGGTGTGGCAGTCCCCTCGTAGTCAGCGGGGAATTCCGCTTCCTCGGCAATCCTTGCCCAGGCGCTGGCCAGCGCCTCGATGGTTGACGTGCTCATTTCCGCCGCTCCTGTGCTCTTTGGCGAATCAACCGGCCAAGGGGCCTCGACGCGAAAACCAGCAGCATCACGCCTATCGGATACCAGGTCGAGAAGACCACCAAGGCATCGAAGGCTGGCCGTCCGGTGTTGGTAGGCAGTACGGCGGTCACAGCCATCAACCCGCCGACCGTCCAGATGATGCGCCACACGTAGGGCATCACGCGGGGCACGTAGCCGTCATCGAAAGCGGTCTGGTAGTAGCGGCGCAGGCCGCGCTCGGCAAGCGCCTGGCGCTGCCGCTCCGACAGCGCATCCGTCCGGCCATACCAGCGCCGGAATGGTGGACAGCGCAGCAGCAAAGGGGTGAAGAGGATCATCACCGCCACGATCGCGACACCCCACGCCATGACGGCGCCGGCATCGGGCCGCTTGGCGTTCTCGATCACGGGCGCGAAGACGCCCGGAGCACCGATCATCCAGAACAGCGCAATGTGCTGATGGAAGGAGAGCTTCATTTGCTCATCCACTTGCGCAGCAGGCGCTTTTTCAGGGAGGCGCGTTCTTGCGGGTTGCGTCCCTTGTGATTGGCGATGCGATCCGCCGTGGCGGCCTGGCGCTTGACGGGCCAGTAGGAGCGGCCATCCTTGCCCATCGACCAGACGCTGCTGGCCTGGTTTTCCAGCAGGGGCAGATGGGCGCTCAGGGCTTCGGGCGACGCGCTGGTCAGCGCCGTGCGCTCACGGGTGCGCCAGCGCTGATGCCAGAGCTTCTTGTCCTCGCGCTCGCTGCCGCAGGTCGTGTGCCCGACGATGGGTGTTTTGCGGCGGCTGCGGCTCATAACGTAGTGGTCTCCAAGAACATTCAGGACTGATCCCAGGCGTCGATGGTCAAGACCTGATCGGCAGGACAGGCGGCTACGCGGTCGGGAACTGGATGGTGTTCAGTCTCATGCCGACCCCATTCGATTGATCGCGTCGCTTGCGGCACGCTGCGACGCAAGGAGGTTTGCGACCTGGTTTAGCAGCCGTGTCCGCTGCATGTCTGTTACCTATCTCCCCGACCGCTCATTGGACCAACTCCAGAGATTGGGCTCTATCGCTCAGCCAATACGAAACCGGCATTGGCTGATGCCACAACCGAGACGAACACAAATGGCTCGGTACCTGTATTTCGCGCCCCGTGCACTTGGCCCGGTCTTGCCACGGCTATCTCACCTTCCCTGAGGGCACGAACAATCCCATTGCCCTGAAAGTAATCAGCCATTCCCGACAAAACAGTCCACGTGTCTTGGCCGTGAGGATGAATGTGAGCCGCAATTTCCTGCCCGGGATGGACATGCCAAACCACGATAATTGAGTCTCGGGTTTCAAGCACAACGGAACGAATAGGCTCGCCTTCGGACGGCTGAACATACTCGGCTACAGAAAATATTCTCGATTCAACAGTCATCGGAGATCCCTCTTTCACAGTGCCCCCAGACAGGCTGGATATGAGTTCTAACTCGAATTTGAACGGGAGGCTGGTCGTGCGGTCGTGCAGTTGCCGATGAGCGTGTCGGCTGCTGCCTCCTTGCCCACCAGCGAACTCACGTCCGTTGCGGCCATCCAGAAGGTCTTGCCCGAGCGCGGCTCATAGGTCGCGGGATCGAACACGCCAGAGGGGCCGAACATCGGCGGCTTGATTGGTCATGGCTCCATGCCTTTGTCGTTACGGTCTTCATCGTCGGCATCCTGACGCACGGCGGGCAATTGCTGGAGCAACGCCGGCAGCCATTCCTGTACCGTCTCCCACACCACATCGAGGTTGATGTCGAAATAGCCGTGAGCCATGCGATTACGCATATTGCGCATGCTGCGCCACGGCACGTCGGCATGCGCCTGGGTGAACTCGACGTAGCCATCCATCACCTTTGTGGCCGCCTCGCCGATGACGATCAGGCTCATGATGACGGCCTGCTGGGTGCGCTTGTCGGCCAAGAAGTCGTCCTTGGCCATCCCTTCCACGAAGCTGCGCGCATCGGTTGCGGCCTGCTGAATGTGGTCGAGGTAATCGGGCAGGCGGTTCTCGCTCATATCGGTTGCGCCTCCGCGAGCACCTTGGCCCGGAACTTCGGCGGCAGGTCGCCGGGAGTCAGCAGATCGACGTCAACGCCGAGCAGCGATTTCAGTTCTTCTTCCAAATCGCCCAAGTCCAACAACGTGGCACCGGGCAGCGCATCGACCAACAGGTCGAGGTCGCTGCCATCCCGGTCGGTGCCATGCAGCACCGAGCCGAAGACGCGCGGGTTCGCGGCGCGAAAGCGGCCTACCGCTTCACGCACTGCGCTTCGCTTCATGTCAAGCACAACAGACGGTCGCATGCGCATCCTTTCTTATCGAAACTCGTTGAGATGATATGCAATCAAGAATAGAATTTCAAGAACTATTTTCGAGAATCGCAATGCCTTGATTCCCGTGCCGCGCCGGTTGCCTTGGCGGGCTTGTCACAAACCTACGTTTTCAAGAAGAAGGAAACCGCATGCCCCGCCGTTCGATCCTCTCCGCCGCCGAGCGCGAAAGCCTGCTGGCGTTGCCGGACACCAAGGATGAGTTGATCCGTCACTACACGTTCAGCGAAAGCGACCTCTCCATCATCCGGCAGCGGCGCGGCCCGGCCAATCGGCTGGGCTTCGCGGTGCAGCTCTGCTACCTGCGCTTTCCCGGCGTCATCCTTGGCGCTGATGAGCCACCGTTCCCGCCATTGCTGAGACTGGTCGCCAACCAGCTCAAGGTCGGCATCGAAAGCTGGGACGAGTACGGGCAGCGTGAGCAGACCCGACGCGAGCACCTGGTCGAGCTGCAAACGGTGTTCGGCTTCCAGCCGTTCACGATTGGCCACTACCGGCAGGCTGTCCAGTTGCTGACCGAGCTGGCCATGCAAACCGACAAGGGCATCGTGCTGGCCAGAGCCTTGATCGAGCACCTGCGGCGGCAGTCGGTCATTGTGCCCGCCCTCAACGCCGTCGAGCGGGCGAGCGCCGAAGCGATTACCCGCGCCAACCGGCGTCTCTACGACGCCTTGGCTGAGCCGCTGACGGACGTGCATCGCCGTCGCCTCGACGATCTGCTCAAGCGCCGCGACAACGGCAAGACGACGTGGCTGGCCTGGCTGCGGCAATCCCCGGTCAAACCGAACTCGCGGCACATGCTGGAACACATCGAACGCCTCAAGGCGTGGCAGGCGCTCGACCTGCCCTCCGGCATCGAGCGGCTGGTTCACCAGAACCGGCTGCTCAAGATCGCCCGCGAGGGCGGCCAGATGACGCCCGCCGACCTGGCGAAGTTCGAGCCGCAGCGGCGTTACGCGACCCTGGTGGCGCTCGCCATCGAGGGCATGGCCACCGTCACCGACGAAATCATCGACCTGCATGACCGCATCCTGGGCAAGCTGTTCAATGCCGCCAAGAACAAGCATCAGCAGCAGTTCCAGGCATCCGGCAAGGCGATCAATGCCAAGGTGCGGCTGTTCGGGCGCATCGGCCAGGCGCTGATCGAGGCCAAGCAAGCGGGCCGCGATCCGTTCGCCGCCATCGAGGCCGTCATGTCCTGGGATGCTTTCGCCGAGAGCGTCACCGAAGCGCAGCGGCTCGCGCAACCCGAGGACTTCGATTTCCTGCACCGCATCGGCGAGAGCTACGCCACGCTGCGCCGCTACGCGCCGGAATTTCTCGACGTGCTCAAGTTGCGGGCCGCGCCCGCCGCCAAGGACGTACTCGACGCCATCGAGGTGCTGCGCAGCATGAACAGCGACAACGCCCGCAAGGTGCCCACCGACGCGCCGACCGAGTTCATCAAGCCGCGCTGGCAGAAGCTGGTGATGACCGACACCGGCATCGACCGGCGCTACTACGAACTGTGCGCGCTGTCGGAGCTGAAGAACGCGCTGCGCTCCGGCGACATCTGGGTGCAAGGCTCGCGCCAGTTCAAGGACTTCGAGGACTACCTGGTGCCGCCCGCGAAATTCGCCAGCCTCAAGCAGGCCAGCGAATTGCCGCTGGCCGTGGCCACCGATTGCGACCAGTACCTGCATGACCGGCTGACGCTGCTGGAAACGCAGCTCGCCACCGTCAACCGCATGGCGCTGGCCAACGAGCTGCCGGACGCCATCATCACGGAGTCGGGCCTGAAGATCACGCCGCTCGATGCGGCGGTGCCCGATACCGCACAGGCCCTGATCGACCAGACGGCGATGATCCTACCGCACGTCAAGATCACCGAATTGCTGCTGGAGGTAGACGAATGGACGGGCTTCACCCGGCACTTCGCCCACCTGAAGTCAGGCGACCTGGCCAAGGACAAAAACCTGTTGCTGACCACGATCCTCGCCGACGCGATCAACCTGGGCCTGACCAAGATGGCGGAATCGTGCCCCGGCACGACCTACGCCAAGCTGGCCTGGCTGCAAGCCTGGCACATCCGCGACGAAACCTACGGGGCGGCACTGGCCGAGCTGGTCAACGCGCAGTTCCGACATCCCTTCGCCGAGCATTGGGGCGACGGCACCACGTCATCGTCGGACGGCCAGAACTTCCGCACCGGCAGCAAGGCCGAGAGCACCGGCCACATCAATCCGAAATACGGCAGCAGCCCAGGGCGGACGTTCTACACCCATATCTCCGACCAGTACGCGCCGTTCCACACCAAGGTCGTGAACGTCGGCGTGCGCGACTCGACCTACGTGCTCGACGGCCTGCTGTATCACGAATCCGACCTGCGGATCGAGGAGCACTACACCGACACGGCAGGGTTCACGGACCACGTCTTCGCGTTGATGCACCTGCTGGGCTTCCGCTTCGCCCCGCGCATTCGTGACCTGGGCGACACCAAGCTCTACATCCCGAAGGGCGATGCCACCTACGAGGCGTTGAAACCGATGATCGGCGGCACGCTCAACATCAAGCACGTCCGCGCCCATTGGGATGAAATCCTGCGGATGGCCACCTCGATCAAGCAGGGCACGGCGACGGCCTCGCTGATGCTCAGGAAGCTTGGCAGCTACCCGCGCCAGAACGGCCTGGCCGTCGCCCTGCGTGAGCTGGGACGCATCGAGCGCACACTGTTCATCCTGGACTGGCTGCAAAGCGTCGAGCTGCGCCGCCGCGTGCATGCCGGGCTGAACAAAGGCGAGGCGCGCAACGCGCTGGCCCGCGCCGTGTTCTTCAACCGCCTGGGGGAAATCCGCGACCGCAGCTTCGAGCAGCAGCGCTACCGGGCCAGCGGCCTCAACCTGGTGACGGCGGCCATCGTGCTATGGAACACGGTCTATCTGGAGCGGGCCGCGAACGCCTTGCGTGGCCACGGTCAAGCCGTCGATGACGGCCTGTTGCAGTACCTGTCGCCGCTCGGCTGGGAGCACATCAACCTGACCGGCGATTACCTCTGGCGCAGCAGCGCCAAGATCGGCGCGGGCAAGTTCAGGCCGCTACGGCCGCTGCAACCG
>NZ_JAAROG010000038.1:0-5015 GCF_023093515.1 Aeromonas genomosp. paramedia
GCGCTTACTGCTGAATTCACTGTCGGCGAAGGTAAGTTGATGACTCATGATGAACCCTGTTCCATGGCTCCAGATGAAAAACATGATCTCATATCAGGGACTTGTTCGCACCTTCCTTGGGTGTGGTGATCATCCAAATCACAGTCAAGATTCGCTCAACAGCAGCTAGCTTGCCCTGTATTTCACGGCTCTCCTCAACAGCATCGCTGACAGCTTTGTCGATTATTGGTGCTAACAAGGGAAAGTGAGAGCGCAGTTCGTTATATTCTGCAAGCTTGAGGTCGTTCATCTGCAACGTTTGACGGTAGTGTTGTTCTCTCGTACCCAACTTACTCTTAATGGATTCAAGTTCATTCTTTACCCTCTCGATCTCCCTGTCTTTCTCCTTATCCTGCTCTGACACCAGAGCCTCCGGCCCAATAAATTCCTCCTTGAAATGCACTTCATCGAACTTGGGAGTCCTGATGAAATGAGAAAAGCGCCTCCCATCATCAACTGTCTTCCTTTTTAGAAGTCCCTGATTTACGAGCTTGATCAGATGCCGATAAATGAAGGTATAACGCCGCTGACGTATCTGCGATTCTGCTTTGTCACCAAAAATGGCATTTACAAATCCTGTCGCAGTGAAGCCATCCATCTGCCATCGAATGAGTGCGGTGTAGAGCGCGGTTGGTAACCACACGGTCTGGGAGCTCATAAGTAATCCTGGGCCTCGAACGAAAACATTTAGTGGAAATCTAAACTCGGTTGCGGATTATAATCCGTGGTCGTTAGCCAGACAACCAGAGATAGTGCTCGCCAGCGAGAGGCGAGACATGCAAGAGCTAGCAAAAAAATTTGGTGATGCTGTACGTGACAAACGGCTTCAATTGGGCGTATCGCAAGATGCACTCGCATATGCGGCCGAAATTGATAGAAGCTACGTAGGACGAATTGAGCGTGGTGAGGTCAATGTCACCCTGGAAAAGGCTTATCGTCTTGCCAGGGTTATGGGGTGTGACATTCGAGATTTACTTCCTTAAAAATTGACGGCAATATATTATTGCATATTTTATATTATATTTTTGTTCAGCATTATTTAGGCTGATAACATTTTACTTTGTGTTACGAACCATAAGGTGAAACGATAGTTTCTACTTCTTGATTGTGACCTCTTTCATCATCCCATATGAGCTTAATTTTTACCGCAGATGGTGCCCCCATTGCTGTAGCAACAATAAGATCAAAATTTCCACCAGGCTGTATTACCTCAAGCGGAAGAACATCATGCATGATGGAAAAATCTCTTACTACAGGAAACTGTAACCTTACATTTTTAGCTGGTGCCTTCCCCTTGTTGTATATCTTTAAACGTTGCCCTTTCCCAATATTAACTACGCGAGCATTAAGGTCTGCACTAATAGCATCAATGGCATCTTCTTGCTCTTTACGCAATAACAACTTATTCAAATGGTCTGCTGTATTCGAAAATTCATTCTGGCGTTTATTAAACTCTATTGTTTTATATGCAGAGTAAATTGAAATCAGTAATGCCAAGAATGCAATAAAATCAGTTAGGCTCATTATTTAAATCCTTTAACTTTTTTATGAAAGTCCTTCTTGATATCTGCTACGAACTCTTTCTGAAGCTCCTCAATCATAGCTTCTGTTGAGGTAGAATTCTGCTGTATTAAAGACTCTTTATCGAATTCATTTTTGCAATCCGAACAAATAAATAAGTGTTCAGAATCGGTTCCAAACTGATCATTACCACATACTGGGCAAAGCAGAGTTACATTCCTATAATACTCACTTTTCATTATAACGCTCCATTAATATAACGAGTAATGGGATAATTTAATTACGCAACATACACACCAATTTTTTTCTCCTTCATATATAATTGCCCATCTCTGTATATAGAAACAAACATATAATGTAGTCCTAGATAAGCAGTTGGTTCACAATGGACTGCAAGATAATTATTATTTTGTTGGTAGACTGCATCAACGAATGTTTCATGATTGCCATTTGATATGGGATCAGCTCTTTTTGCGTCAATACCATTATTCTCCACTCTATATCTAACTTTATAAGATGTATCATTTGAACCACTAAATTTAGTTTTAAATTTAATGGTTCTGCTTTTTGGTACTATCTTTGCGCATGAGTAATATTCATCTTGCGAAGGAGAACCATTGGCATCAGTGATGGTCATTTCGACAGAAAAGTCATCCTGATAATATGGGATAAGATTTATCTTATGATCATTTAATGGTAATAGCTGAAAATAATCATCATTTTTAAATTCAAATTGTTTATAGTTGATTTGCTTTCCTGTTGCGTCTCTATAATTTGGCTTCACATATCGACAGATATCTTCACCATCTTTTTTTAGGCATAAATAGTTATCTGGAATATCAATTAAAGTTCTTAAGCTATCACCTATCATAATTCTATTTTTTGATGCTGACTGCTGTAACTTTGCTGCAACATCTACATAGAATGATGTCGCTGTTACTTCTGACGCTCCTTGATATCCATACATTCCCCAAAGAACATTTTCGTCAGCCCCATAATCAATGCCGATTCGAATACTAACTGGGTCAATATCTTGTTGAGTGAGACGAGGGGACACTATTTCTTCTATAAATTTCACAAGACATACGGAGCAATTGATAGCATTTATTGCTGAGTTTTCTGGTCTCTGTGCTGTTCTAAAAAATGCTAGAACAGCATCACCCATGATGCGATGTACATGACCGTCAAAAGCCAAAATAGTTTCAATAGCGCATTTGATGATGTCATTTTTTATTGAAAAAACAATCTCAGGGGAATATATAAGACCTAGCTTTGTAGAGTTTTTAATATCAATGAATAGAGTTGTCACATAGCCTTTTTGTGTTTTTCTTTCATTGACCAAATAGTCAAAATCTGGATGACCACCAATATTGTTTTTATTTAACCCTGATTTACCAAAGCAGCGTCTCAGTTGTTTCTGGATGTCATAGTCATTTTCAACTGAAACCTCGCTTTTTGTAACTGATTTCATTGACTCAAATAGATCATTAGAATCAATATCAAACTCTTCCATGTTCATTGAATCTGCGCCAATAATACTACCAACTCTATTATAAGCAGTGTTTAAAGCGCGATGAGAAAATGATTTCCCATAAATATCTTTTATTGCGCTAGACATATTACCTCCGAAACATTGAAGATCCACCCAAGCATAATCAACGTAATAGGATAGAGATTGTATTTTGAAAATTTACCTGCTTTTTCTATAGATGACATTTTAATGCTTGTAATGACAGCCATCTCATGAACCTGAATTGATAAGTCTTTTATATACTCATGGTAGGAAATATTTACCATTTTTTCTGAGTATGATTTCGCATTAAAGTTTCTACTTACAGAACCAAAGAAAATAACAGATGGCTCTGCACCTAATAATGTACTACTGCTGGATAAATTTGGCCATATAGATTTAAAAACATAGAAAAGGCTTACAATGCATAGAAATAGAGATGCAATGCATGATAGAATTATTAATATTTTTAATTCGTGTTGGTTTTTTATGATTGAATCAAATTTAGATAAAATTCCAAATGTAATTGCAGCGTTGAAAGAAGTTAGTAAACCACATTTGAAATTTACGGTTGAAATATAAGCGTCATATCTTTTTAAGGTATCCCACATACCAGAAGTAATGATTTTTTGTGCATCATTAACTTTAAGATCGTCAACCTTTATATCCGTTTTTTTAAACCACACCAATTATTTCCCTCTGGCAATTGCTGATAGTTTGTATAAGTAGTGCTATCGCTCTTTGTTGGCTTGAGCCAAGCTACTGGCAGCTAGGGTCTTGGTGCATTCATTGTGCTTGCAGCTTTGTAGTACCTTCTGCACCAGTTTGATTTCCGGCTTTAACCTGGGATAACGCGGAAGCTGCAAGAGAACGTGCGGTTGCAGAGGATGCTGCATCATTGAGGGCTTGTCCGGCAAGTGTTGCAACCTGAACGGAAGTCGTTTTGTTGTTCGTAGCCATAACTATATCCTGTGTCTTTTGTTCAGAATCAGCACTATATGCTGTGCTGTATATACACACAGCACAAAGATATACGATCCGATTGGGGCGTTCAAGAAAAACGACTGATGTATCATTAAGGTTGTTTTGTGATCTAATTGAGACTCGTTATTCCCCTCTTTTACAGCAAGCTGTCAGGCGATGTCGCTTTCAGAAAATGCCTACATGGTCTCGATTGGCGCATTGATGATAAGTGACCCTTTCACTAATCTTTATCGAGCTCTCTATACATGCAGAAACCCGACCTCAGAGACATCCACCAACTTACCAAGGACGAATTCAAGCGCATTCTAGGCCCTGTAGCTGGAAGCCTTGATGACGGGTCTAAGGTCGTATTGGGGATGCAATCTGATGTGTTTGCTTGCTGTACTATCCAGGGAGACCAAATCTCGGCGAGGGGGACGCCCAGGTTTGAGCAGACCATCAAGTCGGCATATGCTCAAGCCAAGCCGACAATGTGGTTTGGTTCGGCAGAGAAAGAGCGTCCGAAAACAGAAACAATACCTCCAACTCTCAAGCCAAAAAACGATACAACGTCAGCCACAACCTATCGTGTGCCTGTGCTCATCTACAAGTCAAAGCGTGAGCCAGGTAAGAACGTTGATGGCAGCCCCGCCGAAGATATGACCTATGGCACGATGACGGCAGAGCAGATCAAGGCTATCCCTATGTTCGTGGGGAAGATGGGAGATGACGGCTTTAATTGGTGATCTCGAAAAGACTGACCCCAAGTGGCGTTGTTGCCCAAATCGATGCGGCGTGAATGGAACTAACTGAGGACGCAGTGATCTGATCACTACCATTCCCTTCAAGTCTGCATCATGGGCGCGTCGCTTCACCCCATCACTAACTGGCCTCAATACAACAAGTCTTTGATTAAGCGTGGCTCGCTCACCTTCTGGGTTGATGCCGAGGTCATGAACAACTGGTTCCACCACGACCATCA
>NZ_JAAROG010000039.1:0-2858 GCF_023093515.1 Aeromonas genomosp. paramedia
GTGCCGGTTTCACCGACACTTCTTGGGGTTGTATGGTTAAGTGACTAAGCGTACATGGTGGATGCCTTGGCAGTCAGAGGCGATGAAGGACGTACTAACCTGCGATAAGCTGTGAGAAGTCGGTAAGAGACGCTATTACTCACAGATTTCCGAATGGGGAAACCCACTTAGCATAAGCTAGGTATCGTTGCATGAATACATAGTGCAACGAGGCGAACCGGGAGAACTGAAACATCTAAGTACCCCGAGGAAAAGAAATCAACCGAGATTCCCTCAGTAGCGGCGAGCGAACGGGGATTAGCCCTTAAGCATCTTGGAAGTTAGTGGAACGGTCCTGGAAAGGCCGGCGATACAGGGTGATAGCCCCGTACACGAAAACAACCTTGATGTGAAATCGAGTAGGGCGGGACACGTGACATCCTGTCTGAATATGGGGGGACCATCCTCCAAGGCTAAATACTCCTGACTGACCGATAGTGAACCAGTACCGTGAGGGAAAGGCGAAAAGAACCCCTGTGAGGGGAGTGAAATAGAACCTGAAACCGTGTACGTACAAGCAGTGGGAGCCCTTCGGGGTGACTGCGTACCTTTTGTATAATGGGTCAGCGACTTACATTTTGTAGCGAGGTTAACCGTATAGGGGAGCCGTAGGGAAACCGAGTCTTAACTGGGCGTCTAGTTGCAAGGTGTAGACCCGAAACCGGGTGATCTAGCCATGGGCAGGTTGAAGGTTGAGTAACATCAACTGGAGGACCGAACCCACTAACGTTGCAAAGTTAGGGGATGACCTGTGGCTGGGGGTGAAAGGCCAATCAAACTCGGAGATAGCTGGTTCTCCCCGAAAGCTATTTAGGTAGCGCCTCGGACGAATACTACTGGGGGTAGAGCACTGTTTGGGCTAGGGGGTCATCCCGACTTACCAACCCCATGCAAACTCCGAATACCAGTAAGTAATATCCGGGAGACACACGGCGGGTGCTAACGTCCGTCGTGAAGAGGGAAACAACCCAGACCGCCGGCTAAGGTCCCAAAGTTCTGGTTAAGTGGGAAACGATGTGGGAAGGCTCAGACAGCTAGGATGTTGGCTTAGAAGCAGCCATCATTTAAAGAAAGCGTAATAGCTCACTAGTCGAGTCGGCCTGCGCGGAAGATGTAACGGGGCTCAAACCAGGCACCGAAGCCGCGGATTCACACTATGTGTGAGTGGTAGGGGAGCGTTCTGTAAGTCTGCGAAGGTGTGTCGAGAGGCATGCTGGAGATATCAGAAGTGCGAATGCTGACGTAAGTAACGATAAAGGGGGTGAAAAGCCTCCTCGCCGGAAGACCAAGGGTTCCTGTCCAACGTTAATCGGGGCAGGGTGAGTCGACCCCTAAGGTGAGGCCGAAAGGCGTAATCGATGGGAAGCAGGTTAATATTCCTGCACGACTTGTAATTGCGATGGGGGGACGGAGAAGGCTAGGTGGGCCAGGCGACGGTTGTCCTGGTGAAAGTGCGTAGGTGGTGTTTCTAGGCAAATCCGGAGACACAACACTGAGACACGAGACGAAGCCACTACGGTGGTGAAGCCATTGATGCCCTGCTTCCAGGAAAAGCCTCTAAGCTTCAGATTACAAGTCATCGTACCCCAAACCGACACAGGTGGTCGGGTAGAGAATACCAAGGCGCTTGAGAGAACTCGGGTGAAGGAACTAGGCAAAATAGAACCGTAACTTCGGGAGAAGGTTCGCTCTTGACAGTGAAGTCCCTTGCGGATGGAGCAGTTGGGAGTCGCAGTGACCAGATGGCTGGGACTGTTTATCAAAAACACAGCACTCTGCAAACACGAAAGTGGACGTATAGGGTGTGACACCTGCCCGGTGCCGGAAGGTTAATTGATGGGGTTAGCGCAAGCGAAGCTCTTGATCGAAGCCCCGGTAAACGGCGGCCGTAACTATAACGGTCCTAAGGTAGCGAAATTCCTTGTCGGGTAAGTTCCGACCTGCACGAATGGTGTAACCATGGCCATGCTGTCTCCACCCGAGACTCAGTGAAATCGAATTCGCCGTGAAGATGCGGTGTACCCGCGGCTAGACGGAAAGACCCCGTGAACCTTTACTACAGCTTGGCACTGAACATTGAACCTACATGTGTAGGATAGGTGGGAGGCTTTGAAGGCGTGACGCCAGTTGCGCTGGAGCCGTCCTTGAAATACCACCCTTGTATGTTTGATGTTCTAACGCAGGGCCCTGAATCGGGCTCGCGGACAGTGCCTGGTGGGTAGTTTGACTGGGGCGGTCTCCTCCCAAAGAGTAACGGAGGAGCACGAAGGTTGGCTAATCCTGGTCGGACATCAGGAGGTTAGTGCAATGGCATAAGCCAGCTTAACTGCGAGACGGACAGGTCGAGCAGGTACGAAAGTAGGTCATAGTGATCCGGTGGTTCTGAATGGAAGGGCCATCGCTCAACGGATAAAAGGTACTCCGGGGATAACAGGCTGATACCGCCCAAGAGTTCATATCGACGGCGGTGTTTGGCACCTCGATGTCGGCTCATCACATCCTGGGGCTGAAGTCGGTCCCAAGGGTATGGCTGTTCGCCATTTAAAGTGGTACGCGAGCTGGGTTCAGAACGTCGTGAGACAGTTCGGTCCCTATCTGCCGTGGGCGTTGGATGATTGAAGGGAGTTGCTCCTAGTACGAGAGGACCGGAGTGAACGAACCTCTGGTGTTCGGGTTGTCACGCCAGTGGCACTGCCCGGTAGCTAAGTTCGGAATCGATAACCGCTGAAAGCATCTAAGCGGGAAGCGAGCCCTGAGATGAGTCATCCCTGACCCCTTGAGGGTCCTAAAGGGCCGTTGGAGACCACAACGTTGATAGG
>NZ_JAAROG010000004.1:0-1941 GCF_023093515.1 Aeromonas genomosp. paramedia
TGTCAACGCCGACCGAAAACTGATCCACTCTGGCTAATTTCGCCGATTGAAAAGTGATCCACCCGGACATGGGGTTAATTGGTTTTGGGTGTGGCCCCCGCTTTGCGTTTCTCTTTCAAACGATAGCTTTCACCGCTGATCTGAACGATGTGTGCATGATGTAACAGTCTATCGAGCATAGCTGCCGTCAGTGTCTGATCATCGGCAAAGGTGCTGGCCCACTGGCTAAAGGGCAGATTGCTCGTCAAGATCAGGCTCCCTTTCTCATAACGTTTGGCGATCACATTGAAAAACAGGTTTGCTTCCTCACGCCCAAACGGCAAGTAGCCTATCTCATCGATCACCAGTAAACGCGGCCCCATCACGACACGGCTGAAGTAGGCATTAAGCCGCTCCTGTCGTTGAGCTGCTTGCAGCTGCAACATCAGGTCTGCTGCGCTGATAAATCTGGTCTTGATGCCAGCCATCAGAGCCCGATAGGCCAGTGCGATGGCAAGATGCGTCTTGCCCACTCCGCTTGGGCCCAGCAGCACTATGTTTTCGCTACGCTCTATAAAAGCCAGGCTGGCCAACTCCTGCAACTGGCTGCGAGGTGCGCCACTGGCAAAGCCGAAGTCGTACTGCTCCAGCGTTTTGACCACGGGTAACGTGGCCAATTTGAGCAAGGTCTGGCGGGTGCGCTCGGTCCTCAAGGTCTGCTCTGCGTGCAGCAACCACTCCAGATAATCGGCGAAGCTCGCCTCCTCGTTGGCCGCCTTCTGAGCTAGTGTTGACCACTGGGCAGCAATCCCTTCCAAGCGCAGCGCCTGACTCAGGGCCATCAGGCGTTCATGCTGCAAGTTCATACGTTCACCTCCAGCAGGTCTTGGTATACCGATAGCGGATGCTGCAAGCTCTCCAGCGGCATGGGGCGCGCGGTGGCCGTGGTGCCGGGACTAACGGGTAGCGCCTGTGGCAGGGGTAGAAAATGAGGCAGCTCTTGTTGCAATCGGATAGCCGGGACTTCACCGGTAGTGCCATGGCTACGCTGGTTGGCGATGTCTTGCAACCAGGGGCCGATATGGGCATTGGCGGTTGACACATCTAGCGCCAGTCCTGCCTGCTTGAGGGTGGCTGCTAGTGGGGTGACAAAACTGCGTTTGAGGTAGCCGTTGAAGCGCTCGACCTTGCCTTTGGTCTGGGCCCGGTAGGGACGGCAGACGCGGGGGCGAAAACCGAACTCTTCGGCCAAGGCGAGCAGGGCCGGGTGCCAACGATGGTCACCTTCACCGTAGGCATCCCGTTCGCGGATGATGGTGCTGGCATTATCAAATAGCACCTCCTGCGGGACCCCACCGAAGAAATGACAAGCCTCACGCAGTCCGGTCAACCAGGCATCATTACGTTCGTGATCGAAGAAACGGACATAGCTGGCGCGGCTAAATCCCAGGGTAGCAACAAAGGCCTTTAGAGGCCGATTGCCGCGGCGGATAATGGTGAAATCGACCTGCATCTGTTTACCGGGGGCCGTTTCAAAACGGACGATGGTGCCAGAGGCGTCATGGCGCAGAGGCGATAACCAGGCCTTGAGCTGGGAGAGCCCGCCAGTGTAACCATGCTCTCGCAGTTCCCTGAGCAGAACCGTCGCCGGGATCCAGTGTGGCTTCGCTGCCTGGATACGCGCTTGCAGATAGGGTTTAAAAGGATCGAGCTTGGTTGGTCGGGCTGCTCGGTTGGGATAGATTGGCAGGCCCGGGTTGCGCAGATACTTGCGAACCGTGTTACGGGACACCCGCAATTGCTGGGCGATAGCCCGGATGCTCATGCCCTGACGGGCCAACACTCTGATTTCCACTGATAACTCCTGGGTCAACATGGGCGTGGCTCAAAAGCCACGATCTTGGCCCAGGTGGGTCAACTTTACTCCGGCGTTAGTGGGTCATTTTTACATCGGCGGTGACA
>NZ_JAAROG010000040.1:0-2743 GCF_023093515.1 Aeromonas genomosp. paramedia
TGCCCCCTATCACCACGTTCAGGATGCCGTCCGAGGCCGACACCGTGAAGCTGCCTGTCACCGTTTCGGTGGTGGCCGCCGCATTGGAGCCGTTCGGATTGATGCCCGACTCGTACACCAGGTGGTCCGGACCGGTCGCTGCCGCCGTCACCACCGTCGAGCTGTCGTTCGCCCCCTTGACCGTGATGGTCAGCTTGGCGATGCTCTCGTCCCCGTCTGCGTCCTTCATGGTGTACCAGACGTCGTAGCTCTGGTTGAACGCCGCCGTCAGCGCCTGGGTCGCCGGGCGGCTGTTGTCCAGCACGTACGTCCAGCTCCCGTCACCGTTCTGGACGAAGGTACCGTAGGTGCTCAGGGCCGTGACCGAGGCACTGTTGTTGTGCCCGGTGGCACTCCAGCCCACGAACGCAGCCGGCGTATCGGCACCGGAGGCGTCATTGCTCAGCACGTTGCCGCCAAGGCTCCCTGCCAGGTCTTCGGTGACGGTGCCGCCGTTTTCATCGTTCGCCTTGGGCACATCATCTTCCACATGAATGAGGAAGCTGCCGGCCAAGGTGCCAGTGCCGCCTGTGGCCTTCAGGATGCTGGTGAAATCTAGGGTCAGCAGTTCGTTGTCATCGCCATTACCCAGCAGATGATCCAGCGACTTGACCAGGTTGAACTGATAGCTGCCATTTGAACCTACCTGAAGTGTGAACACAGTCGCCCCATTGGCCGTGGCAGTCAGGGTATCACCCACTACCGTATAGACCAGCGCCACGCCACCCGAACTGGCCGGGGTTACACCACTGGTATTAGTGTTGAGGCTGATGGTCGCGGAATTGTCCGGGCCGACAATCAAGGGGGCAACGGTGCCACTGACGCTATTGGTGACGCTGTCACTGTCGGTGATCCCACTTGGCAACTCATCCTCATCGACATAAGCCTGCACCGAGCCCACATCTTCGACATACAGATGCAGGGTGGCCGTGGCCGGGTCGCCATCCTTGTCGATGAGGGTGTATTGGAAGTCCTCGGTGAGATCCCCATTCACATTGGCGGGAGCCTGATAACTCCAAGCCCCAGTGGAGAAGTTGAAGCTCAGCTTGCCACCCGCTGGGGTGGTGACGGCCGTCAATTGCTGATCGCCATCGAGCACTCCGTCCCAGCTGTAGGTGGTCGCGCCAATCTTGATGGACTGGATATAGCCCGGACCATCTGCACCATAGGCATCGTCATCCCCACCACCCACGACATTGTTAGAGCCGCTGAGCACATTGCCTTGCACCAGGCCGCCTATCACCTGATTGAGCAGGGTGTTGACCAGGTCACTGAAGTTATTTACCCGCAGCGGCATGTTGTTCGGGCCGGCATCCAGGTCGACTTCTTCCAGGCGGACATCATTGATCCCATTGCCAATGCCAATGGTAGTAACATTGACCAGCTTGGTATCGACGAAATTGTTCCAGTTGGCTGCCACCGTGTTGGTGAGTGAAGCGCCACCTGGGCCGGTTTGTTCATTGGGGTCACCATCGCTGATGAAGACCACTTGGTTGTTCCAACCCGGGAGCGGCGTGTAAGAGATCATGGTCTGCTCAATGGCATCGGTGAAATCGGTGCTGCCATTGAATGGACGTATACCGCCCGGCTCTTGTGGGTTCAAGGAGTTAACCAGATTAGTGAACGCGGTAACATTGTCGGTCGGCAAATACGCAATGGAGTCGCCGGAAAATGCCACTATCTGGATCTTGACCTGGCCGCCAGAGGTATTGAACAGCGCCTGCCCTGCGGTACGTACTGCATCCAGCATGGTATTCAGTTCGTTATTATCGATACTGCCGCTGAAGTCGAGCACGAATACCATGTTGATGTTCTGAGACTGGCCGGCAAGGACGGTAGCGTAGTCATCTTGCGCCACCGGAATGTCATCTTGCACATCGATGACGAATGACCCTTTGGTGAAGCCTGCAACCTTGTCGCCATCCCCATCGGTGGCGACCAGAACACCAGAGAAGTCGATCGGTACCGGCAGCAACTCATTGTCGCCATTCGGCAACCCTTCCTTGATGGGATGATCCAGCGGCCCCTTCAGGGTGAAGGAATAGTCACCATCGGCAGCCACCGTCAGGGTAAAGATCACTGTGCCACCCGCGCTGGCAGTCAGCACATTGCCCACCACGTTGTAACTCAGCGCCACGCCACCGCTGCTCAACCCTTGTGAGACCAGCGAGCTGACGTTGTTGGACAGACTGAATGTCCCGGGGCCATCTGCACCAAACGCCACCAGGGTGTTCAGGCTGCCCGAGGTATCGCTGGCCGTGGTGGTCTGACCGGCATTTTCATGATTACCTTCGTGAGGTGCGCCGCCCGCCAGGGTCAGAGCATCCTCCTGTACCGAGCCATGCACAGTGGGGCCTTGCCCGTTGCCAGACTGCACAGGGCCATCATCCTCGAAGCGGAACACGCCGCCGGTCCCCAGATCGATGCTGGCCTTGGCGTTGTCGCCATCGGCATCGGTAACGGTCTGCACCAGGGTCAGCACGCCGCTGTTCAGGGTCAGGCTGACGCTGTCATCATGGTTGCCGGTATTGCCGTGCCAGACATTGTCCAGCAGGTTCAGGGTCACGGCACCGGTGGCCGGATCAATGGTGAGGGTGAAGTAGCTCACCCCGTTGGCGCTGCCGGTAATGACATTGCCTACCTGGTTGAGCAGGATCTGCGCGCCCTGGCCATTGGCGGCCAGCGGATCAACCGCATAGAGGCC
>NZ_JAAROG010000042.1:0-1367 GCF_023093515.1 Aeromonas genomosp. paramedia
GCTTAGCGTGCTTTATTTAATGAGATGGTCACTCCCTCCTTCCCGGTACTATGCTGAGGACAGGCTTTCATTCGGAGAACTATCATGGAAAACATTGCGCTCATTGGTATCGATCTGGGTAAAAACTCTTTCCATATTCATTGCCAGGATCGTCGCGGGAAGGCTGTTTACCGTAAAAAATTTACCCGGCCAAAGTTGATCGAATTTTTGGCGACATGCCCCGCTACAACCATCGCAATGGAAGCCTGTGGCGGTTCTCACTTTATGGCACGCAAGTTGGAAGAGTTGGGGCATTCCCCAAAGCTGATATCACCACAATTTGTCCGCCCGTTCGTTAAAAGCAATAAAAACGACTTTGTCGACGCCGAAGCTATTTGTGAAGCTGCATCGCGTCCGTCTATGCGTTTTGTGCAGCCCAGAACGGAATCTCAGCAGGCAATGCGGGCTCTGCATCGTGTCCGTGAATCCCTGGTTCAGGATAAGGTAAAAACAACCAATCAAATGCATGCTTTTCTGCTGGAATTTGGCATTAGCGTTCCCCGAGGAGCTGCCGTTATTAGCCGACTGAGTACCATTCTTGAGGATAATAGTTTGCCTCTTTACCTCAGCCAGTTATTGCTGAAATTACAACAGCATTATCACTATCTTGTTGAGCAGATTAAAGATTTGGAATCCCAGTTGAAACGAAAGTTGGACGAAGATGAGGTTGGACAGCGCTTGCTGAGCATTCCCTGCGTCGGAACACTGACAGCGAGTACTATTTCAACTGAGATTGGCGACGGGAAGCAGTACGCCAGCAGCCGTGACTTTGCGGCGGCAACAGGGCTTGTACCTCGGCAGTACAGCACGGGAGGTAGGACGACATTGCTGGGAATTAGTAAGCGAGGTAATAAAAAGATCCGAACTTTGTTGGTTCAATGTGCCAGGGTATTCATACAAAAACTGGAACACCAGTCTGGCAAATTGGCCGATTGGGTCAGGGATTTACTGTGCCGGAAAAGCAACTTTGTCGTCACTTGTGCTCTGGCAAACAAGCTGGCCAGAATAGCCTGGGCCCTAACGGCACGACAGCAAACTTATGTAGCATAACGGCAGAAATACACCGGTTTAAAGAATTACTGATCTGGTTTTGCGAATACTGATATTGATGATACTAACGGCCCACCGGCCTGTTGAGGAACCTGTAAAACGGAAAGGCTCATTGAAGCCGTATATTTTCTGGAGGTTCATCAGGCGCGGAACTCATCAAGGCGCGGGAATAAAATCCCATTCAGACGCCGGATAGATTCAAGCAAGCCAACTTGTCGTCAAAATCGGTGTTGCAAAAACGGGAGTGACCATAGATTCCGTTTTCTGAGACGACCCCT
>NZ_JAAROG010000043.1:0-827 GCF_023093515.1 Aeromonas genomosp. paramedia
TATCCGCTGGAAACCATGCTACGCATTCACTGCATGCAGCATTGGTACAACCTGAGCGATGGCGCGATGGAAGATGCTCTGTACGAAATCGCCTCCATGCGTCTGTTTGCCCGGTTATCCCTGGATAGCGCCTTGCCGGACCGCACCACCATCATGAATTTCCGCCACCTGCTGGAGCAGCATCAACTGGCCCGCCAATTGTTCAAGACCATCAATCGCTGGCTGGCCGAAGCAGGCGTCATGATGACTCAAGGCACCTTGGTCGATGCCACCATCATTGAGGCACCCAGCTCGACCAAGAACAAAGAGCAGCAACGCGATCCGGAGATGCATCAGACCAAGAAAGGCAATCAGTGGCACTTTGGCATGAAGGCCCACATTGGTGTCGATGCCAAGAGTGGCCTGACCCACA
The DNA here is from genome assembly GCF_023093515.1 of Aeromonas genomosp. paramedia. Taxonomy (NCBI): domain Bacteria; kingdom Pseudomonadati; phylum Pseudomonadota; class Gammaproteobacteria; order Aeromonadales; family Aeromonadaceae; genus Aeromonas; species Aeromonas genomosp. paramedia. The sequence goes on from NZ_JAAROG010000043.1 coordinate 413, forward strand.
GCCTAGTCACCACCGCGGCCAACGAGCATGACCTCAATCAGCTGGGTAATCTGCTGCATGGAGAGGAGCAATTTGTCTCAGCCGATGCCGGCTACCAAGGGGCGCCACAGCGCGAGGAGCTGGCCGAGGTGGATGTGGACTGGCTGATCGCCGAGCGCCCCGGCAAGGTAAGAACCTTGAAACAGCATCCACGCAAGAACAAAACGGCCATCAACATCGAATACATGAAAGCCAGCATCCGGGCCAAGGTGGAGCACCCATTTCGCATCATCAAGCGACAGTTCGGCTTCGTGAAAGCCAGATACAAGGGGTTGCTGAAAAACGATAACCAACTGGCGATGTTATTCACGCTGGCCAACCTGTTTCGGGCGGACCAAATGATACGTCAGTGGGAGAGATCTCACTAAAAACTGGG
>NZ_JAAROG010000044.1:0-826 GCF_023093515.1 Aeromonas genomosp. paramedia
AAGGCCATCACCCACAACGGCGAGACCCTGATCTGGCAGGAGGTGCCGGGCAGCAACGGCCACAGCTTCCAGGGGGTCACCGCGAGCGGCACCCTGGTGCTGAGCGTCACCCTGCCGAGCGTGCCGGGCCGCATTGAGGCGCATACCGACGCGACCCTGGATTACCAGGTCACAGTGCACACCAACCTGGATCACGGCGCCGACGACAGGCTCAGCCTGACCCTGCCGGTGCAGGTGACCGACAGCGACGGCTCGGTGATCACCGGCAATACCACGGCAGTGATTACCGATGCGGTCGATCCGAGCCTTGGCATCGACAGCGGCATCAGCCTGCAGGAAGGGGCCTCTGGCCAGTCCCTGGATGGTCAACTGCCGGTCAATGTGGGCAGCGATCGCCTGGTGTCCCTCAATTTCGAGGGGAACCAGCCTGGCTTGGATAACCTCACCAGCGGCGGCAAGCCGACCAGCTATCAGGTCAATGGCAACCAGATCACCCTGCTGGATGCGGGTGGCAAGACGGTGCTGACCGTGACCCTGGATCTGGACGGCAAGTACCATGTGAAGCTCGATGGCGTGCTGGATCAACCTGTGGGCACCAACAGCGTCAACCTAGGACTGCAGGTACAGGGCACCGATTTTGACGGCGACAAGAGCAACCTCGGCACCCTCAATATCCAGATCACCGACGGTGCCTTGCCCCAGGTCGACCCCGTTTCCCTCACCCTGACGGAAGACAGCGACTGGAGCGCCGGTCAGACCCTGACCGGGGATCTCGATATCACCGCCGGCACCGATCCTCTGGTTAATATCAGCTTCGATGCCAGCC
>NZ_JAAROG010000045.1:0-645 GCF_023093515.1 Aeromonas genomosp. paramedia
GTCAGGTAGGGGAAGTGATGGCGTATGTTGGAGCAATAAACAAACTGAACAGCCTTGGTCTGCCCGTCAGACAGCCCCGAGTGTAGCGGTCACTTGGGGCTGGGGAAGCTGCGCTCTTACAACTGATTTGGGCAACAACGCCACCCCAAGTTGTTCTTTAGTAGCTTCCGCAACATGGCCACATTGTTTACGACTGGCGACTTGAAGATGAACATTCTGGCCATGATCGCCAAATTCGAGAAATCGGAGGGGGGTGAATACCGGAACCAAGCGTTGACGAGAGCAGCGCGAGCTCACCCGACCACGATCAAGTTCTCAGATACCCTTATCAAGGAAGTGAAAGCAAAGCTGGCCGAACTTGATGGTGATGTGAACAAGCTTGTTCTGAGTGACTTGATGCAGCAATACAGCAAGACCTCCGGCTTTCGGTTACCCATCTTCAACTCTGCGGCGGATAAGGTGCAGGGCCTCACAATTGCGGTTAACGATGTCTGGGCGGGTAAGGCGGAAATCACGACATATGAAAAATTTGGCGACTTCTACAAGGGCACGATCAAAGTAACGCTATGGAAGGTGCGAATAAGCGGGGAAATTCTTCTCGGCTGACTCAGTCATTTCATTTCTTCATGTTTGAGCCGATTTTTT
>NZ_JAAROG010000046.1:0-621 GCF_023093515.1 Aeromonas genomosp. paramedia
GGGAACCTGGGGTTGGATCACCTCCTTACCTTAAGATGTCGTGTTGTTGAGTGTTCACACAGATTGCCTTGATTCAAAGTAGTTAGAGCAAAGACCTGATGCGCAAGCGTCAGTGCTTATCTGGCTTTGGCCAGATGAGAGAAGCCCTATCATTGGGTTTTGGGATGTGAATAATGGCGCTCGGCCTCGCAGGCTCGGCACTCGCCATTACCCAAAATCTGCACTGCTGACGCAGCGCAAAGATGATTTTGGGTCCCCTTCGTCTAGAGGCCTAGGACACCGCCCTTTCACGGCGGTAACAGGGGTTCGAATCCCCTAGGGGACGCCACTTCTCTTCTTGCTAACAAGAATGCAGACATAAGCATGCGTGTTTATGTCTGTTTTCTTCGGCGCACTTTATAAGTGAATGCCGTTGCAAACATGCTCTTTAACAATCTGGAAAGCTGATTTAAAAAGTAGTTCTCAAACATTTGTTACAAGTGCTTTGGAAACTTCTTGGCGAAAACCAAAATTTATTTTGGTCCTTGTTGTACAGCAACAAGCTGTGCCGGTTTCACCGACACTTCTTGGGGTTGTATGGTTAAGTGACTAAGCGTACATGGTGGATGCCTTGGCAGTCAG
>NZ_JAAROG010000047.1:0-590 GCF_023093515.1 Aeromonas genomosp. paramedia
TCTGCACCAGGGTCAGCACGCCGCTGTTCAGGGTCAGGCTGACGCTGTCATCATGGCTGCCGGTATTGCCGTGCCAGACATTGTCCAGCAGGTTCAGGGTCACGGCGCCAGTGGCCGGATCTATGGTGAGGGTGAAGTAGCTCACCCCGTTGGCGCTGCCGGTGATGACATTGCCTACCTGGTTGAGCAGGATCTGCGCGCCCTGGCCATTGGCGGCCAGCGGATCAACCGCATAGAGGCCGCTCGCCACATTGCTGCCGCTGAGGGCCAGGTTATAGCCGATGTTGCCCGCCCCGTCTGCGCCGAAGGCATGGCTGAACTGGGCTTGCACCGTGCCCGCCGTCAGGGTCGCGCTGGCGATACCGTCACCGCCCACGCCGCCCAGTGCCGGCAGACTCTCGTCCACCTTCACTGACCCCAGACTCGGAGCCTGAGTGGCCAGTCCTGCGGTCGGACCATCGTCCTCGAAGCGGAACACGCCGCCGGTGCCCAGATCGATGCTGGCCTTGGCGCTGTCGCCATCGGCATCGGTAACGGTCTGCACCAGGGTCAGCACGCCGCTGTTCAGGGTCAGGCTGACGCTGTCATCA
>NZ_JAAROG010000048.1:0-514 GCF_023093515.1 Aeromonas genomosp. paramedia
GCCGATGGCGTCTTTGCCACCCACCGTCAGTGTCAGGGTCTCGTCCGCTTCGTCCACGCGGTCATCAACGGTCGGCACGGTCACGGTGAAGTCGGTGACCCCCGCCGGCACGGTGATCTCGCCGGTGGCCGGGTCGTAGGTGACGCCGTTGCTGAAGGTCACGCCCGCCCGGTTGAAGTCGCCCTCCTCCGCGCTCACGCCTGCCAGGTTGAAGCTGTGGCTGGTCGCCTGCTCGCTCGCCGCGCTCAGGGTCACCTTGAAGGTCAGTGGGGTGCCCTCTTCCGCTTTCGCGTCGGCGTTGCTCACCGCCACATCCTTGATGGTCGGCAGCTCGTCGTTGTCCACGATGGCGCCGATGGCGTCTTTGCCACCCACCGTCAGTGTCAGGGTCTCGTCCGCTTCGTCCACGCGGTCATCAACGGTCGGCACGGTCACGGTGAAGTCGGTGACCCCCGCCGGCACGGTGATCTCGCCGGTGGCCGGGTCGTAGGTGACGCCGTTGCTGAAGGTCACG
>NZ_JAAROG010000049.1:0-488 GCF_023093515.1 Aeromonas genomosp. paramedia
TATGTGGAAGTGAACGGGGTGCGGGTCGAGGTGCTGCAGGTGGAGATCAGCGGCAAGCTCGACAACGCCGCCAGCAATGGCTTCGACTACAAGGTGACCCTGTTCGAGGGGGTGCATCAGGCCAATGGCAGCAGCACCGAGCTGCCGTTCAAGATCAATGTCGTCGACAGCGACAAGGGTTCCGGCAACAACGACACTACCTCTGGCACCCTCAATATCAGCGTTGCGGAAGGGGACAAGCCGACCCTCAGCCTCACCGGGGTGACCCTGACCGAGGGGCGCTTCGATGGGGCCGCGAACAACCAGACCGCGGACGACCAGCAGGCCACCGGTACCCTCACCATCAAGGCGGATTCGGATCCCGTGGTGGATGTGCGCCTGACCCTCTCCGGCCAGGTCGTGGACGCCAGCGGCAAGGCCATCACCCACAACGGCGAGACCCTGATCTGGCAGGAGGTGCCGGGCAGCAACGGCCACAGCTTCCAGGG
>NZ_JAAROG010000005.1:0-34907 GCF_023093515.1 Aeromonas genomosp. paramedia
TCAAAAGCCACGATCTTGGCCCAGGTGGGTCAACTTTACTCCGGCGTTAGTGGGTCATTTTTACATCGGCGGTGACACGATTGGGCCTTGATGGTGCCCGTTGGTTGAAACAAGTGACACTGTTCAGGCGCCAGGGCATCAGAGTGGTGGGTGACAGGGAGCATTGCCAGCAGTTTGCCTGGCACTGTGGTCAGCAACGATGTCACCAGCCACCTTGTTAATCCGTTTGCTCCCGTTTACCCCCCTTGGCATTTGTGTGGTGTCAGGCATTACCACGTCTGAACACGCGCCCCGCCACGTAAAAATCGCTTGCTTGTCCGATCTCTAGCGGGTTCTTGGGGGAGCAGTGTGTGATGAGAGAGATAGCCAGCCAAGTAATGGCTGGCTCAGAAAGGTGGGTGTCCCAGGTTTTGATCAGCCACCTTGTTAATCCGTTAGATCCCGTTTTACCCCCCTTGGCATTTGTTTGGTGTCAGGCATTACCACGTCTGAACACGCGGCCCGCCACGTAAAAATCGCTTGCTTACCCGATCTCTAGCGGGCTCTTGGAGGAGCTGTGTGTGATGAGAGAGATAGCCAGCCAGGTAATGGCTGGCTCAGAAAGGTGGGTGTCCCAAGTTTTTTCAGGCTCTTGGGGGAGCGGTGTGTGATGAGAGAGATAGCCAGCTAAGCAATGGCTGGCTCAGAAAGGTGGGTGTCCTAGATTTCTGGCGTAAACAAAACACCGGTTTGAGGCCGGTGTCAGGTGATAACTAGATCTGTACACCCAATATTTACTACTATAGGCTTTCTGCTTGTAATGTTTGATGGGCTTGTTGTATGAGTGGTTTGGTCAAAGCTTAATGACAACATGCTGTTGTATTTAATACTTGGTATTGGAATGCTGAGTCTATTTGCTTCTGAAACTAGAGATTTCTCTAATGCTTCGCAAACATCTACCCAACGTTTACCCCATATTTCAATATCCTCATCTTTATTGATAAGAGATGTGTTCGTTAGATAGTTGTATACATTTTTTTTCTTTAAGTCGTCAATGCTAAACGGTTCAACTGTACCTGTAGCATCAATAGAGAAGTCTTTGAAATAAGACCTGTGTTCATTATAAAGTTTAAGGAGCCACTCGTCACAAAACAGGCCTTCAATTGCAAAGTTAAGCCGTATTGATACAAATTGCTTAAACGCTTCAAATTGAAGTCTAAGCTTGTTTTGTATGTAATTTTGGATTTCTTTTCGCTCCGAGATCCCCGCTTGGTCACCATCAAACATACTTACGCAAGCAGTATCAGGTTGCAAAAATTTATAATTTGCCTTTAAGAATCCAGTTAAGAATTTAACTCCACCAAAGTCAATTAGTGATGCTGCTCTTAAACAAGGCCATCTTTCTTTGGTTGTATCATAATTCGTTGATGCTTCAAGGAACCATTTCAAATATTCTCTATCAAGCTCCCCTTCTAAAAATATATTAAAGTCTGTGAAGTTAAAAAAATCACTAAACTTTACACCCAAACTGCTTCTAATGCTATTTGTAGCACTGGTATAGTCTTTAAACCTCTTTGCTACAGTATTCCCATGCTCTTTTTCAACACCAATAACAGTTGTTGGATCTGTGTCAATAAACGAAAGTGAGTGTGTTGAAGTAATGACGCAACTAATTTTTGATAAACTATCCAGAATTGCCTTACAATTTCTCGTTAGTTCTGGGTGCAAATATGACTCAGGCTCTTCAATCAGCCATACAATTTCCTTTCCTGCATTTATTTTTTGATTTGTAATCCATGAGAAAGTTGAAAATAACGCTGCACATTGAATTCCCATCCCTTTGTTAAAAATGTCAGTCTCTTGTGAGTCAGTAATTGAAAACTCAAATCTACTTATTATGTTTTCAAGTTTCTCTTCTGGTATGTTGAAGCTTGTTGTATATTCACTTAAACCACATCTTTTTAATTCATCATTCACGCTGGAAGATATTTCATGAAGACCTAGCGTTAGCTGTTCATAAGAGGCTAATAATCTCTCTGAAGCAACTTTACGTAGATATGGTAAGACAAGATGAGTATATAGCTGATCAACACTCTTGGCTGATGGAACATAGATGCATTCAAATTTAGAAAGCAACATTTCTACGATTTTTCTTTCTAAAGCGGTATATTCATTTGAAGTTACGCCATCTGAACGTTTAACACCGCTATATAAACGGTATGATGAATTACCACTTCTAGAGAAAGTAAGATAGAGAGTTATTTCTGATGGGTCATGCACGCCAACCATTTCAGATATTTCAATTATTTTTTCTATAAGATCTTCATTGTCATTGGCTTTGTTTAGTTCAAAGGTCGCAGAAAAACTAGACTGCCCTGTTCTTGAAGAGAAAGGAATATCTTTTTTGACTGAATATAAATCTTGGTTTTCCTTTGCTCCAAAGAATAGTTGTATAGCCTTTAATATGTTTGTTTTTCCACTGTTATTCGGGCCTACAAGTGACAGTCTGTTTCCTGTATCGAACTTAAGCTCTGATAAAATGGAACGGTAATTGTTTATTTTGAAGCTTTTTAAAAGCATTTTTTATCCCTAAAATATTAAATATCGCATTATTCACCATAACTTCGATGAGAGTACGGCAAGGTATCTGCGGAATAATCTTTGGTACACTACAGGTTGTCATGTCTTTGTAGTTAATGGGATCTGTGTTGGAATCAACGACATATATAATGGCTGTATTCGCTCGTATGTTGAGCTTCATTTTGTTCTGCACTAACTACGTAATAACGCCATGATGATGGTGTGAAAATCCCACGCTACCGCCCGTGGATTACAGCTTCCAATATGCACGATTAATCAGCGAGGGCAGCAGCCCATCACAGATGAATAGGCACCGGATGGCTATGTTAAGCCAATCGAATCTAGTCTCACCAGTCAAAACTTGACGCAACCGCTGGGAAACGCTGGATTTTTGCGCCAGCTCAACAATTGCAGCTTCGGGTTGAGTAGATAAGGAATGTCGTGGATTGCCGTCAACTAGCCAGATGACGGCCAATAAAAATCCCCCTTGATGGGGGATTTTTATTGCTCGGGTTGGGTACCTGCTCGCCTGTCGGGCCAGGGCGCTACCCGTTTGCCCATGACAGCGCCATCAGGCCCCGGTTTCGGGCGGGGTATGTTCGGGGGCGCCGCTCAGCAGATCCTGCCCCTGGTCCTGGCTCAGCACCAGATAGCGCTCGTACTGGCGCAAGACGTCGGCGCTCAGCTCGTCCCGGGTCAGGTACTGGATGTCGTAACCGGCGCGGCCGTCGGCGAAGAAGGTGATGGGCTCGAAGATGCGGGCCTCGGGATCGTGGTTGTGGATCGCCTCCAGGGGGTTGAAGGCGGGGGCGGGGCGGGCCTCGATGCGCACCCCGTAGCAGAAGTCCCGCCGTCCCTCCTGGGGCACCAGCAGGTGGCACTGATCCGCATCCTGCTCGACCCGGCTGGTGAGCCCGCGAGCCTCAAACTCCCGGCACAGGGCGGTCAGGGCGGGCAGGGCTGTCTCGCGCAGGAAGCGGCGGGCATCCGCCTCGGTGGAGGGGCTCAGCAGGTGATCCATGCGGGTGCGCCACTGCTTGCCGTTCCAGAAGTCGGTGGCGGGGGAGAGGCGCCTGGCCGAGTGCTCCTTGTCCGCGATGAGGCCGCGCACCAGACCGAGGCAGAGCAGCACCATGATGAAGGCGAACGGCAGGGCGGCGATCAGCGTCATGGATTGCAGCGCCGCCAGCCCCCCCGTGCTCATCAGGGTGCCTGCGGTGACACCGAGCAGCAGGGCCCAGAACAGGCGCTGCCAGATGGGGGAGCCCTCCTTGCCCTGGGTGGCGATGTTGTCGATGACGAAGGCCCCCGAGTCGGCGGAGGTGACGAAGAAGACGCTGATGAGGAGCACCGCCAGCGCCGAGGTGATGTCGGCGCCCGGCAAGAGGTCAAAGAAGTTGAACAGCAGGGTGTCTATGTTGCCGACCGAGTCGATCAGGGTCTGGCCCCCTTCCTGCTGGCTGGCCCAGATGGCCGCGTTGCCGAACACCGTCATCCACAGCAGGTTGAAGGCGGTGGGCACGAACAAGACGCCCAGGATGAACTCGCGCAGGGTGCGCCCGCGGGAGATGCGGGCGATGAAGAGGCCGACGAAGGGGGACCAGGAGATCCACCAGGCCCAGTAGAGCAGGGTCCAGTTGCCAAACCAGCCCGCCTGGCGGGTCTCGCTGTAGGTGAAGGTGCGGAAGGTGAGCTGGCTCAAGGAGGAGACATAGTTGCCTATGTTCTCGGACAGGGCCCCCAGCAGGTACTGGGTGGGGCCGGCCACCAGCACGAACAGCAGCAGCACTATGGCGAGGAAGAGGTTCAGCTCGGAGAGGCGCTTGACCCCCTTGTCGAGCCCGGTGACCACCGACAGACCGGCGAGGGCGATGACGACCCCAATGAGGCCAAAGCGGAACAGCTCCCCCGAGGTGTCCATGCCGGTGAGCCGGGTGATCCCCGCCGACAGTTGCAAGACCCCGTAACCTAGGGTAGTGGCGATGCCGAAGATGGTGCCCACCAGGGCGAAGACGTCCACCGCGTGGCCGAGCGGGCCGTGGATCTTCTCCTTGAAGATGGGGTAGAGGCCCGAGCGTATGGTCAGGGGCAGGTTGTAGCGAAAGCCGAAGTAGGCCAGCACCAGGCCGACGATGGCGTAGATGGCCCAGGCGTGAAAGCCCCAGTGGAAGAAGGTGGTGACCATGGCCTCGCGGGCGGCAACCGGGGTCAGGGGGGTCGCCTGGGGCGGGGAGACGAAGTGGGTCATGGGCTCGCCCACCCCGAAATACATGAGCCCTATGCCCATGCCGGCGGCAAACAGCATGGCGAGCCAGGAGGTGAAGCTGAACTCGGGCCTGGCGTCGTCCGGCCCGAGCCGGATGTTGCCGTAGCTGCTGAAGGCCAGCACCAGCAGCAGGATCAGGAACATGCCGACCACCAGCACATAGAACCAGCTGAAGTGATCGGCTATCCAGCTCTGGCCGCTGCCGAAGAAGCGGGCGGCCGCCTCCGGCGCCAGGGAGCAGACGGCCAGCAGCCCCAGGATGAAGAGCAGACCCGGGATGAAGATGGGCAGTGACAGTGTGCATCTGGGGGGGCGAGGAGCGTTCATGGGGCACCTTTGGGTAGAGGGACTCAAGACACTATAGGGCCATTGTTCACAAAAGAGACTAAAAGAGCGGGCATTCTGGTCACTCCCCCCCAGGTGCGCCCGCTCCCGCCTCTGGCGGAACACAGGGGGGCAGCTTGGTTGTCTTCAAACGGGGCGACTATAGTGCAACCTGAAAGGAGAGGGGCGCTGAGCCTTGTCCCTTTGTCGCCAGAATCACAGTCAAATCAACAACGAGGGTTTGCCAGATGAAATTCATTGCCATCCTGATGACGGTATTTTTGTTCGGTATGGGGACGGCCCACAGCGCGGCACAGCAGGAGTGCGAGGCGCAGGCCGCGGTGAAGAAGCTGGCGGGCGCCGCCAAGACCAGCTTTGTGGGCAAGTGCGTCAAGGATGCCTCGGCCAGCACCAAGGCGAGCCAGTGCGAGAAGGCGGCCGCCGACAAGAAGCTGGCCGGGGCGGCCAAGAACAGCTTTATCCAGAAGTGCGTGAAGACGGACGCCACCACCGACAAGACGGCCCAGTGCGAGAAGGCGGCCGCCGACAAGAAGCTCGCCGGGGCGGCCAAGAACAGCTTCGTGCAAAAGTGTGTCAAGACCACCTGAGCCCGGGGGCAAGGGGTGAGCGAGCGCCTTGGGAAGGCGCTCGTCTGGGAAAAGAGAGGGGCCATGTGCCCCTCTTTTGTTGTGGTGGCTGTGGGGTGGCGGAGCAAGGGGGGCGTTATCCCGGCGTCCTTGGCAAGGGCGGCGCAAGGCACCTTGATAAGGGATGGCCGCACCGCCTCATATCCCCCATTTTTTGATGAAATTTATATTCATTAAAAACAATATGTTATTGGTATTCTGTTGGCTTTTTTTCAGGTTTTTTTCAATTTTGGGGAAATCTTTTCTCCCCTCGTCCGGTTCTATTGGACGTAACCGGATGAGATGCGCCGGAGACACCACTCACGACAATAAGGAATATGGACATGAACGTGAAAAAGAGTACTGCCATTGCCTCTGCCATGACGGGTCTGCTGGCCCTGGGTGCCCAGTTCATCGCCGCGCCAGTCATGGCGGCGGACGACAAGGAGAAGTGCTACGGCGTGGTCAAGGCGGGCAAGAACGATTGCGCCACCAAGGGCGGCTCCTGCGCCGGTACCGCCAAGATGGATGCCCAGGGGGATGCCTTCGTGGTGGTGCCCAAGGGCCTGTGCGAGAAGCTCGCTGGCGGGTCGCTGCAACCCAAGTAAGCACTGTGCCATGGTGTGGCGCCCGCCACATCATGGCCCTCATCTTTTGAGAGAGCCCCGCCATGAATCCCTTGATCGGTATAGGTTTACGCCCCCCCCACTATGACGAGATCCGCCAGACCCTGCCCGGGGTAGGCTGGCTCGAGGTGCACAGCGAAAACTACTTCGAGCGCCACGGCAAGGGCTTCGAGGTGCTGGCCGAGCTCGCCGGGCACTACCCCGTCAGCCTGCACGGGGTCGGCATGTCCCTTGGCTCCGCCGACCCGCTCGACCCTGCGCACCTGCGCCAGCTGGCAGCCCTGGTGGCGGCCATCTCGCCGGTGCGGGTCTCCGAGCACCTGAGCTGGGGCAGCATAGGCGGGCGCTATTTCAACGATCTGCTGCCCATGCCCTACACCCGCGAGGCCCTCTCGCACATGAGCGACAAGATAGAGCGGGTGCAGCAGGCCCTGGGCCGGCAACTGCTCATCGAGAATCCCTCCTCCTACCTGCAACTGCCAGGGGAGATGGGGGAGGCTGAGTTTCTGGCGGAGCTGGCGCGGCGCAGCGGCTGCGGCGTCCTGCTCGATCTCAACAACCTTTATGTCAGCAGCGTCAATCACGGCTTGGATTGCGCCGACTACCTGGCCACCATCGAACTCGGGACGGTCGGGGAGATCCACCTGGCCGGGTTTACCGACAAGGCCCTGCCCCAGGGGCACCTCTATATCGACACCCACAGCGCCCCTGTGGCCGAGCCGGTGTGGGCGCTCTATCGGCAGGTCTGCGGGCTTAGCGCCATCCCCACCCTGATCGAGTGGGATCTGGAGATCCCCCCCTTGCCTGTGCTGCTGGAAGAGGCCGGACGTGCCGACGCCATACTGAGCGCGGCGCAGCGAACCTCCCGGGAGGCCACCCATGTCTGAGCTGGCCTCCCTGCAAAGCTGCTTTGCGAGCGGTCTGCTCGGGGAGGATGACGCCATCCTCGCGCGCATCCAGCCGGGGCGCTTTGCCCCCGAGGCCCTGCTGCAGATCTATCGCAACAACTTCATCCTCGGCCTCACCGAGGTGCTCGCCAGCAGCTATCCCGCGGTACGCGCCATGGTGGGGGAGACCTTCTTTGAGGCGGCGGCGCGAGGGTTAGTGCTGGCCGAGCCCCTGGAGGAGGGGAGCGTCATGGACTACGGGGAGGGTTTTGGCGACTGGCTCGAAGGCTTGCCCACCACCCGGGCTCTGCCCTGGCTCGGGGAGCTGGCCCGCTTCGAGTGGCTGCTGGAGCGCACCTCCCTGCTGACGCCAGAGTCCAGGCGCTGGCCTGCCGAGCGCCTCGCCGCCCTTGCCCCGACCCAGTGGGATCGGCTGGTGCTGCATCCCGCCTGCGATCTGCTGCTGCTCGAGAGCCGCCATCCGGTGCTGGCGCTCTGGCAGATGGCCCTGCACGGCGGGGAGACGGTCAGCGAGCTGGATGCCCCCTGCTGGCTGGCTCTGAAAAAACGCCCCGGCCACAGGGTCGAGCCCATCCCCCTGGATGCCGCCGCCTGGCGCCTGCTGCAAGGCTGCCAGCAGGGCAGGCCGCTGGCCAGCCTGCTGGCCCGGGAGCCGGCCATGGCCGAGCACCTGACCCCCCTCATCACCCTCGATCTGCTGGTCGATCTGGAGCTTGCCCCATGACAACACAGACTCTCACCAAGCCGCTTGGCCTCTTTGCCGAGCGCATCCTGCCCTGGTGCAGCGGCACCCTGCTGCTACTGGCCAGGCTCTGGGTCGCCGCCGTCTTCCTGCGATCCGGCTGGCTCAAGTTCACGGCCTGGGACTCCACCCTCTACCTGTTCGAGTTCGAGTATCAGGTGCCCCTGCTACCCTGGCAGTGGGCGGCCTATGCGGGCACCGCGACCGAGCTGCTGCTGCCGCTCTTCCTGCTGGCGGGGCTCTTCACCCGTCCGGTCGCCTTGCTGCTGTTTGGCTTCAACGCCATGGCGGTCATCTCCTATCCCACCCTGTGGGCGGGGGGCTTTCACGATCACCAGCTGTGGGGCTGGATGCTGCTGACCCTGGCGGTGTGGGGGGCTGGCCCCCTGTCGCTGGACAGCTGGCGACTTGCCAGGGGGCGCAGCGGCCATTAACGTGGCAGCCAGATGAAGGGGCCTGCGGGCCCCTTCCTGTCATGTCACCCAAGGAGAGACAGATGATGGTTCGCGAGGCCCTGGCCGCCGACATTCCCGCCCTGGTGCATCTTCGCATGGCGCTCTTTTGCGAGGTGGGGGAGCTTGCCCGGCCCGATGAGGACCCCACCCTCTGGCAGGCGACGCTGACCTATTTCACCCGGGCGCAGGAAGAGGGCAGCGCCCGCTCCTGGCTGGTGGAGGTCGATGGGGAGGCGGTGGCGTGCGGCACCCTGGCGCTCTTCGTGCGGCCCCCCTATCCGGGCAACCTGGCGGGGCGCGAGGCCTATCTGCTCAACATGTATACCCGGCCGGCCTGGCGCAAGCGGGGCATGGCGAGCGTCCTGCTCGATGCCATGGCGGCCCATGCCCGGGAACAGCGACTGGGCAAGCTGTGGCTGCACGCCAGCGATCAGGGGCGTCCGCTCTACGAGCGGCTCGGTTTTGTTTCCAACCCGGCCTGCCTGGAGTGGTGCCCGGCGCCCTGAACGAGGCGCAGTGATCCTGAGTCGATTCTTTTACGTACTGGCGCTCTTGGCGGCGGCGTTGCTTTTCTCTACACTGCGCGCCCCGTGGTTCAAGGTCATCTGACCACTCATCTTGAGACTCGCGGGGCCGATACAGTCAGTGGGGGAGGCTGTGGTGCCGATCCGGATCGTCAACGAGGTAGGAGTGTCATGTTCAATCACAAACTCAAGGGGCAGTTGCAGGCCTGTCAGGCCCGGCTCGAGGAAGAGCAGGGCTTAGCCCAGGCGATCAAGGGCAGTGCCGCGACCATCATCTTCAGCCCGGACGGAGAGATCCTGGAGGTCAGCGAGCCCTTCCTGAGCCTGATGGGATATGGCGCGGGCGAGCTGCAGGGGCGCCACCACCGCCTGCTCTGCCCCGAGGGCTGGACCGGCTCCACCGACTATCAGCAGTTCTGGCGCCGCCTCGCCCAGGGGGAGGCGCAGTCCGGCACCTTCGAGCGGGTGAACAGGCAGGGGGAGACCCGCTGGCTGGAGGCGAGCTATTTCCCGGTGAAGACCCAGGGCAGGGTGACCCGGGTGGTGAAGCTGGCCAGCGATGTGACGGCCCGGCATCAGCGGCTGCAACACCTGGAGGCGCTCTCCCAGGCGCTGGACCGCTCCCGGGCCATGATAGAGTTCACCCCGAGCGGCGAGATCATCGGCGCCAACGCCAACTTCCTGGATACCATGGGCTATCGCCTGAACGAGATTGCGGGCAAGCATCACAGGATCTTCTGCGATGAGGCCTTCCTGCGCGAGCAGCCCAGGTTCTGGGAGGAGCTGGCCCGTGGCCAGTTCAAGTCCGGTCTCTTCATGCGCCACAACAGCCGGGGAGACGCCGTCTGGCTGGAGGCCACCTACAACCCGATCCGGGATCAGAGCGGCAAGGTGGTGAAGGTCGTCAAGTTCGCCAGCGACATCACGGCCCGCATCGAGCAGAACCACGCCACCCGGGAAGCGGCCCGCCTCGCCCACAGCACGGCGCAGGAGACCCTCTGCAGCGCCGAGGCCGGGGCCGAGCTGCTGCGCGCCGTGGTCGATACCTCTTCCCTCATCGCCACCCAGGTGGATCAGGCCATCGCCCTCGTCGGCCAGCTCAACGAGCAGTCCAGGAGCATAGAGGCCATCGTCTCGACCATCAGCGCCATCGCCGATCAGACCAATTTGCTGGCTCTGAACGCAGCCATCGAGGCGGCGCGGGCGGGGGAGCAGGGACGGGGTTTTGCCGTGGTGGCCGACGAGGTGCGCCAGCTGGCGGCCCGCACCTCCCTTTCCACCGCCGAGATAGCCAAGGTGGTGCAGAAGAACCGCGAGCTGACCGCCAGGGTGACCGACGACATGGCCGGGGTGGCGGGCAGCGCCGAACTCGGCAAGCAGCAAATCAGCGAGGTGGACAAGCTGATGAACGACATCCACCAGGAGGCGAGCCGGGTCTCCCAGACGGTCTCGGCACTCTCCATCTGAGCCGCCTGCGGTTGCGACACCCTCTGGCGAGATCGCCAAAAGAGTGAGCGAACGAGCCACCAAGCTGAACCCTGGCTGTATGACCCCGGCCTTGTGAATTGTGGCGCCCCGCCCCCTTGTTTAGGCTGCCGCCTCATTTTTCATTGAGCGGGTAGAGAACAATGGCAGTACGACAGAAAGGCAGGGCCCTGGCCCTGCTGCTGGGGACGGTGGCGAGCATGGGGCTCGGCGGTTGCATGGGGCAGATGGGGCTCTCCTCCATGGTGACCAAGGGCAACCTCAGCGTGGTGGACAATCGCTACGGCCGTGCCGGTGTCTTCGTCCTGCTCTCCCCCGTCTATGGCCTGGCGGCGACGGCGGATCTGTTCGTGTTCAACACCATCGAATTCTGGTCTGGCAAGAACCCCATCACCGGCAAGTCCCCGGCCCTGGTGGATCACAAGGCGGATGCGGTGATCAAGGTCAACCAGCATCTGGATCCGGCCCTCAACAAGGTGCCGCTCGCCATGCTGCCGCAAGGGGTGCGCGAGGTGAAGGTGAGCTACCCGGACGAGCGCACGGCCCAGATGGAGATCCACTACATCAACGGCCATCGCGACATGATGCGCGGGGAGATGCGCGGCGAGCTGCTGGACATCTACCTGGACGACAAGCTGGTCTCGACCCTGACCCGCAAGCAGCTGGACGAAAAGGCAGGTGCAGGCAAGGTGGAAGTGTAACTTCTTCAGAAAGCCGATCTTTTTCCATCTGAAAAGGGTATAAACAAGCGGCTGGCAAGATCGCCATTATGTCTAAGGGAGAGCAGGCTATGGCGGTGACCGGATTGCGGTTGGCTGAATTGATTGGTTCCCTCAGTCATGCGCTGGACATGACCGAGGGTCAACCACGAGGACACTGCATCCGCTGCTGCTGGATAGGTGCCCGTCTGGGGGAGCGGCTGGGACTGGATGCCCGGCAGCGCCACGACCTCTATTACACCCTGCTGCTCAAGGATCTGGGGTGCAGCAGCAATGCTGCCCGCATCTGCGAGCTCTATCTCACCGACGATCTTCACTTCAAGCGCGACTTCAAGCTGGTGGATGGCTCCCTCTCCGAGGTGGTCAACTTCGTGCTGGGTCACACCGGCTTGCAGGCGGATCTGCTCGGCCGTTTTCGCAGCCTGTTCCACATCTTTCGCAACGGCGATCAGATAGCCAACGAGCTTATCCAGACCCGCTGTCACCGGGGGGCGGACATCGCTCGCCAGCTGCGCTTCAGTGACGAGGTGGCCAACGGCATCCTCTCCCTCGATGAGCACTGGAATGGCAAGGGGCGGCCGCTGCAACTGGCGGGGGAGGCGATCCCGCTCTTCTCCCGCATCGCCCTGCTCTGTCAGGTGGTGGATGTGTTTCATGCCGCCGCAGGGCCGGATGCGGCGCTCAGGGAGCTGCGCGAGCGCAGCGGCAGCTGGTTTGATCCCGCCCTGGTCGCCGAGTTTGAGACGCTGGCCGACGAGGCGTTCTGGCAGGGGCTGGTGGATCCCAGGCTGACCGAGTGGGTCTTCGACCACCCGGCAGGTCAGGGGGAGGTGGCGCTCGATGAGGATTATCTGGACGAAATCGCCGCGGCCTTCGGTCAGGTGGTGGACTCCAAGAGCCCCTATACCGCGGGTCACAGCGGCAGGGTGGCGCTCTATACCGACATTCTCGCCGCCCAGATGGGCTTGTCTGCATCAAGACGGCGCTGGCTCAAGCGGGGGGCCCTGCTCCACGACGTGGGCAAGCTCGGGGTGAGCAACGCCATCCTCGACAAGCCGGGCAAGCTCGATGGGCAGGAGTGGGCGGCGGTGCAGATGCATGCCGCCTATACCGAGGAGATCCTGAGCCGCATCGGCGCCTTCGAGGAGCTGGCCCAGGTGGCCGGTGCCCACCATGAGCGGCTTGACGGCAAGGGCTACCCCAAGGGACTCAAGGGGGCGGAGATCTCCCTTGAGACGCGCATCATCACCACCGCCGACATCTTCGATGCCATCACCGCCAAGCGCCCCTATCGGGACGCCATCCCTGTGCCCCAGGCGCTGGAGATGATGGCCGAGCATCTGGGCAGCGCCATCGATCCCGACTGTTTCGCCGCCCTGAAGGCGGGGATCCGGGACTTCTCCCTCTACCTCACCCCCGAGCAGCCCCTGGCGCAGGCCGGCTAGGGCCGACGGCGCCGTCATGGCCCGAGGGGCCGGAGACCAAAGACCAAAGACCAAAGACCAAAGACCAAAGACCAAAGGCACAAACGCCCCCATTGCGGGGCGTTCTGTTAGCCCGCCTTGCTGCCCTGGCTGCGGGGCGGGTTCATCACCAGTCCCAGCAGGCGGTGGAGGTGGGCTATCTGCTCGGTGAGCTGCAGGTTGAGCCAGAGGTAGCCGCTGATGGTGGCCTCGTCGTCGGCCCCAGGGCGCACCTCGGCCTGCACCTCGGCGGCGGCCGCCTGCAATCGGGCGATGGCTTGCTCGGCGGCGCTGCTGTTGCCGCTCTTGAGCATGAGGGCGAGCTGAATGATCACCGCCTCCGTGGCCTGCTGGCAGGCGCGCAGGCCGGGGTGGCTCTGCATCAGAAAGTGGCTCTGGCGATCGCGCCAGTAGGTGTTGGCCAGCATCTCCAGGGTGCAGAAGGTGTTGCGCATCGTGGTCTGGACGGCCTCGAACAGTGAGCTGTTGAGACGGGTCTCCTTGACGGCGGGCGCCAGCAGGGGGCGCAGGCTGACTATCTTGGTGAGCAGGCGGGCGTGGCTTTGGGCCAGCCTGGGGCGCTCCAGGATATTGGGGGAGAGGTGGGTGTGATAGATCCGTTGCGCCTGCTGCAGGCTGTCGTGCATCTGCAGCCGCCAGTGGGTATAGGCCCGCTGGGGGTAGATGCTGCAAAACAGCAGGGCCAGCATGGATCCCAGGATGACGTCGCCGCTGCGCCAGAGCGCCGTCTCTATGTCTCCCGGCACCCCGCCGACTATGACCCCCAGGGTGATGCCGATGAGCAGGCCCACATAGGGGCGCTTGCCGAGCGCCAGGTAGCCGCACAGGAACATGATGGCGCTGCACCAGACCAGCATCAGGGGCAGGGAGTAGAGCTCCAGATAGAGGGCCACTACCCCGCAGGCGGCGCCGAAGATGGTGCCGACCACCCGTTGCAGCGCCCGGGAGAGCACGTTGCCCCAGAACGAGATGGGGCCCATCACCACCACCAGGGTGATGAGGGGCCAGGTGCTCTCCGGCAGCTTGAGCTCCCGGGTCAGCAGGAAGGTGAGGGTGAAGGCCAGGGCGATGCGCAGGCCGTGGACCAGGCGGTAGCGACCATAGATCAGCAGATCGAATCGGGAGAGCGGCGTGTTCAGGCGCAAGGGAGTCGTCTCATGTCAGGTTGATCTTCTCGTGTTGCCGTGCCGGCGGACGCTCGCCATCACGGCAAGAGGCGGATCCGGACCCGTTCACCCTGGGTGATGGCCGATCGGGCTGGGCGCTCGATCACACAGTTGGCCGGGGGCAGGGCAGAAGGCATGAAAGCACTTGCCGGGCGCACCTGCAAGCAGCCGTTGGCATCCTGGCTGAGGTGGCCGGGCAGGCAAGCCTCCCCCGCCGGATTGGGCATGGCCTCCAGGGCCAGGGCGAGCAGCTGCAGCGGCGGCAAGGTGGGCTGGCTGCTGGCATCCCGGGGCAGCCGGGCGCAGATGAAGTCGGCGATGGCGTCCAGGGCCTCGAAACGAAACTGGGGCAGGGTCGTTGCCTCGGGCGCATCGCTGATGAGCGCCACTATGTCCGGGTCCTCCGGGAACAGCAGGGGCCTGCCGAGGGCGCGGCGATGGAGCTCTATCTTGGGAAAATGGCGATGCTTGAACCCCTCGACCAGCAGCAGATCGAGCTGCGCCCAGTCGAAACGGGCCAGCAGCGCCTCCAGGGAGGGCTCTTGCTCCGGGGTCTCGCAGATCAGGGCGTGGCGCAGGGAGGAGGCCGCCATCACCTGGCGGGCACCGGCCTGGCGCAGGCGATGGCTGTCCTTGCCCGGCTTGTCCATGTCGAAGTGGTGATGGGTATGCTTGAGCACCCCGAGCCGCAGGCCGCGCTGGCCGAGCAGGGGAATGAGGCGCTCCAGCAGGGTGGTCTTGCCGGTGCCGCTCCAGGCGACGAAGCCGAGCAGGGGCCCTGGGGCGCTCATGGTCGCACGCCCCCCGCCAGCGGCTCCTGATGCGGCAGGCTCGCCTCGTAGGCGGCGAGCTCGGCCGGGCTGTTGAGATTGACGAAGGCATCGGGCTGGTCGGCAAAGGGCACCACCGTCATCCGGTGGCGGGCAAACCAGGCCCCGGTCTTGCGCTCTCCCTCTGCCAGGGCCAGTTGCAGTGAGGGGAGCAGGGCGCGATGGAGCAGGGCGACCACGGGTTGCAGATGCTGGCCGTCGTGGGCCACCACCAGCTCGCTCTGCGCCGTCATGGCGGCGCGAAAGCGGGCCATCAGATCCCGGGGCAGGGCGGGGCCGTCGCAGGGCACGAACAGCACCCAGTCGTGGCGGGCGGCGGCAAGGCCAGCCTGCATGCCCGCCAGCGGCCCCTGGAAGTCGGCCTGCACGTCGCCGATGACGGGGGCCAGTTGCCGGTAGCGATCCTCGCTGCGGTTGGCGTTGATCAGCACCTCGTCCACCTGGGGGCGCAGACGCTCCAGCACATGGACTATCAGGGGCTTGCCCGCCAGGGGCACCCAGCCCTTGTCGTCGCCCCCCATGCGGGTGGCACGGCCGCCGGCCAGGATCACGGCGGAGACGGGGAAGGGGAGGTCGCTGCGGCTCATGGGGCTCCTGGGGTCTCTAGGGTGGCATGCCGCGCAGCAGGGCGATGGCGGCATCGAGTGTCTGCCGATCTTGCGCCAAGCGCCCCGCCGGGGCAAGCCCGGCGGCCATGAGTCCGGCAGGAGAGGGGGCTTTGGCCGCAGGGTATGCCCAAGCTCACAAAACCGAATCCCCAAACGTCATATGATCCCCTGCAATCTGAGTCTTGCTCTCCTGCCGAATGGCAACTTCATGTAAATCAAAGAGAATGACTATGGCTACCGGACAATATCTGCTGTGGAAAGACGCACAGGGAGAGGACTTTCGCCCCGTTGCACTGACAGGCACCGATCTGCTCAACGATCGCAATCTCAACAAGGGCACCGCCTTCACCGAACAGGAGCGGGCCGACTTCGAGCTCGACGGCCTCTTGCCGCCCCAGGTGCAGACCTTCGAGGCCCAGCTGGAGCGGGTCTATCAGGGCTTCCTGAGCGCCTGCAGCGACATCGAGAAGTACCAGAACCTGCGGGCCCTGCAGGATCGCAACGAGACCCTGTTCTACGCCCTGCTGTCGCGCCACGTGGAGGAGATGACTCCCTACATCTATACCCCGACCGTGGGCAAGGCGTGCCAGGAGTTCAGCCACCGCTTCCAGAAGCCCCGCGGCCTCTACATCACCCCGAAGAACGTCGATGACATGGGCTCCCTCGCCCGCCACATGGACGCCAAGGCGGTGCGCATCATAGTCGTCACCGACAGCCAGGGGATCCTCGGCATCGGCGATCAGGGGGTGGGGGGCATGGGCATCCCCATCGGCAAGCTCTCCCTCTATACCCTGGGGGCCGGCATCCACCCCGCCTGCTGTCTGCCCATAGCGCTGGACGTGGGCACCGACAACCAGGCGCTGCTGGACGACCCCATGTACCTGGGTCAGCCCCATCGCCGCATTCGCGGCAAGGAGTACGACGACTTCATCGACAAGTTCGTGGCCGGGGTCAAGCGCCACTTCCCCAACGCCGTGTTGCAGTGGGAGGACTTCAGCAAGTCCAACGCCTTCAACAACCTCTCCCGCTACCAGCAGACGCTGCCCTCGTTCAACGACGACATCCAGGGCACAGGGGCCGTGGTGCTGGCGGGCATCATAGGTGCAGTCAAGTCCAAGGGCGAGACCCTGGGCCAGCAGCACTATCTGGTCTATGGGGCCGGGGCCGGCGGGGTCGGGGTGGCGGATCAGATCTGCGCGGGGATGATCCGCGAGGGGCTGGATCCGCAGGCGGCGCGGGATCGCATCTACATCCTGGACACCCAGGGGCTGGTGTGCGACAACCGCGAGGGGCTGGATGAATACAAGCGCCGCTACGCCAAGCCGGGCCTGCTGCTGGCTCAGTGGGATCTGCAGGGCAAGGCGGGACTGACCGAGGTGCTGCGCCACGTGCCCATCAGCGTGCTGCTCGGCACCAGCGGGGCCGGTGGCGCCTTCCAGGAGGAGCATATCCAGCTGATGCTGGGCCACTGCGAGCGCCCCATGGTGTTCCCCCTCTCCAACCCCACCGCCAACTGCGAGGCGCTGCCGGAGGACATCTTCCGCTGGAGCCAGGGCCGCGCCATCGTCGCCACCGGCAGCCCGTTCAAGGACGTGCACCATGAGGGCCAGACGTTCCGGATCGGCCAGGGCAACAACGTCTTCATCTTCCCCGGTGTGGGGCTGGCCGCCATCGTCAGCCAGATCCGCGAGATAAGCCCGGATATCTTCACCACAGCGGCCTTCGCGCTGGCGGAGTGCGTGGATGAGGCGGATCTCGCCCGGGGCACCGTCTACCCGAGGATCAG
This sequence comes from Aeromonas genomosp. paramedia, assembly GCF_023093515.1. Classification (NCBI taxonomy): domain Bacteria; kingdom Pseudomonadati; phylum Pseudomonadota; class Gammaproteobacteria; order Aeromonadales; family Aeromonadaceae; genus Aeromonas; species Aeromonas genomosp. paramedia. The sequence goes on from NZ_JAAROG010000005.1 coordinate 17,109, forward strand.
CGAGCTGCGCAACATCTCGGTACACGTGGCGACAGCTGTGCTCAAGGACATAGTGCGACGGGACCCCTCCCACCCGCTGATTGGCCAGGATCTGCAGCAGCACATCCTGAGCCACATGTGGGAGCCTGTCTATCTGCCCTATCGCCGGGTCTGACACGGGACAGGAATCGCGACGGGGTGGCACTGCCACCCCGTTTTTTTTGCTCCCGGCCACCACAGGGGCGAAGGGCGGCGGATGTCACCCTTTTTCGAACCTGCGCCCGCAGCAGGCGATGGATGGCGGCCCGGGCTGAAAGCCTTGTCATCACATTCGGCCAGAAAAACGATTGGCGTCGGCCACAAAAGTGCGTAAAATCGCATACTCGATGCTTGTAGCAACGAATCCCGCCTAAAAAGCCAGTTTCATGCCCTCCCCAAGCAGTGAAAGGTAACGAATGACGCCAAATGGCGCATCTCATGCCTTGAAAAAGTCTTGTGATGACTGAAAAGTGTCAATTATCCCTGTCAGTTATCAAAAAATTAAGGATACCCATGTTTTCCTTGGTCAAGCAAAGCGTCGCCGGGCTGCAAATTCTGTTTGTCGCCTTTGGTGCCATGGTTCTGGTGCCCCTGCTCACCGGATTGAACCCCTCCATGGCCCTGCTTGGCGCCGGTGTAGGCACCCTGCTGTTCCAGCTCTGCACCCGTCGCCAGGTCCCGATCTTCCTCGGCTCCAGCTTCGCCTTCATCGCCCCCATCATCTATGCCACCCAGACCTGGGGCCTGCCCTCCACCATGTTCGGTCTGTTTGCCGCCGGCTTCATGTACTTCATCCTGGCGGCCATCATTCGCGTGCGCGGCATGGGTCTGGTGCACAAGCTGCTGCCCCCTGTGGTGATTGGTCCGGTGATCATGGTGATTGGCCTGTCGGTGGCCCAGGTGGCCTGCAACATGGCCATGGGCCGTGCCGGGGCCGAGCAGGTGGTGGCCCCTGCCACCGCGCTGACCCTGGCGGGGATCTCGCTCGCGGTGACCCTGATTGCAGCCGTGTTCTGCAAGGGCTGGATCAAGCTCATCCCCATCCTCTCCGGCGTCATCGCCGGTTATGTGGCCGCCGTGCTGATGGGCCAGGTGAGCTTCGATGGCATGATCAATGCCCCCTGGCTGGCACTGCCCCACTTCGAGACCCCGGAGATCAACTGGGCCGCGGCCCTCTTCATGCTGCCGGTGGCCATCGCCCCCTGTATCGAGCACATCGGTGGCGTGCTGGCCATCGGCGGCGTGACCGGCAAGGACTACACCAAGGATCCTGGGCTGCACCGCACCCTGGCCGGTGACGGCATCGGCGTCTGCTTCGCCGGTTTCATCGGTGGCCCCCCCGTCACCACCTATGCGGAAGTGACCGGTGCCGTGATGATCACCCGCAACTTCAACCCGGTCACCATGACCTGGGCCGCCGTGTTCGCCATCATTCTGGCCTTCTTCGGCAAGTTCAACGCCCTGCTCACCTCCATCCCCATGCCGGTGATGGGCGGCATCATGCTGCTGCTGTTCGGATCCATCGCCGCCATCGGCCTCAAGACGCTGGTGGAGTCCAAGGTGGATCTGGGGCTGGCCCGCAACATCGCCATCGTCGCCGTGACCCTGACAGTGGGTGTTGGCGCACTGGAGATGAAGATAGGTGACTTCGCCCTGGCGGGCGTGGGTCTGGCCTCGGTGGCTGCGATTCTGCTGAACCTCATCCTGCCCCAGCACTCCGAAGAGGGGGCCATGGAGTCGGCCAAGGACTGATACTGATCCTGGACGCACCATGCCGATGACAAGAGGCCACCCCTGGGTGGCCTCCTGCTTTTGTAGCCTCCCATCGCGAGCGCCTTGACCCATCGGGGGTCGGCCTGGCGACTACAATCAGGGGCGTTGTTCACAGTCAAGGAGACGAACATGAAGACGAGATGGATCCTGGCCCTGCTGGGGATTATCTGGGGGGGCGCGGCCCAGGCCGGTGCGGTGCGCTACCAGGTCGACGATCAGCCCTTCGAAGGCTATTACCTGGCCGCCGCCGACAAGCAGGCGCCTTTGGTGGTGCTGGTGCACGACTGGGACGGGTTGACGGACTACGAGGTGAAGCGGGCCGAGATGCTGGTGGCCCTCGGTTACAGCGTGTTCGCGGTGGACTTGTTCGGAGCAGGCGTCAGACCGACCGCCGTGGAAGAGCGCAAGCGCCTCACCGGGGCGCTCTATCAGGACAGGGCCAGGATGCGCAAGCTGTTGCAGGCAGGGCTCGCCGAGGCGGGCAGGCAGGGCGGCCGGCTCGACAATGCGGTGGCGATGGGCTACTGCTTTGGCGGCGCCGCCGTGCTGGAGCTGGCCCGCAGCGGCGCCAGCCTCAAGGGGATCGTCAGCGTGCACGGGGGGCTGGAGACCCCGGCCGGTCAGAACTACGAGCAGACCAGGGCCAGCCTGCTGATCCAGCATGGCAGCGCGGATCAGGCAGTCTCCCTTGGCCAGTTCGCGGCCCTCATCACCGAGCTGGAGAGCGCCGGGGTGAAGCACGAGGCGACCAGTTACAGCGGCGCCCCCCATGCCTTCAGCGTCTTTGGCTCGGACAATTACCGCGCCGATGCCGATGCCAAGTCCTGGCGGCGCTTCACCGAGTTTCTCGGCGAGGTGACCAAGGGGTAGGGCAGCCGTTGGCGGCGCAGCGGGATCTTGCCACCGAAAGCCCCGAGTGGCGTGGCCCCACTGCTTGCCGGGTCAGCAGAAGTTCAGTGGCGCTGGTTATACTGACGCGAAGAGGGGCTTGTATCTGGCCAGCGCCCCGGGGCACCGGACATTGAGCGCTGATAGCGGGTCGGATGGCCTCTGATCCGGTTCCGGATCGGGCGGCCCCCTCAGCCCCCCGCACATGAGACACGAAGGAGTAATGACATGCGTCTATGGACTCATATACTGGCCGTTCTGCTGCTGGTTGGCTGTGCCAAGGGGGATACCCCCGCCGAGCAACGCAACCACATTCAACAGATGCGCCAGCAGACCCTCTCCACCCTGTATGCTCAGGATGGGAGCACCAGACAGGAGGTGGCAAGATCCAAGGGTTATGCCGTCTTCAGCAATGTGAACAACAACCTGCTGGTACTGAGCGCCGGCAGTGGCTATGGGGTGCTCCGCGACAACCGCACCGGTCGTGACACCTACATGAAGATGGCGACCGCCGGCATGGGGATCGGCATGGGGATCAAGAAATTCCAGGCCGTGATCATCTTCAACGATGCCGCCGCCCTGGACAGATTCATCACCACAGGGTTCGATGCCAGCGCCCAGGCGGATCTGGCCGCCAAGTCGGCGGACGATGGCAAGGTGGTGGTCAGCGAGGCGGCCAATGCCGACTTCCAGAAGGTGAAGATGTACCAGCTCACCGAGCAGGGGCTGGCGGCGCAGGCCACCATGCAGGGTTACAAGTACTGGCCTGACGATGAGCTCAACGGCAGCAGATAAGGCCCTGACACAAGTGTTCACTGCGCGGCGCTCATCAGAGCGCCGCGCGCATTTCTAAGGCTTCAGGCCCGCCAGGCGGGCTTGTCCAGCACCAATACCCTCACCCACATGGCCCCTTCCCCCACGGGTTGGCGGGACGAGAGGCTGAGCTCGCCCGTCTGCGCCGCGATGCGGTGCACGGCCAGGCTGTGGGACTTTTGCCCGGTGGCGATCAGATAGTGGCCGCTGTGGTCGATGGCAAAGCCACGGGGGCAGGCTTCGGTCGGGAAGTGGCCCAGCAGGGTCAGGGCGCCGTCCCCCTGGTCGACCTCGAACAGGCTGAGCTGGCTGCTGGCCCGCTCGCTGGTGTAGAGAAAGCGCCCATCCGGGGTCAGGTGGATGTCGGCCCCCCAGCGCTCTCCCTGATAACCCTCGGGCAGCATGTCTAGGCTCTCCCGCGCGCCGATGCGACCATCCGCCTCCCTGTGGTAGCGGCTGAGGGTGGCATCGAGCTCATTGAGGCAGTAGAGATCGCCGTTGGTGGGGTGCAGCGCCAGATGGCGGGGCCCGGCGCCGGGGGCCGTGTGGATGTCACCCAAGGGATGGGGGCCCAGCTGACCATCCTCTCCCAGGGTGAAGCGGCGGATGACATCCTCCTTGAGGCAGGCGACCAGCAGCTCCTGGTGACCCTGGCTGGTTGTCAGCAGGGTCACCGAGTGGGCGGCCATCAGCCGGTCGATGCGCTGCTGGGGGGCCAGCACCCGACCCCTGTCATCCATGGGCGACACGCTGAGGTGGTCGAAGGCGTAGGAGGCGGCAAAGAAGAAGCGCCCGGTTTCATCGGTGCAGGTGTGGGAGGCGCTGCCATCGAGCGGCGCCGAGCAGGGCGCTCCGAGCCGGCCATCCGCGGCTATGGGGTAGCTCAGCACCCGAAAGTCGGGGCGCACTCCCGCATAGAGCCAGCGCTGGTCCGGGCTGATGACCAGGGGCTGCACCTCGCCGCCGGTCTGGACTTCCTGCAGCGGGACCAGCTCGCCGTCCTCGAGTCGAAACACATGGATCAACCCGCTCACCGGGTTGGCGACATAAACGACTTGCTGCATTGTGATCTCCTTCATGCTCTGGCGCTCATCATTGGATGATTGCTCCAGGCCAGACAAGTAGTTGTGCAGGGAATCGTCTTGATTGGCCGACCCTGTCTTTGTTGTGGCACGGGTTATTTTTCCAGGCTCAGCAGGTAGTTGCGCAGGTTGACGCCGCGATAGGCCAGCCCTGTCTTTGTTGTGGCACGGATTATTTTTCTAGGCTCAGCAGGTAGTTGCGCAGATTGACGCCGCGATTGGCCAGCCCCAGCTTGATGCGCACGCTGTTGCGATGATTCTCCACCGTTTTGCGCGCCACATTGAGGGCGCTGGCGATCTCCTGGCTGGACATGCCGCTGCGAATGAACTCGGCCACCTGCATCTCCGAGGGGGTCAGCACCTCCAGCAGGCGTTGGTTGCCGTCGGCCTGCAGGCTCTTCTCCATGCTGGCGCGGATCAGCTCCAGGCACATCTTGAGGGCCGGATCTTGAATTTGGGTAAGCTTTTGCTCCACTTCGGGCAGGTGGCGGGCGATCAGCTGCTGATGCTGCTCACCGGGCGCCGCCCCCTGGCTGTCGCTGAGTGCGGCCAGGGAGTGAGCGAGTTCGTTGATGAGCCGGTGATCCTGCTCTATGCCTGAGGCGTCCTGGCTCTCGCTCGGCTTGATCTGCAGGCACCAGATGCGGGTGCCGTCCGGTCCGTCATGGGCGAAGAGCTCGAAGGCAAGGTTGAGGATCTCGAAATGCAAGGTGGGCAGGTTGCCCCGGATCCGCTGGCGTATGGCCTTCAGATAGTCGGGACCTACCAGGAACACCAGATCGTCTAGCCGATTGAGGGTCAGGGTATCCACCGGATAGCTGGATGCCACCACCTGCTCCTGCTCATCGAAGCTGATGAAATAGATGTCATTGCGCGCCAGCAGTTGATGGCAGAGCCCCTGCTCGACGATAGGGATCAGCTTGTTACTCATGTTCCTTCCAGTTCTGCATCTCGTGATAAGTCCCCGTATTTCGCCTTCATTCATCCCTGTTGTTGTGTTCGGCTCACCCAGTGAATACCCAGATGCTCAGATTTTTCCTGTCATTAATTAACAAAAATTGAACATCCTGTGAGCTGCGTCGCAAAAACATCGCGCTCTTTAGTGAGGTAGCTCTCATTACAGGCTATAAAGCACCTAGATAATACCTATCGACCACTCAATGGATATAGGGAGAATACCATGTTGGCAAAACGCTCACACTTTTTACTGGCGGCATTGACCGCCGCCATGCTGCTCGGCAACGGGGCCCAGGCCGCCGAGGCGACCACGACCCTGGGGCCCAATGGCGAACAACCAACCCCTTATACCCAGGTAACACTCACTACTGCCCAGCAAGACAGGGTCAAGGCCCAGCATTACACGGCCGCCATCCTGATGCACACCACCTCCGACTGGTCGAGTGCCCTCATCAAGGGTGCCAAAGACAGATTCCATGACTTGAACGTCAAAGTGGTGGCGGTGACCGATGCCGAGTTCAATGCCAACAAGCAGAGGACGGACGTGGAAACCGTGATGGCCATGGCTCCCGACATCATTCTTACCCTGGTGGTCGACCCCGTCTCCGGCGCCGCGGCCTTTCGTCCCGCGGTCCAGCAAGGCAGCAAGCTGGTGCTGATCAGCAACCTGCCAACGGGATTTGAATATGGCAAGGATTACGCCGGCATCGTCACCGACGACCTGTTCGAGATGGGGGGGCTGGCTGCCGACATGCTGGCCAAGACGGTGGGTGAGCAGGGAAAGATAGGCTTCATCTACCACGAGGCCAATTACTACGTCACCAATCAGCGGGATCAGGCGGTGTTGACCAACCTGGCCAAGCATCACCCAGGCGTCCAGATCCTCGCCAAGCAGGGCATTGCCAACGCCAATGATGGTGAGGTGGTTGCCTCGGCTCTCATCACCCAGCACCCGGACATCCAGGCCATCTATGCCCCCTGGGATTCCATTGCCGAAGGGGTGGTCGCCGCGACGCGGGCCGCCGGACGCAGTGACATCAAGGTGATCACCATGGACCTGGGCGCCGCCAATGCCCTGGACATGGCCAAGGGCCGCAACGTGGCCGGCATAGTGACGGATTTACCTTATGACCTCGGCCAGACCCTGGCCACCATGGGGGCCCTGGCCAAGCTGGGAGAACAGACCCCTCCCTTCGTCACCGTCTCCGCCGATGCGGTGACCCGCGACAACCTGGCCGATGCCTGGCAACAGGCGCTGCGTCGGGATCCTCCGGCCGCCGTTACCAAGGCACTCAGTCAATAAGCGTACGGGTAGCCGCTTCGCAGGCGGCTACCCGTTCCATCTCACGGAAGGAGTCATCACATGGAGCTGTACGCCATAGAGGCGAGTGGTATCAAGAAGGGGTTTGACGGCATCCCCGTGCTCAAGGATGTGTCGTTTCGTCTCAAGCGAGGCGAGGTGCATGCCATCGTCGGTCAGAACGGGGCGGGTAAGTCCACCCTGGTCAAGCTGCTCAACGGCTTTCATGGTCGGGATGGTGGCGAGGTGCTGTTGTTTGGCAAACCCTGCCGCTTCACTACCCCCAAAGAGGCGCAGGCCGAGGGGATCGCCATGGTGTATCAGGATCTCAGCCTGGTACCGACCCTGTCGGTGGCCGACAACATCTTCCTGGCTGGCGGCGGCGAGAGTGGCTCGATCATCTCCAACCGGGACAGGGTCAGGCGTGCCGCCCCCCTACTCGCCATGCTGGGTGTCGATCTGGATCCGGACTGCGAGGTGGGGCGGCTGAGCGTTGGTCAGCAGCAGTTCGTCGAGATAGCCAAGGCCCTGGCCCAGAATGCCCGCATCCTGGTGCTTGACGAGCCGACCGCCTCGCTCTCCAACAATGAGATCAACGAACTGTTCAAGGTGATCGCCACCCTCAAGGGGCAGGGGATGTCGATCATCTACATCACCCACTATCTCAGCGACATCATGCGGGTCTGCGACGCCGTGACCGTGCTGCGTGACGGCCATACGGTGCTCGCCACCCACACGGCCAACACCAGCGTCGAGGCACTGGTCGAGGCCATGCTCGGCAGCAAGGGCGACACCAGCCTGAGCTGGTCACGCCCGGGGTCTGCCGTGGATGCCGTGCCTCTGCTCGAGCTTGAGGGCGTCTCGAATGCACAGCTGCACGACATCTCCCTCAGGGTGATGCCGGGCCAAGTCGTGGGATTGGCGGGTCTGCTGGGCAGTGGCCGTACCGAGATCCTTGAGGCCATCTATGGCCTGACACCCATCCAGGCGGGCGAGATCCGCATCGATGGCGAGCCGGTGCGGATCCGCTCACCCAGGCAGGCCATCTCGCTTGGCATCAACATGGTACCGGAGGAGCGGCGCAGCCAGGGCTTGGTGCTCGATTTCTCGGTGGCCGACAACATGTTGATGGCCGCCTATGACCGGCTCACCCAGGGATTGGGTCTGGACAAGCCCAAGGGAGACGCCATGGTGCGGGCCCAGATCAAGAGCCTGGGGGTCAAGACCAGCGGTCCGGAGCAGTCGGTGCGTTTTCTCTCCGGCGGCAACCAGCAGAAGGTGGTGATCGGCAAGTGCCTTTCTACCAAGGCCAAGGTGTTGCTGCTCGACGATCCCACCTTCGGCATCGATATCCATGCCAAGTACGAAATCATGAAGATAGTGGACAGCTATGTCGCCGCCGGTAACGGGGCCATCTTCGTGTCGAGTGAATATGCAGAGGTCGCCAGCTTCTGTGACTTCATCTATGTGGTGAACAAGGGGCGCATCGTCGCCTGCCTGGAAGGGCGACGGATGAATGAAGAGACGCTGCTGGCGGCGGTTCAATGACAAACAAGGAGCCCTGCGTGGTGAACAAGGGACATAGGGTCGTCGCCTGCCTGGAAGGGCGACGGGTGAATGAAGAGACGCTGCTGGCGGCGGTTCAATAACAAGCAAGGAGTCAAGGATGAAAGATTTAACTCTGCCGGCGCCCAAGGGCCGCGGTATCAACTGGCGCGACTACATCATCTACATGGTGTTCGTGGGCATCTTCGTGTTCTTTTCCGTGGTGCTTCATGACAAAGGTTTCCTGAGCGCCGTCAACCTGATGAACATCGCGCGTCAGACCGCCACCATCGCCATCATGGCGGTGGGCATGACCTTCGTGCTGAGTGCCGCCGAGATAGATCTCTCGTTCGGTGCCACGGTCGCACTCAGTGCCATAGTCGCGGCGCTGACCCTGCAGGAGACGGACAGCATTCTACTGGCGGTCTCGGCGGCACTCCTGGTGGGCACCATGATTGGGGCCATCAACGGCCTGTTCGTGACCCAGGTCGGCATTCCCTCCTTCCTGGTGACCCTGGGTACCACCGGCATCATCACCGGCATCGCTCGCTGGTCCACCTCGCTGCAATCCATCCCCATCGACAACGACCTCTATGTGTTCATCTTTGGCTCGGGTGACATAGGGCCCATCTCGGTGCTCTTCATCTGGACCATTCTGGTGACGGTGGCAGGCGCCTTCGTGCTGCGCAACACCCGCTTCGGCAAGCAGGTGCTGGCTACCGGGGGCAACAAGATCTCCGCCATGTATTCGGGCATCAACATCAACCGCATCAAGCTCTACGTGCTGATGCTCAACGGTTTTCTCGCCGCTCTCGCGGGCATCCTCTACTCGGGGCGGCTGCAAAGCGCCCGCTACACCCTGGGGGAGAGCGATCTCATGCTGGTGATTGCCGCCGTCATCATAGGGGGGACCAATCTGTTTGGTGGCAAGGGCATGGTGGTGGGATCCGTCATCGGCGCCCTCATCATGGGCATGGTCAACAATGGCCTGATCCTGATGGGGCTGAACGTGGATCAGCAACTGATCCTGCGCGGCATCATCGTCATCGTCGCTGTCACCTTCACCATGGGGCAGCTCAAACAGCTGCGAAAAAAATAAATTTATTATCAGATACTTAAGGAAGAGAACATGAAGATGGATCCCAAGGTGGCGAGCATCATCTCCGGCTGGAGCCTGAAAGAGAAGGTGGGTCAGTTGTTCATCCTGGCCTTCCCGGGCAAGTCCGCCGAGCAGGCGCGCACCATGATAGTCGAGTACAACCTGGGAGGCTGTTACCTGAGCCAGGACAACGGCGATACCTTCGCCGAGGCCCAGCAATTGACTCGGGAGCTGGCCAGCATAGGTGCCGAGCAGGGTCGCCTACCGCTGCTGCTCGGAGTGGATCAGGAGGGGGCCTGGGGTGTGCTGGTGGGGGAGTCCACCACTGGGCCCGGCAATCTGGCTCTCGGTGTGGCCGAGACCGGGCAGGGTACCGAAGCCATGTACAAGACCATGGCCGAGGAGATGCGCCTTGCCGGTTTCAACTGCATTCTGGGGCCCTGCTGCGACGTGAACTTCAATCCCAGCTCCCCCATCATCGACAGCCGCTCCTTCGGGGACAGGCCCGCCAAGGTGGCGTTGCACGCGGCGGCGGCGGTGCGCGGTCTGCATCAGGGGGGTATCTGTGGCAGCGGCAAGCACTTCCCCGGGCACGGCGACACTCAGGGTGACACCCACAGGGAGATCCCCAGGGTCGACAAGTCCTTCAGCGAGTTGCGCGAGCAGGATCTGCGGCCCTTCCAGGCCGCCATCGATGCCGGGGTGGATCTCATCATGACCAGCCACATCCTCTATCCGCAGCTCGACAGTCAGCACCCGGCCACGCTCTCATCGATCATCTTGCAGGATCTGCTGCGCACCGAGATGGGCTTCGAGGGCATCATCATCTCCGACAGCATGAACATGGGGGCCATCGTTCATCACTACTCCCCCGCCACGGCGGCAGTGCTGGCGCTCAAGGCGGGCATCAACATGATCATGCTCTCCGAGGAGCACTACGATCACAGCGACTCCTACCTCGACAAGCAGTTCGCCATGATCCACGGCATCATGGCCGCGGTGGCGGCGGGGGATCTGGACGAGGCAGTGATCGATGCCGCCCTGGCTCGCATCCTTGCCTTCAAGCTCGCCAAGCTGGTGCCCATGGCGCTCTATCAACCCACCGACATGGCGGCAAACCAGCAGGTGGCCAACCGCTGTGCCAACCAGGCGCTCACCTGGCTACGCCAGGTGCCCGAGTTGGGCGAGGGGCCCTTCTATGTGCTCAACGCCACACCGGCGACCAGCTATCACAACCTCACCAATCCCCGTGGCATAGGCCCCAACCAGCGTGAACCTGCCTTCGATCACTTCCTCGCGGCTCTGGACCAGGGCGCTCGACGGGTGCTGTCCGTGACGCCCGAGCAGCTGGCAACTGTCGGCGACGACTGGCTGCTGGTGGTGACCGAGCACCATCCTCTGCCCGGAGAAGACTTCGCCCAAGGGGAGGCCCAGGCCTTGGTCCGCCGGCTCAGCCGCGAGGTCGAGAAGCTGATAGTGGTGGCACTGCGCAGCCCTTATGACCTGCTCGGTTATCCGGATGTGCGCTACTACCTGTGCAGCCACTCGGCCCGCCCCGAGAGCGCTCGCGCCGCCGCCAAGGTGTTGAATGGCACCCTGGCGACCCAGCACAGCCGGGCGGTGAGTCTGGTCAGTTAACTTTTGTTTTTCCCGCCATCCCGGATGGCGGGGGATTTCTCCTAGGAGTCTGTGGTTGGGAGCCTGCATGGGCAATTGCCCGGTGATTAATGGACTAATTAGAGGGTTCAGGCTTTGAAAAGCACCATGAAAATAGTGTCGGCAACCATGTTGCTCGCGTTGGCTGTCCCCGCTCTGGCGGCCAAGGGGGGCACTCAGGACTTCCTGGATGCGCTGCGCAACTTTGAATCCGGTATCAATCCGGCACTGGCAGATTTTTATCTGCAAAACCTCGACAACCCTGTCTACACCTATGCCCAGGTGACGGCGCCGGGTCGTCTGGTTCGGGACTGCTCGACCGGCAGCATGTTGTCCGAGCCAACCATCATCAGCGGCTTCTTCAACAAGCTGGGGGTGGGCAGCATCTATAATTCCGCTACCCCGACCGATGCGGCCATGTTCCGGAAGATGCAGTACAACTCCTTGAACGCTTGGGGTTTTATCGGTTATCAGCTGGGTGAGGCGGTGTTGATCGATGCCGGTTACTACAGCCCGAAACAGGTGACTGTCGATGGTAAGGAGTACGACAGCTTCTACATGTTCGTGCCGGACTCCACCTGGGCGGGTTGCAAGACCGAGGCCCTGGCCGAGATTGAGGGCTCGGGCGGCAACAAGGTCTATGTGACCGATGTCAACCGCTGGCAGGGCACCTTTGTCGGCAAGAATGGGGTCAACTCCCTGGCGGATTTGCGCCTGCCGGAGAAACAGGAGCTGGTGATGCGCGACGCCATGCATTTCAACTATCAGGTGATAAGCAAGCTGCTCAAGGACGCCAACATGACCTGGGCCCAGGCCCTGGCCAAGAGCTGGCCCGATAAGGATGACAACGGTCAGCCAATTCAGGTCCGTGCCACCATGTCAGGCATACTGGCGGCGGCACACCTGCGTGGCGCCTGGGGGGTCGGCGCCCTGCTGACCAAGGATCAGATCACCTGTGATGAGCTCGGGACCTGCATCACCAAGTACGTCTACAAGTTTGGTGACTACAACAGCCTGTTTGACACCCCGGGTGACAGCATCACCCAGGGCTCGCCTTATGATGAGGTGCTGACGGCCGGTTGGGGCAATGACATTGTCATCACTGGTGGTGGCAAGGATCAGATCCTGCTCAACGAGCAGGCGAACGGCCTGACCACGGTCAATGACTTCACCCCAGGCAATGATCTCATCGTGCTGCGTGGCTGGAGCATGGCGGATCCCCTGGCGGATCTGGTGATTGGTGATGTCGCCGATGGCGCCGAGTTGCAGTTTGCCGGTCAGCGCGTCCTGCTCAAGGGGGTCAGCGCGGCGTCGGTGCAGGCCAATCCGGCTGCCGTCATCACCAAATCCGATATCTACACCCTGGCCTGGAACTCGGGCAAGCAGGTGGTCCAGGGCTTCGATCCGGCGGTCGACAAGATTGCGGGCAGCGCCGGCATCGGCTTCAAACACCTGAAGGCCTATGAGACGGCCACCTCGGTGGTGATAGGCCCGCAGGCGGAGGATGGCGGCATCTACTCCTCCTATGAGCTGGTGGGGCTGACCCTCAAGGATATCAGACCCGAGATGTTCACCAATGTCACCGGCAGCTACGATCGCCTCGGCTACATAGTGCCGCTTAGCTCGCTGAACTGGGGTTGGAACATGACGCTGGTCGTCAGTCGCTTCGATCCGGCCAAGACGGTCATCACCACCCCGAGCAACCAGCCGGTGCCTTTCTCTGGCATCAAGCTGAGCCAGGAGGGGAGCGACGTGGTCATCAGCCTGGTTGAACCCTATGCCAAGGGGGATGCCAAGCAGATAGTGCTGAAGAACACGGCGGTGAATACCCTCAGTGCGACCAACTTCGCCGGTTTTAGCGGCAGCTACAGCGAAGCCACCATCGACATTCCCGTCTTCTTCGACATCAGCGTGAACGTCGGGGTCGGCGGCACTCTGTCACCGGCGCCGGTGAACGGGGTGTTGAAGGCCAAGGGGGGAACCAGCTTCACCGTCACCCTGTTGCCCGATACCGGTTACAAGGTGAAATCCCTCACCGTCGATGGTGTGGCGCAGGCTGTGGCTGGTAGCTACACCTTCACCGCCGTGAAGGGTGCCCATAGCCTGTCGGTCAGCTTCGAGCAGGGCAGCAGTTGCCCGGCAAGCTGGGCCACCGGGTCTGTGTATACCACGGGCAACCAGGTGACCTACAACGGCAACATCTATGAGGCCAAGTGGTGGAACAGTGGCAATGTGCCGAGCGCAGGGGACCCCTGGAAGCTGATCGGTGCCTGCAGCTAGGCGGCCTTTATGCGCGCCGGGTGATAGCTGTCACCTAACAACACAGGCCCCACTTCGGGGCCTGTGTTTCTTGATGGGCTCATGTGCGGGGTGTCAGGGCCGGCTCAGGATCTCCTGGATGACGGGCACCACTGAGAGGGCCAGCAGGGCCGCCATGGCATGGTTGAATCTGCGGCGGGCGAGGGCATTGGTCAGCCAGCGCTTGAGCAGGGTGCCGCACAGCAGCCAGAGCCCGACGCAGGGGAAAGAGACGATGAAGAAGGTCAGGGCTATGGTCAGGTTCTGCTGATGGAAGTCGGCCCCTGCGCTGGTGAAGGCGGCGATGGCGCCGGTGGCGACCACCCAGGCCTTGGCATTGACCCATTGGAACAGGGCGCCCTTGAGGAACCCCAGGGGGCGGGCTGAGGCGTCTCCCGTCACCTCGTCGGCGGAGCGGGCAATCAGCCAGGCGAGATAGAGCAGATAGAGGGTGCCGACACACTTGATGACGAAGTGCAGGCTGGGGAAGAGGGTGAACAGCTGGCCGAAGCCCAGCCCCACCAGCAACAGCATCAGGGTGAAGCCGACGCAGATCCCCATGAGCAGCGGCAGGCTGCGCCTGATCCCGAAGTTGGCGCCGGCGCTCATCACCATGATGTTGTTCGGTCCCGGGGTGACCGATGCCGAGATGGCAAAGAGCACCACGGCGTAGAGATAGTCCATGAGATCCTCGTGGGTGACATTCCGTTGTCTTCCCTATATTGGGGGCCTGCTCCCGCTTTCAAGGCCGGCAGCCCGGGTAAAAAAACAGGCTCCAATGAGGAGCCTGTTTGCAGGGGCAGGAGGTCGGCATCAGGCCGGCTTGCCACCATTGGGCGGCGGCAGGCCCGGGCGGGACTCTATCTTCTGCTCGTCCCCTTGCCGGTTCTTGATGTGGACGTCCATCTGGTTGAACGCGATGTCGATGCCGTGTTCACGGAACAGTACGTCGATGCGGCGGTTCAGCTCATCGATGGCCGGGTTGCGATCCCCGAGCTCGCTCACGAAGAAGCGCAGCTCGTGATCCAGGGTGCTGGGGCCGAAGGTGAGGAAGTAGACGATGGGGGCAGGGTCTTTCAAGACCCGGCTGTTCTCCGTGGCCGCCTGCATCAACAGCTTGCGGGTCAGCTCCAGATCCGAACCATAGGCCACCCCGACCCGGGCGATGACCCGGGTGACGGTATCGGACAGGGACCAGTTGATCAGCCGCTCTATCATCAGCTGCTGGTTCGGGATGATCACCTCCTTGCGGTCGAAGTCGGTGAGGGTGGTCGAACGGATGCGGATCTTGTTGACCGTGCCCGAGATGGTGCCGATGGTGACGGTGTCCCCGATCCGCACCGGGCGCTCGAACAGTATGATGATGCCGGAGATGAAGTTGGAGACGATCTGCTGCATGCCGAAGCCGATACCGACCGAGAGGCCGGCGGCCAGCCACTGCAGCTTCTCCCACTGGACCCCCAGCATGGCCAGGGCGGTGAGCGAGCCCATCCCGATCAGCACATAGTTGAGCATGGTGGTGAAGGCGTAGGCGGTGCCCTGGGCGAGGCGCAGCTTGGAGAGCACCAGCACCTCCAGCAGGCCTGGCAGGTTGCGGGCCAGCGACAGGGCCGCCCCGAACAGGAACAGGCCGGTCAGCACGTCGCTCAGGCTGATGGGGTAGAGCACGGCGTTGGCACCCGTGCCCTCGCTCTTGTGCCACAGCACCACGCTGTCGAGGTAGGTGAAGACAGCGACCAGATCGGACCAGAGCCAGTAGAAGGCGACGCCGAACACCAGCAGCAGCATGATGCGGGTCAGGCGCAGGGACTGCTGGCTGACCTCTTCCAGATCCATGGGCTGCTCTTCGATGGCCTCGCCCCCTTCCGCATCTTCCGAAGGCTTGTGTTCGCGCTTGGCGACGGCGCGGCGGTAGGCCAGACGACGGGCCGCCAGCTCCAGACCACGCAGGGCGGTGCGATAGACCAGGCTCCAGATGATGATGAGGTAGAAGGATTCGATCAGGCGACCGGTCAGCTTCAGGGCGGTGTAGTAGTAGCCGAGCGCCGCCAGCACCATCAGGGCCACCGGCGCCAGCGCCAGGGCGACGGCCGTCATGGTCTGCAGCATGCTGGCCTCGCCCTTGATGCGAGCGCGGGAGATGGGCAGCACCAGGTAGGCAGTCAGCCCCAGCAGCAGCATGGTCAGCGCCTGGCCGATCACGTCGTTGCCCAGCGATGAGGGCTCCACCACCGCCTTGGTCGAGAGCATGATGAGGGGCAGCAGGGGCAGCCAGAGGTAACGCATGCTGTTGCGCTTGGCCTGCAGCTCGTCCCGCGGGATGCGGAAGTGGCTCTCGCCGATGCCGCCAGGGCGCATCACCGACAGGTAGACGCTGAACACCAGGTAGCCCAGTGCCAGGTTAAGAGTGATCTGGAAGATGAGGCGCGGGCTCAGCAGGCCGCAATAGGCCAGCAGCAGGCCGGCGGCCAGGATGAAGAGGGTTCCCGGCAGGCGCTGCAATACGGTGTAGAGCAGGGCGCGGGGGGTGTGCCACTGGCTGTCCTGGCGGAAGCGGCCGAGATCCTTGGCGATCCGCTGCTGGCGCTTGACCAGGGTCGGGCGTTTCCACAGCAGCAGGCCACCCACCAGCAGCAGCGGCAGTGCCAGCAGGGAGACCGCCAGCAGCATGTCGCCCCAGCCTTGCCAGTCCGGCTTGAGCACCCAGTCGGAGGCCTGCTTGTAGGCATGGCCCGGCCAGTTGATGAACCACTTGCCATCGATGGGCTTGTTGCTACTGACCCAGAAGATGTGCTGTTGCAGGGTGAATTCGATGGAGGCATAGATGCGCGTCAGCTGCTGCTGGGTGAGCTGCAGGCTGATGGCGTTGGTCAGCTGGGCATCCATCTGGCGGTTGAGCTGATCCAGCAGGCTGATGCGAGTGTCGATCAGCTTGACCAGGATGGCCTTGTCCTCTTCGCTGACGGTCTCCCTGCTGTTGGCGATCAGGTTGTCCAGATACTGGCCCTTCTGGAACAGCTGATCCCGTTGCTGGCTCAGTTCAAACTGGGCAAGGTGCAGGTCGGCTATCTGCTCTTCCAGGTTCTTCACCAGGGTGGAGGGGGCAGCCTCCAGCTGCTGGTAGAGCTGATAGAGGATGCGTGACAGCAGCAGGTTGCCCTTGAGCATCTGCACCTGTTCGTTCAGGTTGCGCTCGGTCTGGGTGCCGCGCTCCAGCCAGCTCTTGGCCTGCAGGTTTTTCTGGGCGAGCAGGTTGAGGTTGGTGGTGGCGCTGATGAGCTGCTGGCTGAGCTGGTGGTTGATCTCCTGCTCTTTTTGCACCAGCGGGTTGTTCTGGGTAGCGACCAGCTCGCCGGTCTGCTCGGCGGCCTTCTCGGTGTCGCCGAGGCGCTTGGCGCTGCTCTGCTCCTGCAGGGCCTGCAGTTTCTGCTCTTCATGGGCGAGGCGCGCACTCTGGTAGTCGCGCTGCTTGACCGCCAGATCCTGCATGCTGGTGCGGTTGTCCAGATCCTTTTGCAGGTTGGCCAGTTGCAAGTCCAGCAAGGCCAGCTCGGTATTGAGCTTCATCTTCTCGGCGCTGCTCACGCCGTCCCCGGAGTTCAGGCGAGTGCGGATCTCCTGGCTGCGTTGATAGGCGCGGCTCATGTTGGCCTGAGCCCGCTCCGGCAGGGTCTGCAGGCTGGTGATCTGGCTGCCTATGGTGCCGAGGGCCTCCTGGGCATCCTGCATGTTGGCCAGTACCTCCGGCTGACGGCTCTCCAGCTCCGCCAGGCTCATGCTGGCGTATTCGCTCCTGAGCTGCTCAGGACCCTTGTCCTGGGCCAGGGAGTCTATCTTGGCGCCTATCTCTTTCATTTCGCCGGGCAGGGAGCGAACCCGCTGTGCCAGCGTTTTGGCCTTGGCCTGCTCCTTCTCGATGCTGTCGAGCAGGGCCAAGGTATCGGTCAGCAACTTCTGATCCGCCTGCTGGCTGACGGTGAGGGTCTCTGACTTGCCGAGGGCATCGAGCGCCCGCTGTACGGTGGCGCGCTGGGGCAGATCCTGCGCCATGGCTTGCGGGGCGCAGAGGCTGATGAGTAAACAGAGCAGCGGCAACAGGGTGGCCGAGGCTCTTCTGAACTGTATTGAGGGCATAAAACGTCCGGGTGATTATGCGAGATTCGGGAGGTTTCCCACTGGGGGGAAATCCGCGTGGATTCTAGCACCGGCGCGAGAGAGGCAGCAGGGGGGAGAGATAAAAAAAACGGCGCCCCAAGGCGCCGTTTTCAATGGTTCAGGACTGATTACAGTACGTGAACGGAGGCGGTGTTGGTGGTACCGCTCGGTACCAGGGCACCGGAGACCATGACGACCACGTCACCCTTCAGGCC
>NZ_JAAROG010000050.1:0-421 GCF_023093515.1 Aeromonas genomosp. paramedia
CAAGAAGTTTCCAAAGCACTTGTAACAAATGTTTGAGAACTACTTTTTAAATCAGCTTTCCAGATTGTTAAAGAGCAAACTTCGTAAAGAAGTCAAAGGCATTAACTGAATATTGCTATCCAATTCATGGCTTTGTCTTCTGACAAACACAGTACGATATGGTGGAGCTATGCGGGATCGAACCGCAGACCTCCTGCGTGCAAAGCAGGCGCTCTCCCAGCTGAGCTATAGCCCCGTAATCGAAGTGGTGGGTCTGAGTGGACTCGAACCACCGACCTCACCCTTATCAGGGGTGCGCTCTAACCACCTGAGCTACAGACCCACTTCGTGTACTGTCTCTAAACTTGAATCAAGGCAATCTGTGTGAACACTCAACAACACGACATCTTAAGGTAAGGAGGTGATCCAACCCCAGGTTCCC
>NZ_JAAROG010000051.1:0-353 GCF_023093515.1 Aeromonas genomosp. paramedia
ACGGCGCTGATCACCGGGTTGGCGCCGTCGCCGATGGTGACGCTCAGGGAAGAGGACACGGTATCCCCATCGCTGTCCGTGAGGGTAAAGCCCGCCTTCAGCAGGCTGTCCGCACTGCCCTGATCCAGCGGCTGGTTCAGGGTGAAGACGTAGTGACCTTTCTGATCCAGCGTCAGGGTAAACACATTCTGGCCGTTGACGCTGCCGCTGATGCTGTTGCCGTTGATGCTGATGACAACGGGTTGGCCGCCGCTGGTGAGCCCCAGCAGGCCCGGTTGGCTGGCATCGAAGCTGATATTAACCAGAGGATCGGTGCCGGCGGTGATATCGAGATCCCCGGTCAGGGTCTGACC
>NZ_JAAROG010000052.1:0-337 GCF_023093515.1 Aeromonas genomosp. paramedia
GTGGCGTCCCCTAGGGGATTCGAACCCCTGTTACCGCCGTGAAAGGGCGGTGTCCTAGGCCTCTAGACGAAGGGGACGAAAATCATGTTTTGCGAAGGTTACTTCGCAATGATTTTCGTAAAGGCGACGCCGAGCCTGCGAGGCTAGCGGCCTTTAGCGCTGTTCGTTGTTATCGCTAACTTTGAATCGGGTAGCTGCTTGCGCCGCTATTCACATCCCAACCCAACGAACGGGCTTCTCTCGTTTGGCTTTCACCAAACAAGCACTGACGCTTGCGCATCAGGTCTTTGCTCTAACTACTTTGAATCAAGGCAATCTGTGTGAACACTCAACAACA
>NZ_JAAROG010000053.1:0-326 GCF_023093515.1 Aeromonas genomosp. paramedia
GTCAGGGCCGGCTGCTCGTTCACATCCGCAAAGGAGACCTCGCTCACCCGATCCGAGCCCGCGTCCACGGTGAAGTGACCGGTGCCGGTCAGGGTATTGCTGCCATTGAGGTTGCCTTCATCCAGGCTCACCCCGCTGCCCGCCACAAAGCCAGGCGCATTGCCATCCTTGATGGTGAGCGCCAAGTCGGTGGAGACCCTGTCCCCGTCCTTGTCGGTCAGGGTCACGGTCAGCGGCAAGTCGAGGGATTCGCTGCCCTGGTGATCCAGCTCGGCGCTCAAGACAACCTGGGCCGTGACGCTCCAGTTGCCGTTGTTGTCCACCAG
>NZ_JAAROG010000054.1:0-319 GCF_023093515.1 Aeromonas genomosp. paramedia
CCATCGACAACGACAGCAAGTCGGGAGCCACGCTGACGGAATTTGATGACAGCGTGACCATCACGGTGAACGGGGTGGGCGGTACGACGGCCAGCGACCAGCTGATAGTGCGCATCGTGGATGACACCCCGACGGCGAACGATGAAAACGGCGGCACCGTCACCGAAGACCTGGCAGGGAGCCTTGGCGGCAACGTGCTGAGCAACGACGCCTCCGGTGCCGATACGCCGGCTGCGTTTGTGGGCTGGAGTGCCACCGGGCACAACAACAGTGCCTCGGTGACTGCCCTGAGCACCTACGGTACCTTCGTCCAGAACGG
>NZ_JAAROG010000055.1:0-317 GCF_023093515.1 Aeromonas genomosp. paramedia
GGTTATAGCTCAGCTGGGAGAGCGCTTGCATGGCATGCAAGAGGTCCGCGGTTCGATCCCGCGTAGCTCCACCAAATTCTCCTCGAACAATCTGGAATCCAAGGGGTTATAGCTCAGCTGGGAGAGCGCTTGCATGGCATGCAAGAGGTCCGCGGTTCGATCCCGCGTAGCTCCACCAGGTTCCTGATTGAAATGAAGTACCCAGGGCAGTGCGGTGTGTATCACCCAGGCCGACCTTTGTGGGGTTATAGCTCAGCTGGGAGAGCGCTTGCATGGCATGCAAGAGGTCCGCGGTTCGATCCCGCGTAGCTCCACCA
>NZ_JAAROG010000056.1:0-311 GCF_023093515.1 Aeromonas genomosp. paramedia
ATGACGGAGGCCAACCAAGGGGCGAAGGATGTGGTCAGCCACATGAGCTTCACCGTGAGCCACGGCTCCGATGCCCTGGCCCCCGACAGCCTCAAATTCGATATCAACGCCATCCAGCAGAGCCTGGACGGCAAATACAGCAGCCACGGCAGCCCGGTAACCTTCACCCTGGATGCCAATGGGGATCTGGTGGGCACCAGCGCGGATGGCCGCGAGGTGCTGAGGGCCGAGCTGGATCTGGTGGACAACAACGGCAACTGGAGCGTCACGGCCCAGGTTGTCTTGAGCGCCGAGCTGGATCACCAGGGCAG
>NZ_JAAROG010000057.1:0-289 GCF_023093515.1 Aeromonas genomosp. paramedia
GTCGTTTAGCTCAGCTGGGAGAGCACCTCCCTTACAAGGAGGGGGTCACTGGTTCGAGCCCAGTAACGACCACCATGTTTTAACACTGCCCGCCACATGCGGTCGGTGACAGGTTCAAGATGGGTCGTTAGCTCAGTCGGTAGAGCAGTTGACTCTTAATCAATTGGTCGTAGGTTCGATCCCTACACGACCCACCAATCTTGGCCACAGAGTATCCCAGGTCGTTTAGCTCAGCTGGGAGAGCACCTCCCTTACAAGGAGGGGGTCACTGGTTCGAGCCCAGTAACGA
>NZ_JAAROG010000058.1:0-283 GCF_023093515.1 Aeromonas genomosp. paramedia
GCGCCCGTAGCTCAGCTGGATAGAGTACCTGGCTACGAACCAGGTGGTCAGAGGTTCGAATCCTCTCGGGCGCACCATTTTAGCAGTACCAAAAGTTGATGAGCGCCCGTAGCTCAGCTGGATAGAGTACCTGGCTACGAACCAGGTGGTCAGAGGTTCGAATCCTCTCGGGCGCACCATTTTAGCAGTACCAAAAGTTGATGAGCGCCCGTAGCTCAGCTGGATAGAGTACCTGGCTACGAACCAGGTGGTCAGAGGTTCGAATCCTCTCGGGCGCACCATA
>NZ_JAAROG010000006.1:0-1337 GCF_023093515.1 Aeromonas genomosp. paramedia
TGAACGGAGGCGGTGTTGGTGGTACCGCTCGGTACCAGGGCACCGGAGACCATGACGACCACGTCACCCTTCAGGCCCATGCCGCTTTGCAGTGCAGCTTCCTTGCCGATGCGATAGAAATCGTCGGTGGAGGCGATGCTGTCAACCACGTGAGCAACCACACCCTTGGTCAGGACCAGCTGGGCAGCAGTTTTCTTGTTGGTGGTGATGGCCAGGATCCAGGCTTTCGGGAAGTACTTGCGAATGGCCTTGGCAGACTTGCCGCCTTCGGTGGCAACCACGATCAGCGGGGCGTCCAGCTTCTCGGAGGTCTCTACGGCGCCTTTACAAACGGCTTCGGTGATGCGCAGCTTGTTGCTGTCGTTGGCAGCAGACAGGTTGGACGGCATCACGGCGTCGGTACGCTCGCAGATGGTGGCCATGATGGTCACGGCTTCCAGCGGGTACTTGCCCTTGGCGGATTCGCCAGACAGCATGACGGCGTCGGTACCATCCAGGATGGCGTTCGCCACGTCACCAGCTTCGGCGCGGGTCGGACGCGGGTTCTTGATCATGGAATCCAGCATCTGGGTGGCGGTGATGACCACTTTACGTGCCTTGTTGCACTTGGTGATGATCATCTTCTGGGCGAAGATCACTTCTTCAACCGGAATTTCCACACCCATGTCGCCACGAGCAACCATGATGCCGTCGGAGACAGCCAGGATGTCGTCGAAGTTGTCCAGGCCTTCCTGGTTTTCGATCTTGGAGATGATCTGGATGGCTTCGCCACCGTGGGCCTTCAGGTGCTCACGGATTTCCAGCACGTCTTCTTTCTTGCGGATGAAGGAGGCGGCAACGAAGTCCACGCCCTGCTCGCAACCGAAGATGAGGTCACGCTTGTCTTTCTCGGCCAGGGCCGGCAGCTTGATGGAGACGCCCGGCAGGTTGACGCCCTTGTTCTCGCCCAGATCACCGTTGTTCAGCACCTTGCAGATGACTTCGCGCTCGGTGATTTCAATGACGTCCAGACCGATCAGGCCGTCGTCAACCAGGATGCGGTTGCCGACGCGCAGGTCGTTGGCGAAGCCGGCGTAGGTCACGGCGACCTTGTCTTTGTTGCCAACCACGGTCTGGTCGGTGGTGAAGGTGAAGGTCTGGCCGGCGACCAGAGAGACATCGTTGCCACCTTCCAGCTTCATGGTACGGATTTCCGGACCCTTGGTATCCAGCAGGATGGCTGCGTGCTTGCCGGTCTCGGCCATCACTTCACGCAGGTTGCGGATACGGGTGCCGTGCTCTTCGTAATCACCGTGAGAGAAGTTCAGGCGCATGACGTTCATGCCGGCGTCCAGCAT
>NZ_JAAROG010000059.1:0-278 GCF_023093515.1 Aeromonas genomosp. paramedia
AACGCTTGCTTGTAACCTGTGTGGGGGCTTCAAGATGATGGAACATGGGGCTGGCTTGCAGAATCGGATCTGGAGTTGGTCCAAATCTGGCTTGCCCGTTCCAAGCTAAGAGCTGAACCGAGGGGCTTGAGTGAAAACTTTGGGTCTCGTGGTTCCTAAAGTGGAGGGTACTGCGTGAGGCTGGTTTCACAGAGCAGCGAAGACCTCCCTCTCTTAGCAGTGGAAGGATAACAGGCTTGATCCTCTCTAATTCAACATGGCTCAGTGAGCTGATCCTA
>NZ_JAAROG010000060.1:0-278 GCF_023093515.1 Aeromonas genomosp. paramedia
ATCCAGGGGATGCTTTCCAATACAAAGGGCGGCGTGAGCCCAGTACCCCGGAATCAGCATCGTGGTTAGCTTTAAACGGTCACGGGTGACGATCACATCACCGGGTCTTAGTAAGTCATACCCCTCGTGGTATTTGGCTCCCCTGAGGCTGGTGTAGTAGGTGGTAAAGCGGATATAGGGAATCACTGACTTCAGAAGCCAGTTGTAGGTTTTGGTTTGCATGATGAAAAGAAGGAGCTTTCTCACTCCCCCATTTCACTGTGTCATTTGACAGAAGT
>NZ_JAAROG010000061.1:0-273 GCF_023093515.1 Aeromonas genomosp. paramedia
CTCAGGTATTTTCGGATATTCGGCTTTATGTTTCTCGTGCCCTTTAGGCTTTTCCCATTTGGGGAAATCGGGTTTTTCTTTCTCGTACTCTTCGTGCTCTTTCGATTCGTGTGACTCTTGGCACTCTTCATCTTTATGTTTCTTACTCTTATCTTCCTTTTCCTTGTACTCGGGTATTTTCGGATATTCGACTTCGTGTTTCTCGTGCTCTTTAGGCTTTTCCAATTTGGGGAACTCGGGTTTTTCTTTCTGGTACTCTTCGTGCTCCTTCGA
>NZ_JAAROG010000062.1:0-272 GCF_023093515.1 Aeromonas genomosp. paramedia
GCCCACCCGGGTCTGCTGCCACCAGTCCAGTTCGCGGATCTTCTCCTTCGCAATCCCCCAGGCCATGAGGCGCGCCCCCACCCCGAGGGGCGTGATGAAGTGGTCGACCTTCTCCTGCAGCGCCAGTATGGCCCCGTGATCGAGATGGTCGTAGTGATCATGGGAGAGGATCACCCCCTCGATGGGGGGCAGCGCCTCCAGGGTGATGGGCGGTTGATGCCAGCGCTTGGGGCCGAACCACTGCACCGGCGAGGCCCGCTCGCTGAACACGG
>NZ_JAAROG010000063.1:0-269 GCF_023093515.1 Aeromonas genomosp. paramedia
TGTCGCCCACTCGATGCCGCCCCAATGATCGCAAGTATGGCTCAGGTTGCCTTCGGACGAGATGCGTCCGCGCGCCGATGCGTCATAAACGGATGTGCCTGAGAATTACCCGAGCGCCAGCGAGATGATCCGGAACATCTCCCAGATCTACGTCAGGTACGAGATCTTGGAGACGGCGGGTCGCTTTCGTCTGATCCAGTTTGAGCGACCCTATTGGGAAGGCTACGAGTTCTGGATTCTCAACGAAAAGGGCTTTCTCTGGGAGCCCG
>NZ_JAAROG010000064.1:0-265 GCF_023093515.1 Aeromonas genomosp. paramedia
CGGGCGAGAGGTAGTTGCGCGTGTAGTAGTCGCTGTCGGCCGGACGGTTGTCGATCGAGATCGGCAGCGGCGTGAAGTAGTTCGCGAAGACCTTGCGCGGGGAGGCGCGCAGCTCCGTGGTGCTCGGCATGTCGAAGGGCAGCACCGGCGTCGAGACGGGGACCGGGTCCCGCTCGGGGCTGGCGCCGTCGGCGACGACGGCAAGGGTCGCCACGACGACCGCGAGCAGCGGCAGCACGATGAGCTCGACGCGGCGCCGACGGCT
>NZ_JAAROG010000065.1:0-263 GCF_023093515.1 Aeromonas genomosp. paramedia
GCGGCTGATCGCGAGCTGCAGCTCGACCTCCGCGGTCAGCAGGTGCAGGTTGTCGAAGTCGCGGCCGATGTGCTCGGCCAGCGCCGCCACGGCCTCGTCGAGCGGCAGGTTGCGCGTCAGGTCCCGGGTGCGGTGGTGGTAGGTCAGCGACAGGCAGTCGCGGCCCTTGAGCCGCAGCGGGCGGGCCTGCACGCGCAGCAGGTCGGGCTCGGGGCCGCGCGGCCCGGCGAGCACCAGCTTGAGCGCCGCGCCGCGCGCAAGCG